>NZ_SDLG01000021.1:0-46495 GCF_013096965.1 Anoxybacillus sp. CHMUD
AAACGCTTGTATAATTTTGTGCAAATGTTGACGAGGGTCAAAAGAAATGAACAAATGAACATGATCAGGCATAATTTCCATTGCTTTGATTTGTACATCATGTTCTTTGGCAACTTCTTCAAAAATTTTTTTTAAATCTCGTTCAATATCTCCAACTAACACTTTTCTACGGTATTTTGGACAAAACACAATATGATATTGATTGAGATAAACAATCCCTTTTTTATGGGTGTATTTTTCGTTTTCCAAAAACAATCACCTCTATACTAAATATACCATAAACAATAGATAAAATAAACACATCTAATAAATTTATCAAAAAAATACGCAATTCATCCCCTTGTCTAAAGGCAGGGGCTTTCTTGCGCTTCCCCCGTAAATGTTTTTACTTAAATACCGTTCGCTACTATCTGGAAATACGACGACAATGTTCGTTCCTTCTTTCGCCTGTTCCGCCTCTAATAACGCTGCATGAAACGCCGCACCAGACGAGCTACCAACAAGCAAGCCTTCCTTTTGCGCCAACTCTTTCACGCGCCGAAACGCATCATCATCAAGTATAGTATGAATCGCATCAAAATAGCTCGGATCCATATACGTCGGTAAAAACTCCATACCGATGCCTTCCGTTCGGTGCGGGCCTGGTTTTCCACCGTTTAAAATCGAGCCTTCTGGTTCTACGATGACCGTTTTCACACGCGCATTTTTTTCTTTTAAAAATTGCGCCGTTCCCATAAATGTACCGCCTGTTCCTGCACCGGCGACAAATACGTCAATATGTCCGTCCAGTTGCTCCCAAATTTCTGGACCGAGCGTTTTATAATACGTGCGTGGGTTCGCTGGATTAGCGAACTGCTGTGGGCAGTAGGAGTTTGGAATTTCAGCCGCCAACTCTTTCGCTTTACGAATCGCTCCTTCCATCCCTTCGCTCGTTGGGGTGTTGATTACTGTTGCGCCAAGCGCGCGCATGAGTTGTTGTTTTTCGATGCTGAACTTTTCGGGGACGCAAAAAATGACGCGAATGTTTTTTCCGATCGCCGCAAGCGCAAGACCGATCCCTGTATTGCCTGCCGTCGGCTCGATAATCGTTCCACCTTCTTTTAACTTGCCTGTCGCTAGCGCATCGTTTAACAATTCTTGGCCGAGACGATCTTTGACGCTTCCGCCTGGGTTAAAATATTCCAATTTCGCAAATATGCGTACCCCCTTTGGCAGCGGAAATTGCGTAATTTCAACGATTGGCGTACGGCCGATTAATTCATGCACGTTTTTCGCTACTTTCATGTTGTGACCTCCCAAAAGATGAAAAGAAGGAGAGGATGCCTCTCCCTATTTATTTAATTCATTCACCATTAATTGCACAAGTTCAGATGAGTGAAGAGCTGCTTTTTGTAAAAATTGTTCAAACGATACGTTCGACTCTTTACCTGCGATGTCTGATAATGCGCGAATGACGACAAACGGGACGTTAAATTGATGACATACTTGCGCAATCGCAGCAGCTTCCATTTCAACTGCGTATAAGTCAGGGAATTGCTTGCGTACAAAATCGACGCGCGCTGGATCGTGCATAAAGGAATCGCCTGTCGCAATTAATCCTTTTGCCACTTGAATGTCGCGAATGTGCGCCGCGCTCGTTTCAGCCGCTTGCACTAACCGCTCATCTGCGGCGTAGCGCGCCGGCATGCCCGGCACTTGTCCGTACGTATAGCCGAATGCCGTCACATCTACATCATGATGAACAACTTCGGTTGAAATGACGATATCGCCAACGTTTAGCGACGGCGCAAAACCGCCGGCCGAACCTGTATTAATAACGACATCTGGCGCAAACCGCTCTAACAAAATCGTTGTTGACATCGCTGCGTTTACTTTTCCAATGCCTGATTTTAATAAGACGACGTTCGCTCCGTCTAACGTGCCGCTATAGAAAGAACAATTTGCTACCGTTGTTTCTGTTCGGTTCGCTATTTTTTCTCGTAAAATGGCTACTTCTTCTTCCATCGCTCCAATGATTGCTATGTTCATCGTTTCAACCTCTTTCACTTATTGTTTGACAGCTTCCATCAACCAGACGAAACGATTCATTGGCGTAAATGTGACGGTAAAACCGTGCGTTGTAAACATATGCTCTAAGGCAGGAATTGTCGTGTAATATTCGCGCTGTAAGTCTTCCGCTAAATCGACAAATCCTTTTTGTTTCGCTTCTGCAATCATCGCCTCGTACGCTTCGCGGTCAATAAACGCTGTATCCGCAAACACTATTTTACCACCTTTACGAAGAAGTGTGCTATATTTGCCGATCGCTTCTTCTTTTTCTTGATCTGTTAAATGGTGAAAAGCATATGTGCTCACGATCGTATCGATCGGTTCATTTGGCAAAGGAAACTGTAAAAAGTCTCCGTCTTCAATCGTCACATGACCGAGTTTTTCTTTGGCGAGCTCACGCATCGGTGCAGACGGTTCAACGCCATATACGGTTTTATTCGCCTCAATTAGTTTTTTTGTTAAATTTCCTGTGCCAACGCCGAACTCTAACACGACGTTGCCGCTTTTTTCAACAACTGTATTTAAAATCGTCTCATATCCGTCAAATACGTCACGATATTGCTCATCGTGCCCGTATACTGACGAATCGTACGACTGTGCCCACGTTTCAAAGATGTCTAAAAACTCACGTCCCATGATGTCACACTCCATTTAAAAGTAATAATTCCTATAAGTATAGTATGAATTAAACGTATTACTGTTCTCAATCTATCACATTTTTTGTCGATGTTCAATGGAAATGTGTTAAACTACGTGTAGAGAGGAGGAAGACGATGATTACGTTTGATCTCATTCAAGATAAAGTAGAATTTTTCGAAGCGACAGACTTAGCGACGTTAGAGAAAAAAATTAACGACCAAATTGAACATAACAAAGCGATTATGCTTGAAGTACATCATGTTTCCTATCAAATGCAACTGCTCGAAAACGGGCAACGTCTTTATAGTGCCATGGTGCATTTCAAAGCAAAAAAATAGAGCGTCACGGACGGCGCTCTATTTCTTTTAATTGCTGTACTTTTGTTGGCTTCCACCCTTCATTTGTCACCCATTCGATAAACACTTTATAATGTTCTGTTTTATCTTTTTTGGAAACGGTAGCAACGGCGTGATTCGGGCTGCCGCCATTTCCGATAAACCAGACGATAAGATCGGACGAAGAAATGCCTGTCGCATAACTAATAGCATCGAGCATCTCTTTCCAATCGACCGAGTTTTTATCGTATTGTGTCACATGTGGCTCAGATTGGGTCGTGCCGATCGGCTGCCATGTCGGATTGACGATCTCACGAATCACGTTTGAGTTTGGATCATCGACAACCGTTTCTTCAACGTTGTCGTTCGATTGTTGCTCATTTGTTTCTGTTTCCGTTTCGGATGGTTGCTCATCGTTTGGCGGCTCATTTGTCTCCACTTCAACCGGTTGTGGCGAAGCATTCGTTTCTTTTGTCGGTCGGTCGTTGGCGAACAACCATTTCCATCCAAAAAATAAAATAAGCGCAAATACAATGGTAATTAACGTATTCAATATGCGGTTTACTTTTCTTTGTTTTGAACGTTTCGCAAAACGGCTGCTCACTCTTCATACCTTCCTTTCTCTTCCAAATCATATGTTGCGCGAACGATATCAGCAAAAATGGCATTCGTGACGGAGGCAGATGACGTTGTTTCTAATTGTACCACAACGAGCGCGTATTTTGGACGATCAGCTGGGAAATAACCCGCAAACCATTTATTTACGAGTTCTCCTTTCCCTGTTTCTGCTGTTCCTGATTTTCCTGCCACGGCATATGGCAATGATTGAAACGAACGCCCAGTCCCTTCCGGATGCGTCACAACGAGTTGTAATAGCTCTTGTAGTTTGTCGATCGTCTCTTTCTGCAATGAATCCATCGTTAACCGCTTCTCATCAAATGTGAAAAATGTCGTTCCGTTTTTATACATCATTTTTTTAGTGATGCGCACTTGTTTTGCCTCACCACCGCGAGCAATCGTTGCCATCATATTCGCCACCGCCAGCGGTGAAACGCGTACATCTTTTTGACCGATTGACGTTTGAGCAATAGCAAGCGGAATATGTTTATCCCGTGCATCTCCCCAAATGTTCCCTTTTTTCTCTTCACGAAGCGGGCGAAACGATTGAAAATGATATACATCTCCTTCCCAACCCACGCGCGGAAGCAAACCGAGCTTTCGAGCATATACATCAAACATATTTTCGTCTATCGCAATGAGCTGTTTTCCTAGCTCTCCAAACGTTCGATTGCAACTAATCGCAAAGCTATCTTCAAACGAGCGCATCCCTTTCTTTTTCTCTTCTTGCTCACCGTTAATTTTACGATCACAGTTAAACGTCTGTCCGTGAACAAGCCCGTTTTCAAACGCTGCGGCTGCAACGACAATTTTAAAAACAGATCCCGGCACTTGCGGAAGAAGCGCCTTATTTTCCATCGCTCCATCTTTGTACGGATCTCGTTCATCAATGGCGGGAGCGCTCGCTAACGCAACAACATCATTCGTTTCGACATCAAGCAAAACGACCGCCCCTTTTTCCATGCCATGTTGTGCAACGATTTGCTCAACACGTTGTTGCAGAGTACGATCAATCGTCGTTTGTACCGTAATTGGATAAAACGGATTCGCCTGCTCTGTATATTTCACATCCATACCGAACAGCGGCTCACCGCGCGCATCGACATGATACAATAGTTTCGTTTCCCCATCTGGAATGAGAAATTCATCAAAAGAACTTTGTAACCCAGATACACCAATTTTTGTTTGTGGTGATAATGTTTTATCCCCGTACCGTTCTTTCAGCAATTTTTCATTTTCTCCAAGTAAACCGATGACATGTTGCGCATATTTTTGTTTGAGTTCATACTGTTTATGAACGGCAATCACACCTGGGATGCGCAAATCATTAATCCGTTCCATTTGCCACGGTTGTAGTTGAATCGGCTGTTGACCATCATGTAAAATGATCGGACCTTTCGCCTCTTCTAGCTGTCGTTTAATTGTTTCTTTGGACACGGAAACGATCGCAGCAATTTGATCGATTGGCCAATCCATTTTCTTTAAGAATGGAAATAAAACGAGCGTTGGAACGTATTCATATGTGAGCGGCTGGCCGTTTCGGTCAACGAATACGCCGCGTCCATCGTCGATCACGAGCTGTTCGGTGCGCTGAGCGACGCTCGCTTCAATTAAGTTTATCCCGTGAAACGACTCGGTGCTCACAAGTTGTAATTGAACGAGTCGACCGATCAAACCGAATATGGCTAGTTGAATCATTATTAATATGATGACCATTCGTTTTTTTACCATAAAAAACACCTCGTCTTCATTGTCGACGAGGTGTTGTCTTTTAAAACCTATTTGACTGCAACGATTTTGACAACCATGTCGCCGCCAGGTGTATGAACGGTTACTTCTTCACCAACGCGACGACCGATAAGCGATTTGGCAATTGGGGAGTCGTTTGAAATTTTCCCTTCGAACGGATCAGCTTCTGCACTACCGACGATCGTATACGATTCCTCTTCTCCATCTGGAAGCTCAATAAATGTTACCGTTCTTCCAAGCGATACGGTATCTGTCTTTTCTAAATCTTCTTCGATAATTTTCGCATTGCGAATCATATTTTCAAGCATTTGAATGCGTGACTCCACGAACGCTTGCTCATCTTTTGCCGCATCGTACTCCGAGTTTTCCGATAAATCCCCGAAGCTGCGCGCAATTTGAATGCGCTCAACGACTTCTTTTCGTTTCACCGTTTTTAAATATTCAAGTTCTTGCTCGAGCTTCTCCTTCCCCGCTTTCGTCATTGGGTATTCCTTTTCCATTGACATGTCATTCACTCCTTTTTATTTATGTATGGAAAATGTACGAACGAGCAGTTCGTACACAAGACAAAAAGTTTACATATTATCTATGCTATGGTATTACAAAATAGAATTTTGTTCAAGAATCGTTTGAATTTTTGTAACCATTAAATCGATAGCAACGTGATTATGACCGCCTTCTGGGATGATAATGTCGGCATACCGTTTCGTCGGTTCAATAAATTGATTGTGCATTGGACGCACGACGTTTACATATTGCTCGATGACTGATTCAAGCGTGCGTCCGCGCTCTTTAATGTCGCGCAATAGGCGACGAATGATGCGAATGTCAGCATCGGTATCAACGTACACTTTAATATCCATTAAGTTGCGCAATCGTTCGTCTTCTAATACAAGAATACCTTCTAAAATGATGACATCTTTCGGCTCGACGCGAATAACGTCGTTTGAACGCGTATGAAGCGTATAGTCGTATACAGGTTTATCAATCGGCTCATAATTCAACAATTTATGAATATGTTCAATAAGCAAATCATTGTCAAAAGCAAGCGGATGGTCGTAATTCGTTTTTAAGCGCTCTTCAAACGGCAAGTGGCTTTGATCTTTATAATAAAAATCTTGTTCGAGCATTAAAATGGAATGTCCTTGAAAATGTTCATAAATCGCTTTCGTAACGGTCGTTTTCCCCGAACCGGAGCCTCCAGCGACCCCGATGACAACCGGTTTCTTCCTCATGTTAGTGCCCCTTTCTCATCATGTTGTATGGGAAAACTTCGCGATCGACTTTAAAACGAACAATTTGGAGCGGATGACGAGCAGCATCAAGCTCATTTCCTTCCTCATCCCAAATGGTTTCAATGACTTGTGTAAAGTTTTCAATTTCAGGTCCGAAAAATTCCACTTCATCGCCCGGCTTAAAGAAGTTGCGTTGTTGCAACGTCACGATGCCCGTTTCTTTGTCATAGTCAAGCACAAGTCCGACGAAATCGTACGTCGTTTTTTTGCTATGAACGCCAAACATTTGCTCTTTATAGCCTGGAACACCTTCAAAAAAGGCTGGCGCGGTGTCACGATTCGCACATTTATCAAGCTCATCTAGCCACTCTTTACGAATGACGAAATTGTCAGGATCAGCACAATATGCATCAATCACTTTACGATACACGCTTACAACCGTTGCGACGTAGTGAATGGACTTCATGCGTCCTTCGATTTTTAAACTATCAATACCGAGCTCAATCATTTTTGGAATCGATTGAATTAAGTTTAAATCTTTCGGGCTCATCGCAAACGGATCGTCTTCTTTGTCAAATAATGCGACTGCTTGATCGCCTTCAAGCTTGTACAAATCGTAATCCCAGCGGCACGATTGACAACAGCCGCCGCGGTTCGAATCACGCGCAGTCATATGGTTGCTTAATACACAGCGACCAGAATATGCAATACACATTGCACCGTGAATAAATGTTTCGATTTCAATATCGACTTTTTCTTTAATTTCGCGAATTTCTTCCGCGCTTGTTTCGCGTGCTAAAACGACCCGTTCAAGCCCTTCTTCTTTCCAAAATTGCACCGCTTTCCAGTTCGTGAGCGACTGTTGCGTACTTAAATGCACCTCTAACTTTGGTGCAACGCGACGTGCGGTTTCAATAATGAGCGGATCAGCGACAATAATACCGTGCACGCCGACGCGCTCTAACCCACGCAAGTACTCTTCTAGCCCTGGAATGTTTTCGTTATGTGCGTAAATGTTTGTCGTCACATAAATTTTCGCACCGTATTTGCTTGCAAATTGCACACCTTCCGCCATTTCTTCAAGCGTAAAGTTATCGGCATTAGAACGAAGACCGTATTCTTGTCCGCCGATAAAGACCGCGTCTGCTCCATAATGCACAGCCACTTTCAATTTTTCTAAGTTGCCAGCGGGCGCAAGCAACTCTGGTTTTTTCACAATGACACGCTTGCCATTGATAATTTGTGATATGCTCATGAAGGCTCCCTCCTTTTCGTTTAATATACCGTTTCTTTAAAGAAAAAGCCGGTGTCTAACGGGCGATGTGTCGGCTGAATCGCTTCAATTTCTGCAAACAACTTTGCTTTTTCTTCTTCGTATTGTTCGCGATGTTCTACGCATAAATCAATAGCACGGCGATATCGTTTTGTTACTTCGGTAATATACTCTGGCTCATGAAGGACGCCGTCAATTTTAAAGCTATCGATTTTGGCGTCAATCATGTCTTCAAGTTCATCAATAATGCAAATATCATTAGGGCTCATAATGTGCGTACCGTTTTCATCTTCGAAAATCGGATATTTGTTGTCGCGTTCTTTGTCGTACAAAAAGAGCCCTTTTGCGTATTTCATTTGTTGAATTTCCATAAACTTGCCTTGATATTCGAAATAGTTACCGATGAGGGAACGTTTCGATTGGAACATGCATGTCATTCCATGTACTTGCACTTCAATTTCCACTTCCGCATGATTTTTAATATCAATGATTTCTTCCATATTCAACTCGCGGGCAAGAACGGCACGTTTTGCTCCTTTTCGTCCCCAATAGTTGCAAGCGTACCAGTTTGTCGCTGTCGTTTCTGTATTCCAATGAAGTTTCATATGCGGTGCCACTTCCCGTACTGTCATTAAGACAGCTGGGTCGCCAAACACGATCGCATCGACTTGTTGCTCTGCTAAAAAGCGGACATAGTCGCTCAGTTCATCAACTTTGTCATTATGAAAAAGTGCGTTCATTGCCACATATACACGTACATCGTTTTTTCGGGCGACTTGCATCGCATCGATCACATCTTGACGTGAAAACTCACCTGCTAAACGCAAGCCGTACCGTTGTTCACCAATGATGACAGCATTCGCTCCTGCTTGTGCGAGTTGTTCAATATGCGCCACGCTCGTTGGCGTAACAAGCAATTCTGGTTTTTTCATTCTATTCACCTCGTTTTCTCGATATCGCCATTCCGTCACCGATCGGAATGATGACTGTCTCATAGCGTGGATGCGCCATCAGCCATTCGTTATATGCTTGAATTTTTTTGATAAGCTGACGAATGCGTTTTTGTTCAATCGGTTCGTTTGTTGCTACAAGCCCTTTGAATAGTACGTTATCCGTTATAATAATTCCTCGCTCGCTTAATAGCGGCTCGTACAACTCAAAAAAGCGGCGATATTGTCCTTTTGCCGCGTCAATAAACAATACATCGAACGGAGCATGTTTTTTTACTTCATCGCTTATATGAAGCGCATCGCCAAACAATAACGTCATTTGTGCTTTTGTATTCGTTTGTTCTGCATAAACGAGCGCTTGTTTATAGCGCTTTTCATCTCGTTCAATCGTAACAATGTGCGCATTTGGCAACGCTTTTGCCATGCGTATGGCGGAGTATCCGATCGCGGTGCCAATTTCTAAAATGCGCGTCGGTTGAACAAGTTTTAAAATGTGCAACATCGTTTCGATGCCGAGCGCATCCATAATCGGCACATGATGTTCATGCGCATATTGTTCCATCGCTACGATCGCTTCTTCTTTTTTTGGTAGTAATCGTTCTAAATAATGAATCATTTCCTCATTTACCAACGAACTGTCCTCCTCGCAAAAACAAGAGTTCAAACGAATTGAACTCTTGTTTCATCACGATCCATAACTTTATATATACTACCATAAATCAAAACAAAAAGCGAACGTTTTATTGCTTTCCGATATATTTTGCCTTTTCGCGATTATGTTCGTCAAGTGTTTTTGTAAAAATGACATCTCCCGCTGGCGTGGCTAAAAAGTAAAAGTAGTCTGTTTCAGCAGGATGAAGAGCCGCTTGAATCGATGCTTCGCCTGCGTTTGCAATCGGCCCTGGCGGAAGTCCTTTATGCATATACGTATTGTAAGGCGAGTTTACTTCTAAGTCTTTATAGTATACACGTGATTTATGCTGTCCGAGCGCATATAAAACAGTCGGGTCTGTTTGTAATGGCATACCTTTTTCTAATCGATTGTAAAACACGCTTGCGATTTTTTCGCGATCCGCTTTTTCCGTTGCTTCTTCTTCAATAAGTGACGCCATCGTTAGCAATTGATGGACGGTCAAGCCACGCGCTTCCATGTCTTCTGTATATTTTGCTAATACTTCTTCCGTTTTCGCAACCATGGTTTCAATCATTTCTTCAAGCGAAGGTTTTTCTTCTGTAAACGAATATGTCGCTGGGAATAAATATCCTTCTAATGCGTAACGAATGTTTTTATTGAAAATGTCGGATGTCAAAACAGAAGGATATTTTTCCACTAACTCCTCGATATATGAACGATTTGTTAGTTTCGCCATAATCTCTTCGGTCGAATAGCCTGTTTTTTGTGAAATGATCGTCGCAATTTGTGTCAGTTGTTTTCCTTCTGGAACCGTTATTTTTAGCTTCGCTTCTTTCACGAGTTTTCCCGTTTTTAGCTGCTCAGCAATTTGTGCTAACGTCATCGCTTTTGTAAATGTGTAATTGCCCGCTTGAAAGTCAGCATGATTTTTAAATTTCACGTAGTAGCGAAAAATGGTCGCATTTTTAATCACACCGTTTTTTTCTAATACATTCGCAATCGTATACACCGATGAACCGATCGGAATTTCAACATGAATCGGCGTTTTGTCGTTCGGATCAACAGGCTGCAATGCGGAACGAATATATACAAACAAGCCAATGCATGCGGCAATTATCAACAATAACAAAGGTGCTGTAATGTATAGGACAATTTTTCGCACCGTCTTCGCTTCATGTTCTTGTAACATACGTCATCCTCCCTCACTTTTCACATTATACTACAAACACCGACACGACATAAATAAAAAAAGAAGCTGACGCATAGTCAACCTCTTATTCTTCATCTTCTTCCTCTTCACCGAGAAATGTGTTTAGCATTTCTTCGATCATATCCCATTCTTCTTCTGTTTCGATCGGCTGCAATTCTCCTGCCTGCCCATCTTCTCCTGGGATAAAAGAAGATGCGTGAATTTCAATTTCTTCGTTGTCATCTTCTTCTGCACCGATTGGGTAGTACAAAACGTAAGATTTTCCGAATTCTTCAGATTCAAATGTAAATAGTACTTCGCAAAGTTGTTCGTTGCCGTCTTCGTCAACGACTGTAATGTGTTTTTCACCGTGTTCCATCATGTTCACCTCAATTGTTTATGGTCCAAATAAGATTGTAAAATCATCACCGCAGCCATTTTGTCGATCACCTTTTTACGTTTTTTTCGACTAACGTCCGCAGCGATTAACATTCGTTCTGCCGCCATGGTGGACAGTCTTTCATCCCACAAGACGACAGGAAGTGAAAACGTTTGTTTCACTTGTTCGGCAAAGCGTTGTGTCGCCTCGCCGCGCGGTCCAATTGTACCATTCATATTTTTCGGAAACCCGATCACAATTTCTTCGACCGCATATTTTTCAATTAATTGGCGCAAACGGTCAAAGCCGTATTCACCGTTTTCTTCATCGATACGAATCGTCTCGACGCCTTGAGCCGTCCATCCTAACTCGTCGCTTACGGCAACGCCGAGCGTTTTCGTTCCAAAGTCTAATCCTAAAATGCGCATGTGTCTATTCCTCACGATGTGTTCGTAAATAGAATTTCACTAATTCTTCAATTAATTCGTCGCGATCGACTTTGCGAATCATGTTTCTGGCATCTTTATGACGAGGGATGTAAGCTGGATCACCAGACAACAAGTAACCGACAATTTGGTTAATTGGGTTATACCCTTTTTCCTGTAATGCGTCGTATACGGCAAGCAATACTTCCCGAACATCGACGTCCATCGGTTCTTCCGAGAAGTTAAATTGCATTGTGTTATCAAACGAACTCACCGTTTTTTTGCACCCCACTCTCACGTTCCACGAAATCTGGCATATCCATCCTTACATCCATTGTACACGATTTCCACCGTTTATTAAACAGATTTTACCCACTGTTCGACAAATTTAAGTGCCTCATCTACTTTATTCGCATCTTTTCCGCCCGCTTGTGCCATATCCGCTCGGCCACCGCCGCCGCCGCCACAACGCGTCGCCACTTCTTTAATGAGTTTTCCAGCGTGATAACCGCGGTCGATTAAGTCGTTTGTGACACCAGCAATTAAGTTTACTTTATTTTGTTGTACAGAAGCAAGCACAATGATCGCTGAACCTAATTTTTGTTTTAAATCGTCGACCATTGCACGTAAGCTGTTCATATCGGCGTTGTTCACTTTACTTGTGACAAGTGGAACACCGTTTACTTCTTTTACTTGGTTCACTAAATTTTCTGCTTCCATATGGCTTAAACGAGCAGCAAGCGATTCATTTTCACGTTGCAATTCGCGCATATCGTTCATGAGTGTATCGATGCGCGTTAACACATCTTTCGGATTCGTTTTTAATTTTTCCGCTACTTCTTTTAATAATGCAATTTGATCATTCATTAAACGATACGCAGCTTTTCCTGTAACTGCTTCAATCCGACGTGTGCCTGCCCCAATGCCCGATTCAGAAACAATTTTAAACAAACCGATTTCGGCTGTATTTTTCACATGGCAGCCACCGCAAAGCTCTAGGCTGTAATCGCCTACTTGCACGACGCGCACGATGTCACCATATTTTTCACCAAATAGCGCCATCGCCCCCATCGCTTTTGCTTCATCAAGCGGTTTATATTCAATCGCAACAGGGAGATTGCGCCAAATTTGCTCGTTAACGATCGCTTCAATTTGCTCGAGCTCTTCTTGCTTTACTTGACCGAAATGCGTAAAGTCAAAGCGTAAACGATCAGGAGCAACAAGCGAACCAGCTTGGTTCACATGCACACCAAGCACATCTTTTAACGCTTGATGCAACAAATGCGTCGCTGTATGGTTTTTCACAATATCGACGCGCGCTGCTTCGTCGACATGTGCGATATATGTGCCGTTTGTTTGAATAACCCCTTGTTCGACGACGATGTGATGTAAATGTTGACCGTTTGGTGCTTTTTGTACGTCTTTTACGTACGCTTTTCCTGTCTCTCCTTCAATCCAACCGCGGTCAGCAATTTGTCCACCGCTTTCTGCATAAAACGGCGTTTCACGTAAAATCAATTGCGCTTCTTGTCCTTCGCTTACCTCATTGACAAGTTGTCCGTCTTTTACGATTACTTCGACAACAGAAGAAACAGAAAGCTGGTCATAACCGACAAACGTGCTTTCTACTTTAATGTCGCCTAATACGCCGCCTTGGACTTGCATCGAATCAACATCTTGACGTGCAGCACGTGCCCGTTCGCGCTGGCGCTCCATTTCACGTTCAAAACCGCCGTGATCGACTTTCATTCCTTCTTCTTCCGCATACTCTTCCGTTAATTCCACAGGGAAGCCGTATGTGTCGTACAAGCGGAATACATCTTCGCCGCTAATTGTATCGCTACCACGTTGTTTTTCTTTTTCGATGACGCTTGCTAAAATTGCAAGTCCTTCATTTAACGTTTCATGGAAGCGCTCTTCTTCATTTTTAATTACTTTTTGAATGAACGATGCTTTTTCTTTCACTTCCGGATAATAGTCGACCATAATTTCACCGACCACTGGAACGAGCTCATACATAAATGGACGTTGAATGTTTAATTGTTTCGCATAGCGAACGGCACGGCGCAACAAACGACGCAACACATAACCGCGTCCTTCGTTCGATGGCAGCGCCCCGTCGCCAATCGCAAACGTGACCGTACGAATATGGTCGGCAATGACTTTAAATGCTACGTCTTTTTCGGCATCCGTGCGATATGTTTCCCCTGAAATTTGTTCAGTTGCACGAATGATTGGCATAAATAAATCGGTATCAAAGTTTGTCGGAACGTCTTGTAAAATCGAGCACATCCGCTCTAATCCCATGCCCGTATCAATGTTTTTCTTAGGAAGCGGTGTATATGTACCGTCAGGGTTATGGTTAAATTGCGAAAAGACGAGGTTCCATACTTCTAAATAACGTTCGTTTTCTCCACCCGGATATAATTCTGGATCGTTCGGGTCGTTGCCAAATTGTTCCCCGCGGTCGTAGAAAATTTCTGTGTTCGGACCGCTCGGACCTTCCCCGATATCCCAGAAGTTCCCTTCCAATCGAATAATGCGTTCTTCTGGCAATCCAATTTCGTTATGCCAAATGTCAAACGCTTCTTCATCTTCTGGATGAATTGTCACAGAAAGACGGTTCGGATCAAAACCGATCCATTTTTCGCTCGTTAAAAACTCCCATGCCCAATGAATTGCTTCTCGTTTAAAATAGTCGCCGATCGAGAAGTTTCCGAGCATTTCAAAAAACGTATGGTGGCGCGCTGTTTTTCCGACGTTTTCAATGTCGTTTGTACGAATTGATTTTTGCGCATTACAAATGCGCGGATTGTCTGGAATGACGCGGCCATCAAAATATTTTTTTAACGTTGCGACACCGCTATTGATCCATAACAATGACGGATCGTCAATCGGAATAAGCGATGCGCTCGGCTCAACAGCGTGACCTTTTTCTTTAAAAAAGTCTAAAAACATTTGACGAACTTGAGCAGATGTTAGCTTCTTCACGTTTCCTTCCTCCCTTATAAAAATATAAAAACTCCCATCCCTGCTCAGGGACGAGAGCTTGCTCGCGGTACCACCCTGTTTATGGACAAAACGTCCATCACCTCAACCGCCGTAACGTGGCTTCGTCGGCAGGGTTTGCCTGCACTCAGGATTAGCGTTCTGTTACTCTTCATCTGGAATTTCTTTCAGCCACGGAAATTCCTCTCTGTGCGCCAAAAGCGCTTTAAGATGGACTGTAACATACTCGATCCGTCATCGTTTTTTATGTATCACTCTTGTGAAAATTATAGACAAGCCCCTTTTTTTTGTCAATTTGTTTTCAGCGAGCGAATGTGTACAAATGTCGCCTTAGCAATCGCAACGATCGGAACAGCAACAATTAAACCGATGATGCCACCGATTTCCCCACCAACAAATAAGGAAAACATAATAATAAGCGGATGTAAATGTAAGCTTTTCCCTACAATAAGTGGGGATAAAATGTTTCCTTCAATGAACTGCAATAAAAAGACGATTCCAACAGTAAGAAGCAGTTTGTTTACTGATACGGTTGCAGCAATAATCGCCGCTGGAATAGCTCCAATAATTGGTCCGAAATACGGGATGACATTTGTAACCCCGACGATCATGCCAAGCAAGAGGGGATATTTCATATCAATAAGCCAAAACGAAAGCGTAGCAGCCGTTCCGATCAAAAAACAGACGAACAATTGTCCACGAATATATCCACCGAGCGTTTGATCAACGTCGCGTAAAAATTGCATACCTTTATGGCGCCATTTTTTCGGAGTCCATTCCCACGCTGCTTTTTTAATAAGCTCCACATCTTTTAACATGTAAAACGCAATGAAAGGAATAATAAAAAAGATGATGATTCGATTAATGAGTTGTTTCACTCCAATAATCGCACCTGTAACCGCCTCGCTAATAAATGACTCCGCTTCTGTCATCATCGCCTCAATGCGTTGATGGACATCATAAGGCCATGTGGCTGTTTCTTCATGAATATAATTCGTCCATTGTTCATACGTACGAACAAATATCGGTAAGCTTTTATTTAAATCTTCTAGCTGAGCAATGAACAACGGTGCCCCTTTGTAAATAGCAAAACCGATTCCACCAAAAAATAGTGCATAAATGGCAAGAATGGCAAGCGCTCTCGGCATGCCTCGCTTATGAACGTATTCAACAACAGGATGCAATAAGTATGTAATGAATGCGGCGATGAGAAAAGGGGTCATAATTTTAATAAATACATGTAAAAACGGCAGCCATACCGACTGAAGCTTTACAATAAAATATAAGCAAACTAAAATGAATAGCAACTTCGTTAAACGAACGAAAAAATGCAGATGTGAATGCTCCAAGACCATCCCTCCTTGTTATAGTGTTAGAATATAAAGGGGATGTTATACAAACAAACGGCAACCTCAAATGAGATTGCCGTTTTTTCGTTACATAAATGGGCGCAACATTTGTTTGCCGACTTTTCGCACATTGCGCATGTTCATGCCGCCGTTTCGTTGCGCTAATTGGTATGCTGCTACTCCTGCACCGATCGCAATTAAAGAAGCGATTGTTCGATTCATCGTCATTCTCCTTTCATTACGAAAACAAAGTTCGTTCCTGTTCGCTAAACAAATCGTCGAGCGAGCTAAGCGTTCCGTCTTCTTCTACTTGATGCGTATAAATCATTCCTTTTTGGACGGTTAGCTCAATAAAGCAATTCCAGCAATAATACTGATTAACGCCGATTTTACCCAAATCTTTACTTTGACAATTCGGACACTTTAACATAAAGGACACACTCCTCTTTATTTTTTCTTCTATCTTTGTCATTTTTTTACGTAAACATACGTCACGGAAAGAAGGAGCGTGCCAATATGTGTGTCCGTCATTATGTTACGTCATTTTCCATAAAGTCATACGGGGTAACACCTTCCATTCCGATGTTTGCATCTTCCATCGGAAGCAGCTGTTGCTCAGGCGAAATAGTATTTGTTAATTTTTCGTACAATGTCGTTTGTCTCGTTCCGTCATCTGTTCGCATGACCCCAAGCTGGAACGCTTCTTCTTCACCGCACAAAATTAAATATCGTTTACTGCGCGTAATGGCTGTGTACAATAAATTGCGCCTTAACATGCGATAATAACTTTTTACAACAGGCAAAATGACGATCGGAAATTCGCTTCCTTGCGATTTATGAATCGAACAACAGTAGGCGTGCGTAATTTGATTCAATTCTTGTTTTGGGTATGTCACTTCGTTTCCATCAAACGAAACGACAACGAGATCTTGTTTTTCTACGTTTTCGTTGGCATAGAAAATCGCAACGATCTCACCGATATCGCCATTAAACACATTTTCATCCGGCTGATTGACTAGCTGCAACACTTTATCGCCTACGCGATAAACGACATCACCAAACGTAAGCTCTCGTTTATGATCATGTTTTGGATTAAATAGCTGTTGCAACGTTTCGTTTAATCGATCAATTCCTGCATGACCGCGATACATCGGTGCGAGCACTTGAACGTCTTTTGCGCGATATCCTTTTTGTTTTGCGTTTTCAGCTACTTTTTTTACGACGTCAACGACTTGTCCGCCCGTGCAACGAATAAATGAACGGTCTTTTTGTGGAAACGTCAAATCGTGAGGAATGTTTCCATCTTTAATCGCATGGGCAAGGGAAATGATCGACGAACCTTCTGCCTGGCGATAAATGTCTGTCAAGCGAACGGTCGGAATGACGTTTGCGCGAAGCAAGTCTTTCAGCACTTGTCCTGGTCCGACGGACGGTAATTGGTCTTCATCGCCAACGAAAATGACTTGCATGGATGATGGAACAGACTTTAATAACTGATTCGCTAGCCACGTATCGACCATGGACATTTCATCGACAATTAACAACTTTCCGTTAATCGGTTCGTCTTCCCCACGTTGAAACCCGTCACCACTCCAGCCGAGCAAACGATGAATCGTCATCGCCGGCAAACCTGTCGATTCCGTCATGCGCTTCGCTGCACGGCCGGTTGGAGCAGCAAGTAAAATCGGAAACGGCTCGTCCGTATCATAGCTCGTCGGATCAAGCGATAGCCCATGCAATTTAGCGAACAAATGAACAATACCATTAATGACCGTCGTTTTTCCTGTCCCTGGTCCGCCTGTTAAAATGAACAACGGGGAACAAAGGGCTTGTTGAATCGCCTCTTTTTGTTTTTGCGAATATTGAATGTTTGCTTCTTCTTCCCATTCACCGAGCGCTAGTAAAAATTCGGCTTCAGAAAACGTAGTCATGCCCTTTTGCTCAAGCAGCCGCTTCACGTTTGACACGATACCTTTTTCCGCAAAATACAAGGAAGGGATGTAAAAACGATCTTCTTCCACAATTAACTTCCCTTCTTCAGATAAATGGATCATTTCACGGGAAATGCAAGCAACTTCAACGGCTTCTTGCCGTTTCGCCTCTAACAATTGTTTCACTTCTGTAAGGAGTTGTTCATACGTCATATACACATGTCCTTCTTGCATGCAATGTTGCTCCATGACGTATAAACAACCTGCCCGAATGCGATCCGGATGATTGCCCGAAATACCGAGCTGCAAGCCGAGATCATCAGCGCGACCAAATCCAATTCCTTCAACGTCTTCGACAAGTTGATATGGATTTGTGCGAATGATTTGTAACGTTTCATCTTTGTACACTTGATAAATTTTCATCGATAATTGAGGTCCAAACCCAAATTGCGACAAAGCAATCATAATTTGTTCTAATCCTTCATGTTCGCGCAACGTCTCATACAGCTGCTTTGCTTTTGCTTTTGTTAGCTTCGGTACGTTCGCAAGCACATCGGGATCTTCTAATATTTTTGAAATCGCTCGCTCCCCTAACGTTTCCACGATCGCCGCCGCTGTTTTTTTTCCGATTCCTTTAAACATGCCGCCCGATAAATATTGAATCACTCCTTCTTTCGTTTCAGGAAACTCTTTTCGAAAATGATCAACAACATATTGTTTTCCAAAGCGCGGATGTTCTTTAAATGTGCCGAAAAACGTATATGTATCATACTCACCGAGCAAAGGGAAATAGCCTGTCACAACAACGTCTTTTTCTATATGCGCTTCATTTGTTTCTTCTACGCGTACACGAATAACTGAATATAAATTGTCTTCGTTATGAAAAATGGTACCGACATGGACGCCTTTAATAAACGATCGTCCGTCTAAATCTAACTGTTGTTGCAACGCCATCTCCCCCTTTGTTATTGCAATGCGCGTTCCATTAGCTTTTTCCCATGACCTGCTAACAAATGATCCGGTTGAATAGCCAGCGCCTTTTCAAACATCTCATATGCCGTTTTCGGATCGTCTTTGTATGCATATGCGACACCTAAATTGTAATACGCATCTGCATGTTGGTCGTTTAAATGAATCGTCCGTTCAAAATACGTCATCGCCTCATCCACGAACTGTAGTTGCGCGAAACAAAGCCCGAGCTGAAATGTCGCTTCGACATCGCGCTCGTTTAATTCTACTGCCCGCTGAAAATATGGTAGCGCTAAACGTGGTTGCTCTAAGTACATAAGCGACATGCCAAGCATAAAAAACACATCTCCATCTGCTAATCCGACTCGAATCGCCCGTTCAAATTGTTCTTTCGCTCGTTCAAATTGTTGGCGATTGTAATAAATGGATCCGAGTCCGTAATAAGCGGTCGCTGCTTTTTCATCAAGTTCAAGTGCTTTATGGAAAAAGCGAATCGCTTTTTCTTCTTCACCGACAGCTGCTAATACGTTTCCAAAATTAATGTAACCAACAGGATCGTTCGGTTGTCGTTCAATCGCTTCATGAAAACATTTAACCGCTTCTTCATATTGTCCTTGCTGCATATATTGAATGCCTTGTGCGTTGTAATCCATTACTATCACCTCATATGCATATTATAACAAAAAAGCCTTCAACTCGTCTGTTGAGTTGAAGGTTAGCCAACGTATGTCAATCTTTCACCGTTGCGAAATACTTGATCGATCGTTCCGCCACCGAGACATTGTTCACCGTTGTAGAAAACGACCGCTTGCCCCAGCGTAACTGCGCGTACGCGTTGGCTAAATGATACGCGTGCCGTCGTTTCATCAATCATTTCTACTGTCACCGGTACATCTGGTTGACGATAACGGAATTTCGCTGTACAAGCAATCGGTTCATTCGGTTTTCGATCGCTGACCCAATTGACGTTCGTTGCAATAATTGCATCAGAATAAAGCAATTCGTTATCAAATCCTTGTGCAACGTATAAAATGTTGTCTTTTAAATTTTTCCCAACAACGAACCAAGGCTCTCCGCTACCACCAATACCAAGTCCGTGGCGTTGTCCGATCGTATAGTACATTAAGCCATCGTGCGTACCTTTTACTTCTCCATCGAGCGTTTGCATCTTGCCCGGCTGTGCAGGTAAATAATTGCTTAAAAACTGTTTAAAATTGCGTTCACCGATGAAACAAATGCCGGTGCTATCTTTTTTTCCTGCTGTCGCAAGTCCGGCTTCTTTGGCGATTTCACGCACTTTGGACTTTTGTAATTCGCCGATTGGAAACAACACTTTCGATAATTGAGCTTGGCCAAGCTGATTTAAAAAATACGTTTGATCTTTATTTGCATCTAACCCGCGCAACAATTGATATTCTCCATCGCGATAGGCAACGCGGGCATAATGTCCTGTCGCTAAATAGTCCGCTCCAAGCGCCATCGCATGTTCTAAAAATGCTTTAAACTTAATTTCTTTATTGCACATCACATCTGGATTTGGCGTACGCCCTGCTTTATATTCGTCTAAAAAGTACGTAAATACTTTTTCCCAATATTGCTTTTCGAAGTTGACCGCATAATACGGAATACCAATTTGGTTGCACACACGCACGACATCTTCGTAATCTTCCGTTGCGGTACATACACCGTTTTCATCTGTATCGTCCCAGTTTTTCATAAAAATACCGATAACATCGTACCCTTGTTGTTTCAATAAAAGGGCAGCAACGGACGAATCGACTCCTCCTGACATTCCAACAACTACTCTTGCCATTTTTCCCCCCTCTTTCACGCTTTCGTTAGTCTTTTTACAATTTTTGATATTTCATGTGCGGCACGTTCTATTTGTTCCAACGTATTTCCATATCCAAAGCTAAAACGAACAGAAGAACGAATGCGCTCCGATTCATTTCCGTACATCGCCACTAACACATGTGACGGATCAATTGAGCCAGCTGTACACGCCGAGCCGCTTGAGGCGGCAATGCCTGCTAAATCTAAATTGACAAGCAATGCTTCTACATTTGTTTCGAAAAACGCAACATTTAATACATGTGGCAAACGATTTGTTTCATGACCGTTCACCGCGTAATGAATGCCTTCTCGTTCAAATGTCGTCAACATGATACGTTGAAACTGTTCATATAACGCTCGTTTTTCAGACATCATTTGTTGTGCGAGTTCAGCTGCTTTTTGCAATCCGACAATACCGGGTACGTTTTCTGTCCCTGCACGTCGTTTTCTTTCTTGTTCTCCGCCGTATATGTGTGGCGTCAGACGAACCCCTTCACGTACGTATAAAAAGCCGACTCCTTTTGGTCCGTTAATTTTATGGCTTGATACGGAAAGTAAATCGATGCCGAGTTCGTGCACATCGATCGGAACGAGACCATACGCTTGTACTGCATCTGTATGAAAATACACATCGTGGTCATGAAGCAATTGACCAATATCATGAATTGGTTGCAACACACCTGTTTCGTTGTTGCCAAACATGATAGAGACAAGAACCGTATCGTCGCGCAAAGCGCTTTTTAGCTGTTCAATAGAAATGATGCCATGCTCATCCACAGGTAAGTATGTCACATCAAATCCTTGTTTCTGTAAATATTTGCACGTGTTTAATACAGCATGATGTTCGACAGACGTTGTAATGATGTGTCGTCCTCTCTCGCGATTCGCCATTGCCACACCAATGATCGCTAAATTATCCGCCTCTGTTCCACCGCTTGTAAAAATGATTTCGTTCGCTTTTGCCCCGATCGTTTTAGCAATGGTCTCCCTCGCTTCATCAAGGGCACGTCGTGTTTCACGACCAAATGAATGAATGCTTGATGGGTTGCCAAAATATGTTGTCATGTACGGTACCATTGCCTCCACAACTTGCGGATGAACAGGAGACGTCGCTGCGTGGTCTAAATAAATGCGCTCCAAATACATTCTCCTTTCCTAGATATAAAACATATATGCATCACCGTGGTCGTCGGTATGACTTGCTAAGTCTTCAAGCGTCGTGCTATCTAACACTTCTTTTACCGCATCGCGAACGCGCATCCATAATTCACGTTTCGCTGGTTCTTCATCTTCTAGTCCTTCAACGACTTGAAGCGGTCCTTCCAACACACGAATAACATCGCCCGCAGTAATTTTTGATGGTTCATCTGCTAAAATGTAACCGCCATACGCTCCACGAACGCTTTTCACTAAACCAGCGTTTCGCAATGGGGAAATGAGTTGTTCTAAATAATGCTCCGACAAATTATTCATTTGAGCGATCGATTTTAATGAAATCGGTCCCTCTCCATATCGTTTCGCCAACTCAATCATAATCGTTAAACCGTATCGGCCTTTTGTAGATATTTTCAAACGGATCATCCCCTCATTCACTGTCAAAAGAAACACAAGCCATTATAACATAAAAATACGAAACAGAGGAACGTTACTGCTTTTTTCGTTCATTGAGCCGCTCATAAACGGAAGCGAATTGCTTTTCTTCGCCGTTTTGTTTCGGTTGATAATATTGCACTCCGATTAAATCATCAGGTAAGTATTGTTGTGCCACCCAACCGTATGGATAATCGTGTGGATATTTATACCCTATTCCGCGTCCAAGATGTTTCGCCCCCGCATAGTGAGCATCTTGCAAATGAAGCGGAATCGATTGTCCTTTTCCGTTTCGCACATCTATAAGCGCTTGATCGATTGCTTTATAGGCGCTATTTGATTTCGGTGATAAACACATGTCAATCGTCACGACTGAAAGCGGAATGCGTGCTTCTGGCATACCGAGACGCTCTGCGGCTTCGATCGCGCTCATCACCTTCACACCGATCAGTGGATTGGCTAATCCAATATCTTCATAAGCAATGACTGCAAGGCGACGGCAAACAGCGGTAAGATCGCCACCTTCAAGAAGCCTTGCTAAATAGTGAAGCGAAGCATCTACGTCACTGCCGCGAATGCTTTTTTGAAAAGCGGAAAGTAAAGAATAATACGTATCTCCTTGTTTATCATACGTTAGCGACTTGTTTTCTACACAAGACAAAACAGCTTGCACATCCACAACAGCATATTGATCCCTTTGTTTCGTTGCATATACGACTTCCTCTAAAATCGTCAATGCCGCTCGAGCATCTCCGTTTGCCCCTTCAGCAATGATCGAAAGCGCCTCATCGCTAATGTCAATATGCCAATCGCCTAATCCTCGTTCACGATCGGCTAAAGCGCGGTGCAATAATGCGAGCGTCTTCTCTTTTGTTAATGGCTGCAACTGTTTTATTTGTCCTAAGCGACTGCGAACAGCCGGATTAATCGAATGAAATGGATTTTCTGTCGTCGCACCAATGAGGGTAATCAAACCGCTTTCGACATGTGGTAATAAATAATCTTGTTGCGCTTTTGTGAAACGATGAATTTCATCAATAAATAAAATAACGTTGCCTTCAAAGCGAGCATCCGCCACTATTTCTTCCATTTCTTTTTTTCCTGCCGTCGTCGCATTGAGCATATAAAACGGACGTTGTACCGTTCCAGTGATCGCATAAGCAAGCGATGTTTTCCCGACGCCAGGCGGTCCATAAAGCAATAACGATGGCACATAACCATTTTTAATCATTCGATATAGCGCTGTATGTGAACCGATGACATCGTCTTGTCCGATAACTTCATCAATCGTACGCGGGCGCATACGATAAGCAAGCGGCTCTTGAGCAAACAACATCGTTTTCTCACCTCACAATGCTAACGCTGCACGTAGGGCAGGAACAAATTGGCGCATATGACTTTGTTGTATAATGATCCTTTGGCTAACTGACTATGTTCAGCAATTTCTTGCATCGTTGTCGCATGATATCCTTTTTCAGCAAATAGTTTCATTGCGACTTCAATAATTTGTTCTTTTCTGCTCATGAGGCTCCATCCTTACTGTTCGTTTCTCATTTTATTATAACACAACAGGTTGACCGAATTTCAGCCAGCCTGCAACGATTATACTTGTCGTTCTTTTTTCGCTTGACGGAAGAAAAATAGTTCGTATACAACAGGAACGAGAATTAACGTCAATAACGGTAAAAAAACGCAAAGGAGTTCCCTTTGCGCTCATTGTTGATCGACACGTTGGATCGGAATATCTTTTAATAATTGTTGTACAACATGTGCAGCCATGATGAGGCCAGCAACCGATGGAACAAACGCATTCGATGAAGGTGGTATTTTTGCCTTACGAATGGTTGCCTCATCATTTCCTACTTCCTTTCGCACGTCTTCGCGAATGACAATTGGAATTTCATCCGAGAAAACAACGGTGATGCCTTTTTTAATTCCTTCTTTCCGCAATCTCGTGCGAATAACTTTTGCAATCGGATCCGTATGCGTTTTTGAAATATCAGCAATGCGAAAACGGGTCGGATCCATTTTATTTGCCGCTCCCATGCTTGAAATAATTGGGATGTTTCGTTCTAAACATTGTTTCATTAGATGAATTTTATACGAAATCGTATCGGATGCATCAATGACGTAGTCAATATCGTACGAAAAAATTTGTTCATACGTCTCTTCTGTATAAAACATTTTTAACGCAATGACTTCGCATGCTGGATTAATGTCTGCGATGCGCTCTTTCATCACTTCTACTTTCGGACGACCGACAGTAGATAATAGCGCATGAATTTGTCTGTTCACATTTGTAATGTCAATATCGTCTTTATCGATTAAAATGAGACGTCCAACCCCTGAACGAGCAAGCGCCTCAACCGCAAATGATCCGACACCTCCAATGCCAAGAACGGCCACTGTGCTTTCGCTTAATTTTTTTAAACCTTCTTTCCCGATTGCGAGTTCATTACGAGAAAATTGATGTAACATGTTGTTCCTCCCATATGTAAGTCTTTCAATCGGATATATATGCATTGTGGCACAAATAAAGCCTTGACGTAAAGCATGTTCTTTACGTCAAGGCTTCATTCGTTTTTGTTTCCTAAGTCCCAATCGTGCCGTCGCTGATGGCCTTTGTTTTGAACCCGCTCTCTCACAGGTGGGTGCCCTGTTTCAAGCTTATGTACGTCCTCTCTATGTAAATGAGGCATGTACGCCACCTGAAAACCCGGGCTCCCGTATCACACATTGTTCGGTCAAAACAATAGGTGATACGACAAACACATCAGGACTTGTTGTTACTTGTATGTTAGCACACTTCGAACGTATTTGCAACGTTACAAATTTAGTCTACTTTTTGAACGTCTTTGATTCGCAAATGTAATTCTTCTAATTGCTCTTCGCTAACTGCACTTGGCGCTTCCGTTAACAAGCAACTCGCGCTCGCTGTTTTCGGGAAGGCGATTGTATCACGTAAATTCGAACGCCCCGCAAGCAACATGACAAGCCGGTCTAATCCAAGCGCAATTCCCCCATGTGGAGGCGTACCGTATTCAAACGCTTCTAGCAAAAAGCCAAACTGTTCACGCGCTTGTTCTTCAGTAAAGCCGAGCGTTTTAAACATTTTTTCTTGTATATCACGCTCGAAAATACGGAGTGAGCCTCCACCTAGCTCATATCCATTTAACACAAGATCGTATGCTTGCGCTCGAACGCTCGCTGGGTCTGTTTCAAATTTTGGCACATCTTCACGAACAGGCATGGTAAACGGATGATGCGCTGCATAATAACGACCTTCTTCTTCGTCGTATTCAAATAGTGGCCAATCTGTAATCCATAAGAAATGAAACGCTGATTCGTCAATCAACTGTAAATCTTTTCCTAACTTTGAACGCAATGCACCAAGCGCATCGGCAACAACCGATTTTTTATCAGCGACAAATAACAATAAGTCACCCGTTTCTGCTTCAAGTGTTTGCATCATTTGTTTTTGTTCATCTTCATTGAAAAACTTAGCAATTGGTCCTTTTAAGCCGTCTGCTTCAACTTTCAACCAAGCTAATCCTTTTGCTCCATAACGAGCGACATATTCCGTTAGCGCATCAATATCTTTACGCGAATATTTATCCGCTGCACCTTTCACATTGATCGCCTTCACTTGTCCGCCGTTTTGCACCGCGCTTGCAAACACTTTAAACCCGCAATCTTTCACTTGCTCGGATAAATCAACAAGCTCAAGTCCAAAACGCGTATCTGGCTTGTCCGAACCGTAACGCGCAATCGCTTCATCGTATGACATGCGCGGGAACGGAATAGAGATGTCGACTCCTTTTGCGACTTTCATGACGCGCGCCATCATTCGCTCGATCATTGCTAAAATATCGTCTTGACTCATAAACGATGTTTCAATATCGACTTGTGTAAATTCTGGTTGACGATCAGCACGTAAATCTTCATCGCGGAAACAACGAGCGATTTGATAATATCGTTCAAAGCCAGCGACCATTAATAATTGTTTAAAAATTTGCGGCGATTGTGGTAACGCATAAAACTCGCCTGGATGTACACGGCTTGGCACTAAGTAATCGCGCGCCCCTTCTGGCGTACTTTTCGTTAAAATTGGCGTTTCTACTTCTAAAAAGCCTTCTTCGTCTAAAAAGTCGCGAATCGCTTTCGTTACTTGATGGCGCATTTGAAACGTCTGGAACATCACCGGGCGACGCAAATCTAAGTAGCGATATTTTAAGCGAACGTCTTCGGATACATCTGTTTTATCTGAAATCGGAAACGGCGGCGTTTTTGCTTCACTTAAAATCGTCACGTGCGTCGCATGCACTTCAATTGTTCCAGTCGGTAAATTCGGATTAACTTGTCCTTCTTCGCGTTGAACGACCGTTCCTTCTACGTCTAACACGTATTCGCTACGAATTGTTTCTGCTACTTGCAACGCCTCTTTTGACACATCTGGGCTAAATACAATTTGCACAATACCTGTACGGTCGCGCAAATCGATAAAAATAAGCCCTCCGAGATCGCGACGTTTTTGCACCCATCCTTTTAAGCGCACCGTTTGACCGATCGCCATATCTGTTACTTCTCCACAATAATGCGTCCTTCCGAACATACTTTCCCCTCCTATTTCAATACGTGTTTCATATGTGAAATAAATGTGTCAAGAGGCACTTCTTGCTGTTCTCCCGTTGCCATATGTTTTACGTTAATGACACCTTTTCGCAATTCATCTTCACCTAAAATTGCAACATACGTCGCATGTAAACGGTCGGCAGCTTTAAGCTGTGCTTTCACTTTTCGATCTTGATAATCTTTTTCTGCCGAAATGCCTTCTTTACGTAGCGCAGCAACAAGCGCAACTGCTTCTTCTTTTGCTTGTTCTCCTAAAGCTACAACATAACAGTCAATTCCTTCTAAAATCGGTAACGAAATGCCCTCGGCCTCTAATGCAGCAAGCAAGCGCTCAATGCTTAAAGCGAATCCGATCCCTGGCGTTTCCGGTCCGCCAATTTCTTGAACGAGACCGTTATAACGCCCACCGCCGCATAGCGTCGTAATGGCGCCAAATCCTTCTGCCTCGCTCATAATTTCAAATGCGGTATGATTGTAATAGTCCAAACCGCGCACAAGCCGTGAATCGACTTCAAATGCGATGCCAAGCTTCTGTAAATACATTTGCACTTTTTCAAAATATGTGCGCGACTGTTCATTTAAGTAATCAAGAATCGATGGTGCAGTACGCATCAGTTCGTGGTCGCGATCTTTTTTACAGTCTAAAATGCGCATTGGATTTTTATGTAACCGCGCTTGGCAATCATCACAAAACTCATGAATGCGAGGTTGGAAATGATCGATGAGCGCTTGGCGGTGCGCTTTTCTACTTTCAACATCACCTAAACTATTGATGACAAGTTTCAGCTTTTTCAATCCGAGCGTGTGGTAAATGTCCATCGCTAAAGCGATGACTTCAGCATCAATCGCAGGATCGTTGCTTCCGAGCGCTTCAACACCAAATTGCACGAACTGGCGGAAACGACCAGCTTGCGGACGCTCATAACGAAACATCGGCCCCATATAGTACAGTTTAACTGGCTGATTCGGATACCCGTACATTTTATTTTCTACAAATGAACGAACGACTGCTGCTGTTCCTTCTGGACGAAGCGTTAAACTTCGACCGCCACGGTCTTCAAACGTGTACATTTCTTTTTGAACGATATCGGTTGTATCGCCAACACCTCGTAAAAACAGCTCCGTATGTTCAAAAATGGGGGTGCGAATTTCTTGATAATTGTAACGACGGCAAAGTTCGCGCGCAATGTGTTCAATATATTGCCATTTTGCTGCTTGTTCGGGCAAAATGTCTTGCGTTCCGCGCGGAATTTGAAACGACATATGTTTCCCTCCTTCAGTTTTTATGCAAATAAAAATCTCCCACCCCTAATAAATTAGGGACGAGAGACGAGTTCCCGTGGTGCCACCCTAGTTGAAGCGCATGCTTCCACTTTCATCCGATAACGCCCGGAAAGCGTTCTCTCCTACTAACTGACGCGTTCAAAGAGAAACCTACGGAGTGTTCGTTCGTTAAGTCATCATGGAGAAATGCTTCCAGCCTATGGCATTTCCTCTCTGGCCATGTGTACTCTTAACTACTTTTCTCCATCATCGGCGAGATGTTGAATTTTCTTTTTATATTACGTATGAACAAACCATTTGTCAAGATGACCTTATTTTCCGAAATACTGAAGCAATCCATTATAAATCGCCTCTGTCGCTGCTTGTTGATAGTCTTGTGACATAACAAACAACTCTTCATTCGGATTGCTTAAATAGCCAAGTTCAAGCAATACAGAAGGGCGACTATTTTCACGCAACACATGGTAATTGCCACTTCGAATCCCGCGTTGCTGAATGCCTGTTAGACGGCTCAGCGGATCAAACATCGCATTCGCGAGCGAACGATCAATTGATTTATAGTAATATATCGTTAAACCACTTGCTGTGCGGTTTAATGCGCTATCGTAATGAATGCTAATAAAAGCATCTGCTTGATGTTTCCCCGCTATGTAGACACGCTCACTAAGCGATAAAAAGCGATCATCTTCGCGTGTGAAAATGACGTTCGCACCCATTTGCTTTAGTTTTTCACCTAACAACAATACCGTTTGTAACGTTAACATTTTTTCAATTGTTCCGTTGACTCCAGTCGCCCCATAATCTTTTCCACCATGCCCTGCGTCAATGACAATCGTTTTCCCTACAATCGTTTTTTGATAAGGCGCAGGTTTCTTTGTTACTTGAACGATCCATTCTGCGACATAACCGATCGTTTGTGCATCTACTTGTATGACGTACCATCGTCCTTCTTTTCGAATGACTGCAAACTGGTCGCCACGTTTTGCTTTAGTAATGATAGAGGACTGTGTTGAAGCAGCAGAACGAATATTTGTATTGTCATATAACATTTGGACGTATGTATTTTGTTCTGTATTTTGTTCTGTGTTTTTTTCTGTGTTTTTTTCAACATTTGCTATGTATGAGCGATGCACCCAACCTTCTTTTCCATCCCAACGCACATACATCCAATCCCCTTGTATCATCGTTGCCGTTCCTTTTTCGTTACGATTGACATACCCGATGATCGCATACGTCGTTCCTGGTCCTTTACGAAGTCGTAATCCGTCTGCTTGGCATACAACAAGTTGTTGTATTTGTTTTTTCTTTTCCATCTGTTCGTTTTGCATTTGCACGTATTTGCCGTACACCCAACCTGTCCGATTCGAAGCGAGCCGAATTTGCAGCCATTCCCCTCGCTTTTGAACGACAGCATATTGCTTTCCTTTCGCTACTTTTCCTTGCACCGGAAATGTTAATCCCGGACCTGTTCGTACGTTTAATCGGTCAACAACGATGCGCACGTTCATTGCTGCTGATGCTGTTTGAAAGATCATCAAGAAACAACAACAAATGAACAATGAAGCCACGAACGTTTTTTTCATGCTGTACATCCTCCTACGTTGTCAATGGTCGCTACTTTATTTCTTCACAAATAAACAAAATCCTTCTTTGAATGAAAAGGTAGAAAAATTGGGAATAATACGAAAGACATTTGATGCGAAAGGAGATTGATCATGCGCCATAGTGAAAAAGGGGAATTTATTCATTCACAATCCCCACTTATGCACGTCGATTTTCATTCATTTATTCAAAAAGAAAATGAGCTCACATCGTTTGAACTCGCTTCTGAATTCGGCCTTACCCTCCGTGACGTACAAAAAATAAAAAAACATTTAGCACGAGGATAAGAAAAAACCGGGCTCGTCCACATGCGAGCACGGTTTTTATTTGCTTTCAACAATAAGCGTCACCGGGCCAACGTTTGTCAGTTGTACATCCATCATCGCTCCGAATATGCCCGTTTCCACCCGAATTCCTTTTTGGCGTAATTGTTCATTCAATGCTTCATATATTTGTTTCGCATGCTCCGGTTTTGCAGCATCCATAAAGTTCGGTCTTCTTCCTTTGCGACAGTCTCCGTACAGCGTAAATTGCGAAATTGATAAAATCGCTCCACCAACATCTAAAAGGGATACGTTCATTTTTCCGTGTTCATCTTCAAATATGCGCAAATGAGCAATTTTATCGGCAACAAATGCTGCATCTTCCTCCGTATCATCATGCGTAATGCCAACTAGCAAAACAAGCCCAAAATCAATTTCTCCGACTACTTCGCCAGCTACTGTGACTTTTGCATCTTTTGCGCGTTGAACGACAACTCTCATGGCGACAACCCTTTCTAATTCATGATCCGTCTAACTGAATAAATATCTGGAATTTGTTTAATGCGCTCCACCACTTTTTGAAGATGACTTACGTTATGAATAAAAATCGTCATATGAATCGTTGCCATTTTATTACGATGATCCGTTCTTCCAGATACAGCAGAAATGTTCGTTTTCGTCTCATTGACAGCTTGCAACACTTCGTTCAGCAAGCCACGTCGATCATATCCAGTAATTTCGATGTCGACTGTATATTCCCGTTGACAGTTTGCCCCGCTCTCCCATTGCACAGGAATAAGTCGCTCTTTTGCTTCTTCAACAAGCACGTTCGGGCAATCGGCACGATGAACAGAAACGCCACGTCCTTTTGTAATAAAACCGATAATTTCATCACCAGGCACCGGATTACAACAACGTGACAAACGAATAAGTAAATTATCTACTCCTTCCACGCATACACCAAAATCGCGTTTTTTCATTGGTGTGATGGTTTTCGCCTCTTGGAGCATGTCCGACAAGCGTTTCGCTTGTTCTTCTAAATCGCGTTGTTTTCGCCACTTTTCAGTTAAACGATGCGCGACTTGAGCAGCGGTAATGCCGTTATATCCAACAGCAGCATACATATCTTCTTCGTTAGCAAAATTAAATTTTTCCGCTACCCGTTTCATATTTTCAACAGTGAGCACTTCTTTGACATCAAAACCCATGTTGCGAATTTCTTTTTCGACAAGCTCTTTTCCTTTTTCAACGTTTTCTTCACGGCGTTGCTTTTTGAAAAATTGGCGAATTTTATTTTTCGCATGTGATGTTTGGGCGATTTTTAACCAATCTTGACTTGGGCCATATGAATGATTGGACGTCAAAATCTCAACGATGTCTCCCGTTTGAAGCGGATGATCGAGCGGAACCATTTTTCCGTTCACTTTTGCTCCAATTGTTTTATTTCCGATTTCTGAGTGAATGCGATACGCAAAATCAATCGGCACCGAACCGGCTGGAAGCTCAATGACATCACCTTTTGGCGTAAAAACAAACACCATATCGGAAAATAAATCCATTTTCAACGTTTCGACAAACTCTTCTGCGTTGTTCGTTTCGTTTTGCCACTCAACAATTTCGCGAAACCATGCTAGTTTTTCTTCAAACGTATTCGGTCGAATCGTCTTTCCTTCTTTATACGCCCAATGGGCAGCAATTCCAAATTCCGCAATATGATGCATCTCAAACGTCCGAATTTGCACTTCAAGCGGTTCGCCTTTTGGTCCGACAACGGTCGTATGAAGCGATTGATACATATTTGGCTTCGGCATGGCAATATAGTCTTTGAAACGTCCCGGCATCGGCTTCCAACACGTATGAATAATGCCGAGAACAGCGTAACAATCTTTAATACTTTCAACGATAATGCGCACAGCGAGCAAATCGTAAATTTCGTTAAATTGTTTATTTTGCAACACCATTTTCCGATAAATGCTGTAAATATGTTTTGGACGTCCAGAAATTTCGGCCTGAATCCCGACTTCCTGTAACCGTGCACGCATTTCTTGGATGACTTCTTCTAAATATTGCTCACGTTCTGCCCGCTTTTTCTTCATCAAATTGACGATGCGATAATATTGTTGCGGATTTAAATAACGGAGCGCTGTATCTTCAAGCTCCCATTTAATTTTTGAAATTCCAAGCCGATGGGCAAGCGGAGCAAAAATTTCAAGCGTCTCATTCGCAATCCGGCGTTGTTTTTCGATCGGCAAATGTTTTAATGTGCGCATGTTGTGCAAACGGTCCGCCAACTTAATTAAAATGACTCGTATATCTTGCGCCATCGCTAAAAACATTTTGCGATGATTTTCTGCTTGTTGTTCTTCATGCGATTTATATTTAATTTTTCCGAGCTTCGTTACACCATCAACGAGCATCGCTACTTCTTTTCCAAATTCTCTTTCTAAATCTTCTTTCGTCACATGTGTATCTTCAACGACATCATGTAAAAATCCAGCCGCAATTGTCGCAGGGTCCATTTCTAAATCGACTAAAATCCCTGCCACTTGAATCGGATGAATGATGTATGGTTCCCCAGACTTCCGATATTGCTCGCGATGCGCTTCTTTTGCAAACTCATATGCCCGTTCAATAAACTGTACATCTTCCTTCGACAAATAACGGCTCGCCTTTTCAATTACTTGTTCTGCCGTTAATACTTGTTCATTTGCCATGCAATCACCTTTGTTTTAAACGTATTGACAATATTATCATGAAAATTTTCTCAAATGTAAAGAGCAATGATGCGAAAAAGAGGAGCGTTTTGCCCCTCCTTCCTTAAAATTGCATTAGCGTTAAAATATCGTATCCTTTCAACTTTTCGCGACCTTCTAAATATGTTAATTCAATCAAAAATGCAATCCCAGCGACAATGCCGCCGAGCTGTTCAACGAGCTTAATCGTCGCCTCAATTGTTCCGCCAGTTGCTAACAAATCGTCTGTAATAAGGACGCGCTGACCTGGCTTAATCGCATCTTTATGCATCGTTAATACATCCTTGCCGTATTCTAAACCGTATTCGACACGAATGACTTCGCGAGGTAATTTTCCTTCTTTACGGACAGGAACAAATCCAACACCGAGCGCATAAGCAACTGGACAACCGATAATAAAACCACGCGCTTCTGGTCCAACAACGACATCAATTTTCTTTTCACGTGCGTAATTGACGATTTGATCTGTTGCGTACTTGTACACTTCCCCTTTATCCATAATTGTTGTAATATCTTTAAATTGAATGCCTGGTTTTGGGAAATCAGGAACAATCGTGACGTATTGTTTTAAATCCATTGACATTTTCCTCCTCATACAATGAATCAAACCAACGTTTCAGTTGGGAATAAGATGAGTATAAAAACATATGCTCGAGCTCTGCCTGCGCTTGTTTCAATCGGTAAGAAGGCGATTCCGTTAAATCCCGTTTTTGGACATCGCGAGCTAAAGAAACGATTCCGTTTTCAACAGTTATAAAGCCAAGCTCTTTAAACACTTGAATCATAAATAAAATCGTTTCTTTTGTCCATCCGCGCGAGCGAGCTAAGTCATCAGCGTAACGTCGCATATCAAACGGGCTACGCTTATGCAAAAAGGAATATAACCACTTAAAATGTTCACGCGTTGGCAATACGCTAAAGAAGTGATTCTCCCTTTGATAGAATAACGCATAAATGCGTTCAGGTAAACTACAACTTAATAAAACTTTAACGATTTGCTGTGACGGAGGCAAATCAAGAAAAACAATATACTTTCCACCTACATCAATTACCGCTTCTTGTTCGTGCGACACATATACAATTTCATCTGCATATGCCGACAATTGCAATGCGTCTACTGTGTCACGATGAAAAGCGATCAATAACCGCTTTTCTTTCGGTAGCGATGCCATGAACTTACTTGGATGACGAATGTGACGCATATCAAACAATTGCCACTCATTCACTGCTATATCTTGAATCATTAACTGCGGCTTTCGAAAGTTGTTCCATTCGTTAATAGCAAGTTCCCCTACGATCGAAAGACGAACGTTCGGTGCAATTTCGTCACCGATGTTGCCAAAACCGAATCCGATCGCTTCTAACGTTTTTCCGTCTTCCGTTAACAACAGTTTTAAGTGGTTTTGATCCGTTCCAATTTTTCGCAACGTATCGAGTTGCACATGTTGGAAAAGGACACGCGGCTTCGGATTCCCCATTCCAAACGGTGCAAGCCGATTCATTTGTTCGATAAGTTCAAGCGAAACGTCTGGGATGGAGCAACATAAATCGATGTGAGTGATAGGAATGAAATGTTCGTCCGTTAATTGTTGCTCCGCTGCTTCGTTTAGGCGACGACGTAATTCATCTACATCATGAAAAGAAAGCGTCATTCCGGCCGCCATCGGATGCCCGCCAAAATGCGGCAAAATATCGCGACAGTTTGACAAGTTCGCAAATAAGTCAAATCCCTCAATACTTCGCGCTGATCCTTTGGCTATTCCTTTTTCTTGATCAATGCTTAACACGATCGTCGGACGATAAAACTTTTCGACTAAACGAGATGCCACAATGCCAATAACACCGACATTCCATCCTTCTTTCGCCACAACTAATACACGATCATCTCTATAATGTTGCTCGACAAGTTGAATCGCTTCTTCGGTTATCTCGTTAACAAGTTGTTGACGTTCGCGGTTCATTGCATCAATTTGCTCCGCTAGCATGTCCGCTTCGTGTGCATCTGTCGTCAACAACAGCTGAACAGCTGGATCAGCGCAATCGAGACGTCCGGCGGCATTAACGCGCGGACCGATCATGAAAGCAATCGTATCTTCTGTCACCGCTGTATGTGATACGCCACATTGTTTACAAAGTGCCTGTAAACCGAGACGGTTCGTTTGACGAAATTGTTCAATGCCCAACCGAGCGAGTAAATGGTTTTCGTCTTGAAGCGGAACGAGATCGGCAATTGTCCCGATTGCAACAACGTCCAACCATTCATACGGCACGCGCCCGATAAGCGCATGAGCAAGCTTAAATGCTACGCCGACGCCAGCTAAATGTTTAAACGGATAATTCGGGCTTATTTTCGGATGGATCGTTGCGTACGCTTCCGGTAGTACCGGACCAGGTTCATGATGATCGGTAATAATTAAATCGATCCCAAGCTGTTTCGCTACGTTGGCTTCATGTAAAGCAGAAATGCCTGTATCGACTGTAATGATAAGCGAAACACCTTGTTGTTTCGCTAGTCGAAACGCTTGTTCATTTGGTCCGTATCCTTCTGTAAAACGATTCGGAATGTAAAAAGACACATTCGCTCCTTTTTCTCGTAATGCGCTGACCATGACGACTGTACTGCTTACTCCATCGGCATCATAATCACCGAAAACGAGAATATGTTCATCGTTTGTAATCGCTTTCTCTATTCGCTCAACCGCTTTTTCCATATCGTTTAATAAAAATGGTGAGTGAAATGATTGCTTTCGCTCAAAAAAAGAACGAGCGGCTTCAACGGTATGGTAGCCGCGGCTAACAAGCAATGAGGCAACGAGCGGAGTGATATGTAGCGCTTGCGCAATCATTTGCACTTGTTGCTCGTTTACTTGTTGAATATTCCAACGGGTTTTCGATGCTAACATGTCATTCACCCCTCAACCTTTTTATTATACAAAACAATAGGCTGAGGGGCAATTCATTGTTCATCGTACGGATTAATATGCACCATCACATTATGCACTTGCGGAAACGTCAGTAGCTTTTCTTTCACCCTTTTCCCGATCTCATGCGCTTCTAAAACTGTTAAATGTGGTGACACAGCAATTTTTAAATCGACAACAACATAATGCCCATGTTGACGAGCATAAAGTGAATCAATGCGTTTCACTTCAGAAAATGACAAAACCGCTTCGCGCAAGTTCACCGTCTCTTCTTCGTGCCACACATGATCAAGCGCATGATGAATCGACTCTGCTCCTAACTGCCACGCCACTTTTAAAACGAGGAGCGAAACGAATAGCCCTGCAACGGGATCTGCATAAACGAGCCATGGTGCATGTAATGTTTCACCTAACATCGCGGCAACAATGCCAATGCATGCAGCAATCGAAGAAAAAACATCCGAACGATGCTCGTACGCATTAACGATAATCGCATCGCTTTTAATTTTTTTCCCTAACGCATATTTATAGCGAAACATCGCTTCTTTTACGATGATGGATAAGATGACCGCATATACAGCTATCATTTTTGGCGGTTCAATCGGGTGAAAAAATGAAGAAAAAGAAGATGTTCCAATTTCTATTCCGACGAGAAAAAGCAAAACCGCGACAATAATGGCAGCAATCGATTCCGCCTTCCCGTGTCCATACGGATGATCGTCATCAGGCGGTTGTTTTGCCGCCCGTAACCCAATCCATACCGCAAGTGAGCCTGCTACGTCAGAAGCGGAATGTACCGCATCAGCCATAAGCGCCTTACTGTTTGCGATCATCCCAATCCATCCTTTGATAACTGCTAAAACAACGTTGCCAACAACACCAACCATCGCGGCAAATTGAGCTTGGCGAAAGCGCGCTTGTTCATTCACCCCATTCGCTTCCTTTCCCTTTTGTTTTTTTTAGTGTATCCTATTCACGCCACGAAAAAACGTCGCAGCATGCGCCACGACGTTATACTTCTGGTTCTGCTTCTAGTTGGTCGCGTTTTTGCTTTCCTTTTTTCAATTGCTTTGCTTTCCAAATGAGCCACAGCTGTGCAGCAATGAAAAGCGAAGAATATGTGCCGGAAGTTAAACCAGCAAGCAATGCGAATGAGAAATTGCGAATCGCTTCACTACCGAACAATAAAAGTGCGACAACAGTAAACACAACGGTTAAAACCGTATTTACAGAGCGTCCAAATGTTTGTTGTAACGCTTTGTTGACGATATCTTTTAAATCGTCAACCGTTTTTACTTTCCGCTTTTTCATCAAATAGCGAATGCGGTCAAATGTGACAATTGTGTCGTTAATGGAATAACCTACGATCGTTAACACAGCAGCGATAAATGTTAAATCAACTTCTAAACGTGTTAAGCTGAAGAAGGCGATGATAAAAAACGCATCATGCAATAGCGCAACAATAGCTGCAATCGCCATATACATTTCAAAGCGAACCGTTACGTAAATGATGATACCGATGGATGCAATGAGTACGGAAATAAACGCATTGCGCGCCAATTCTTTTCCGACTGTCGGCGATACGGTACTTACGTTCGGTTCTACCCCGTATTTTTCTTTAAAATGCGATTTTAACTTTGAAATTTCTTTTTGATCAAGTACCCCGAGAAAACGCACAATCGCCATTTCGTTGTTATTGCCAGACAGGACAATATCTTTCGGTTCGAGTTGCAATTGTTTTAACTCTTGCTTCACTTCTTCGGTCGTTAATGATTTTTCGCTCATTAAATCAACGCGCGTACCACTAGAGAAATCGATTCCTAAATTTAATTTAGCCGTTAGCAATAATACAAGCCCGATGGCAAACATGGCCCCTGAAATGATGAAAAATAGTTTGCTTCGTTTCACAAAATCAAGACGTGCAAACTTCGTCGGCACATCTGTATCATCTGTCACTTTCGCAATATCTAACACGTCTTTTGGATTAACGCCAAAATAATGTGGTTTTTTATCGAATAAGCGACTTTTCACAAGCAAACCGAGCAAGAGACGCGTACCATATACCGCTGTAATAAAGCTCGCTAAAATGCTAATAATGAGCATTGTCGCAAATCCTTTAACAGAGCTCGTCCCGTACGCAAACAAAACAACACCGGCAATGATCGTTGTAATGTTTGCATCTAAAATCGTGCCGAAAGAACCGCGATTACCGATGCGATATGCTGACATGAGCGATTTTCCGAGCTTTAATTCATCTTTGATGCGCTCGTATGTAATAATGTTTGCATCGACTGCCATCCCAACACCTAAAATAAGTGCCGCAATGCCCGGTAACGTCAATACACCATTCATCCAATCGAAAACAAGTAAGATCAGATAAATATATACACTTAATGTAACAACAGCGACAATTCCTGGAAGACGATAAAAAATGAGCATAAACAAAAAGACAAGGGCAATGCCGATAATGCCAGCAAAAATTGTTTTTTGTAACGCCTGTTCACCGAACTGGGCACCGACCGATGTTGAATAAATTTCTTTTAACTCAACAGGGAGCGCTCCTGCGTTTAATAAATCAGCTAATTGTTTTGCTTCTTCAACAGTGAAATTTCCAACGATTGAAACGTCTGTCTGGTTGAACACTTCGTTCACTTGTGCTGCCGAAATAAACTTCGGATGCTCTTTTCCTACTTCTTTTGCGTATGAGTCAACACCTTCTTTGAAATCGAGCCAAATGACAAGCACGTTGTTCGGTGCCATACTTAATACTTTTTGTGTCACTTCTTTAAACTTGTTGGCGTCTTTTAATTGAATGGCAACGCTTGGTTTCCCTTTATCGTCAAACGTTTGTTTCGCGCCCCCTTCAACGAGGTCGCTCCCATCCATTAACACGTTATCGTGTACATCGCGAAATGTTAACTTCGCCTCTGTAGATAAAATTTCACGGGCCTTATTTTGATCTTTCACTCCTGCTAATTGAACGCGAATACGATCGTTTCCTTCTACGTCAATGCGTGGTTCGCTCACCCCAAGCACGTTAATGCGTTTATTTAGGGCACTAACTGTGCTAAGCAACACGTCTTTCGTAATTTTTTCTCCTTCTTTTGTCGGCTTCACTTCATATAAAATTTCAAAGCCACCTTGCAAGTCTAAGCCGAGTTTAATGTTTTTTACAATTTTCTCCGCTGTTGTTCCCATCATGCCGCCTAGTAAAACGACAAGAAGGAAAAAAGCAATGATGCGACTACGTTTTACCATAAAAATCCTCCTCTATTCTGGCATCTGCCAGAATTTTTACCAACAAAACAAATTATGAATGACAGTACACTTTCTGTCAATTTCCAAACGAACAATTAAAACAATTGTTCTAACTCCGAAAGCCCTTCTTCTGTAAACCAATGATCATGTTTTTGTTCCTTTTGAACGACATATGCCATGTAATCACTTGCACGCAATGATAAAATGTCGTTAACAAGTTCAAACAGCCGCTTTTCCTCTTTGTTTTTTTTCCATTTTTTCACCATCAAACAATTCCATACATCTTCAATCGTCGCTTGCTCATAACCGAGCAATTTTAGTTCATCTACTTTACTCTGTAGCGCTGGCATTAATTGTTTTCGATCCACATTCATCTCCCCCATTTTGTCATGCTTGGCCAACATGTGCATATATTTCATTGTATAAAAGATGACCTCATTTGAGAAGGTAGGGAGGAACATGTCCAAATTTTTGAAAGGAACGATCATTTTAATTGTTGCAGGATTGTTGACGCGCATACTCGGTTTTATTAATCGCATCGTCGTTGCTCGTCTCATTGGTGAAGAAGGCGTCGGTTTATATATGATGGCAGTTCCGACACTTGTATTAGCCATTACGATTACACAGTTCGGCCTCCCTGTCGCCATTTCAAAACTTGTCGCCGAAGCAGAAGCGGTGGGCGACAGACGAAAAGTAAAAAAAATATTAGTCGTGTCTTTATCCATTACAATTGTTTTAAGTATGATCTTTTTTCCAGCTCTACTTGCCATTGCGCCTGTTCTTTCTCAAACGTTATTTACAGATGCACGCGTTTATTATCCGCTCGTTGCCATTGCACCAGTCGTCCCAATCGTCGCTGTATCTTCCGTTTTGCGTGGATATTTTCAAGGAAGACAGCAAATGAAACCATATGCGTATTCTCAATTGCTTGAACAAGCGGTCCGCATCACGCTTATCGCTGCTTTTACAACCGCTTTTTTGCCGTATGGTATCGAATATGCCGCAGCAGGGGCGATGGTTTCTGCGGTCGTTGGGGAGTTTGTATCGCTCGTTTATTTATTCATTACGTTTAAACGAAAAAAGCCGATTCGCATTCGTTATCGCTTTTTCGCTTACGTAAAGGAAGGAAAGGATACGTTCGTTTCACTTATGCGCATTGCTGTACCGACACTTGGGAGCCGAATGATTGGATCAATCGCCTGGTTTTTTGAACCAATTGTCGTGGCACAAAGTTTGGCGCTTGCTGGCATCACTGCAACCCATGCGACAAAACAATATGGGGAGCTGACTGGATACGCCCTGCCCCTTTTAATGCTTCCATCATTTATTACATATGCGCTCGCCACTTCACTCGTTCCGGCTATTAGTGAAGCGGCTGCTCAAAAGCAACACCGACTCATCGAGTATCGTTTGCATCAAGCTGTGCGGCTATCCCTTTTAGCTGGAGGGCTATCGATTGTTGTGTTGTACGTATTGGCGGAAGAAATAATGCAATTGATGTATGGTGCGAATGGAGCTGCAATTTTTGTTAAAGTGATGGCTCCGTTTTTCATCTTTTATTACTTGCAAGGCCCACTGCAAGCTGTGTTGCAGGCACTCGACTTAGCGAAAGAGGCGATGACAAATAGTTTGATCGGTGCCATCGTGAAAACAGCACTTATTTTTTGGCTCGCCTCTCAACCATCGCTCGGCATTATGGGGGCTGCGCTCGCCATCACCGTTGGCATCATGGTTGTTACATTATTACATGCAGCAACGATCGTGAAAGCTATATCACTCTCTTTATACGTTAAACAATACATCGCCCATTTTCTCGTCATCGTTTCTGTTGGAACAGTTGGACATTGGCTCGTTCCGCTTTTGCCATTTTCATTGCTTACAAAAACAATTGTCGCAATCACAGTTATGGCGTTCGTATATCTCGCTCTTGCTCAATCGTTTCGGCTCATTGAAAAAGATGAGTTCCGCCAATTATTTCGTTAATCACTCATCTTTTTCATCAATATAAAACGTTCCATCTTCATATGTACAATATGAAATGTGATCGATCTGCTCATATCCACGTTTTTTTAGTTGTTCGATTAACCATGCAGCTGTTCGATTGATGAGCGCTAAATGTTCTTCTTGAATGACGCCGTCTTTAATGAGCGGCAACGCTAAAGACGGTGTTTCCTTTTTTCCTCTTTCTTTTTCAAATACAGACAGTTTACCAGACGGCTCTAAAATGGCGAACTCGACATCAGCAACGTTTTTAATATTTTTTTCCCGCAACTGAATAAGTAAATCATCAAAATTGTATCTTTGCTTTCGCATCGCTTTTTCATCGATTTTTCCGTTGTTAATAATGACCGTCGGTGATCCATCGACGAGGCGGCGAAACATTTCACTTTTTAAAGAAAAATACGCAAAAGCAATTTGAGCGGTTGTCAATACAATCATCGGTACGACCGTGTGAAAAATCGGATCTTTCGGCTGCTCGATTGCAATGACGGCCATTTCCCCAATCATGATAAACACAACTAAGTCTAAAATGCTTAACTCCCCGATCTCTCTCTTTCCCATCATACGAAAAATAAATAAAATGACACCGTACAATAGTAACGTTCGAAAAATAATCGTGACGTACTCCACATTCATTCCTCCTCGTTTGTTGCTACGTTTTTATTCTAAACAAATAGACAACCGAATATGTTTGTACTAAATGCAGGAAGGAGGGTTACGAATGATTCGTGCTATTTTTTATGGGGTTATAACAATTTTTATAAGTGCTATCATATGCAGCTTTATATTCGCTCTTTTGTTGAAGTTGACAAGTTATGACGAAACATCATTGCAATGGGTGATGCACGGCCTCGCATTTTTATCATTGTTTTTTGGTGGGTTTATTGCAGGTGGAAAAGGGAAAACGCGCGGCTGGATGCTTGGCGGGGCAACGGGTGTCATTTTTACAACCATCATTTTTTTATTTCAATTTCTCGGCATGGATCAAACGTTTTCAATTGAACAATGGGGATACCATGCTGGATTTCTCATCACAGCCATCATTGGCGGAATGATCGGCGTCAACGTAGCGACATCTCGCTCACGAAGCGCATAAAAATAAGACAGGCAACAAACCTGTCTTATTTTTCATTGACGACTTCACGAATAGCCGCACGATCGTATGTAAGGCGCGAACCGTCGCCCGCGCGAATAACGACCGTATTTTCATCAAGTGAATCGATGATGCCATGCAATCCGCCAATCGTAATGACTTTGTCTCCTTTTTGCAAATTTGCCTGCATTTGTTGAACAGCCTTTTGGCGTTTTTGTTGCGGGCGGATAAGCAAAAAGTAAAAAATCGCAAAGAATAAAATAAGCGGTAATAAGCTTGCTAACGTCTCCATATTTTCACCCCTTTCTAAAAGTTTTTCGCGTTCGGCTTATTGAAACCGTATTGTTCAAAAAACTGTTCTCGGAAATCGCCAAGGCGATCTTCGCGAATCGCTTGTCGCACTTGCTCCATTAATTTTATCAAAAAGTACACATTATGGTAAGAGGTTAGGCGAATACCGAATGTCTCATCGCATTTAATTAAATGACGAATATACGCCCTTGTATAATTACGGCAAGTATAACAATCGCAATTCGGGTCAAGCGGTGTAAAATCGCGCGCATATTTGGCGTTTTTAATGACGACGCGACCTTCGCTTGTCATCACTGTCCCATTGCGACCAATGCGCGTCGGTAGTACGCAGTCAAACATATCGATACCGCGAATCGCCCCATCGATGAGAGAATCTGGCGAGCCAACTCCCATTAAATAACGCGGTTTATTCGCTGGCAATAATGGCGTTGTAAACTCTAACACCCGATTCATTACTTCTTTCGGTTCACCAACGGACAAGCCGCCGACTGCATATCCTGGGAAATCGAGCGACACTAAATCTTGCGCGCTTTGTTTGCGCAAATCTTCAAACTCCCCGCCTTGCACAATGCCGAATAGTCCTTGCTCATTCGGACGCTGATGCGCTTTTAAGCACCGCTCCGCCCAACGGCTCGTTCGCTCAACTGACCGCTTCATATACTCATACGTAGCAGGATACGGTGGACATTCGTCAAACGCCATCATAATATCAGATCCAAGCGCATTTTGAATTTCCATCGCTTTTTCTGGCGATAAAAATAGTTTATCGCCATTTAAATGGTTGCGGAAATATACTCCCTCTTCTTCAATGCGGCGAAACTCACTTAAACTAAATACTTGGAATCCACCAGAGTCTGTTAAAATACCGCGATCCCAATTCATAAAGGAATGGAGCCCGCCTGCTTCTTTGACGATATCATGCCCCGGTCGAAGCCATAAATGATATGTGTTACTTAAAATGACGCCTGCTCCCATTTCCTTCAATTCCTCAGGTGAAAGCGTCTTTACAGTCGCGAGTGTACCGACAGGCATAAACATCGGTGTTTCAAACGAGCCGTGCGGCGTATGAAGAATACCGAGGCGCGCCCCCGTTTGTTTACATGTTTTAATGAGTTCGTAACGAATTGGTGTCACATATAGTCCCCTTTCTCAACTTATATAATGAGCATTGCATCGCCAAAGCTAAAAAACCGATAACGCTCTTTTACTGCTTCTTCATAAGCGCGCAACACATGCTCTCGACCTGCTAGCGCACTAACGAGCATAATGAGCGTCGACTTTGGCAAATGGAAATTTGTAATCATGCCGTCAATTGCACGAAACGTATAACCCGGATAAATAAAAATGTCCGTCCAACCGCTTTCAGCGACAAACGTTCCATCGTGACGGGATGCAATCGTCTCCAACGTGCGTGTTGAAGTCGTCCCAACAGCGATAATACGTCCGCCTTGCGCTTTTACATCGTTCAGCAATTGCGCAGTTTGTTCTGACATTTGATAAAACTCTGCATGCATATCATGTTCTTCAATGTTTTCTACATTCACAGGACGAAACGTCCCTAATCCGACGTGCAACGTAATGAAGGCGAGATGTACCCCTTTTTTCCGTACATCTTCAAGAAGTTGCTCTGTAAAATGTAACCCTGCTGTCGGAGCCGCAGCTGATCCTGCTTCACGAGCATAAACCGTTTGATATCGTTCGCGGTCATGAAGTTGTGCTTTAATGTAAGGAGGAAGCGGCATTTCGCCAAGCGACTCAAGCACTTCAAGAAAAATACCATCATACGAAAACGAAAGAATGCGTCCACCATGTTCGAGCTCCGCGACACATTCCGCACGTAAACGACCGTCACCAAATGAGATGATCGTTCCAACTTTTACACGCTTCGCTGGCTTGACAAGCGTCTCCCATTGATCGCCATCGAGCTGTTTCAATAAAAGCACTTCGATATGCGCCCCTGTTTCTTCTTTTTCTCCATATAGTCGGGCTGGCAATACGCGCGTATCGTTTAAAACAAGGCAATCGCCTTCTTTCAAATACGATAAAATAGAACGAAATGTTGGCTCATGTGTCACTTCGCCTGTTTTTTTATCGAGCACCATAAGGCGTGATGCTTCACGATTCGGAAGCGGGGTTTGTGCAATGAGTTCTTCTGGTAAATAAAAATCAAATAAATCGATTTTCATATTCGCGTCCCTTTCTTTATTGTATTAACGAAAACGGCCGATAATATAAAAAATAAGCGATAAAACGACACTTAAAATAACAGATGTCATGATCGGGAAATAAAATGTTGCGTTTTCTTTTTTGATGACGATGTCTCCTGGTAATCGACCAAGTTTCACAAATTGCATCAAAAAACCGACGATGATAAGAACGACACCAATCAGCATGATTGTTTTTGGTAGGTTCGTCATTGCGGCACCTCCATCCCAAAATGATGGTATGCAAGCGGTGTAACGATTCGTCCACGCGGTGTTCGTTGTAAAAAACCGATTTGTAACAAATACGGTTCATATACGTCTTCAATCGTTTGTGCTTCTTCCCCAATCGTTGCGGCAATCGTTTCTAATCCGACAGGCCCACCGCGAAATTTTTCCATCATACTTTTTAATAGTTTATGGTCAAGATGATCTAATCCTAATCGATCGACTTGCAATTGTTCGAGCGCCTCATTCGCTAAAAGAAACGTGATCGTCCCATCACCGCGCACTTGGGCAAAATCGCGTACACGTCGCAACAGTCGGTTTGCGATGCGCGGTGTGCCCCGTGAACGACGAGCAATTTCAAACGCGGCTTCTTCCTCGATTTGTACTGCAAAAATGTGCGCTGTTCGCTTCACAATATGCGCAAGCTCCTCAGGGGTATAGTATTCTAAACGGCTTAATACACCAAAGCGGTCACGCAGCGGGGCAGAAAGCGCCCCAGATCTTGTTGTTGCCCCTACGAGCGTAAATGGTGGTAAATCGAGGCGGACAGAACGAGCAGCTGGTCCTTTACCGATGACAATATCTAAACAAAAGTCCTCCATTGCCGGATACAACACTTCTTCTACTGCTCGCGGCAGACGATGAATTTCATCAATAAAGAGCACATCACCAGGTTCAAGCGTTGTTAAAATCGCGGCTAAATCGCCGGGCCGCTCAATCGCTGGTCCCGCTGTTGTACGCAATTGCACCCCCATTTCGTTTGCGATAATCGCGGCAAGCGTTGTTTTTCCAAGCCCTGGTGGACCGTACAACAACACGTGATCAAGCGTCTCCCCGCGCATTTTCGCCGCTTCAATAAATACAGTTAAGTTTTCCTTTACTTTTTGCTGTCCAACATATTCCCGCAACTGTTTCGGGCGAAGACTGTATTCAAGCGATGCGTCATCATAGTCAGCTGCGCTTGAAATGAGACGCTCCTCCATCATGCATCCCCCTTACTTTAGTAGTTTTTGTAAAGCAAGCTTAATATATCCTTCTGTCGATAACCGTTCTTGTTTTAGCATCGGCACAACTTTTTGAATTTCTTTGTCTGCATAACCGAGCGCCTTTAACGCTTCAAGCGCTTCAGAAAGCGCATTCGTTTCTTCAAGTGGCTCTGTAAATAAATTCGGGAAAGCATCAGGTACAATGGCTTGCAGTTTTCCTTTTAAATCTAAAATCATTTGCCGCGCCGTCTTCTTCCCGACACCTGGAAACTTACATAAAAACTGATCGTTTTCTGCTTCAATCGCTTCAACAAGTTGCTCAAGCTGACCAGCTGCTAAAATGGCAAGCGCCCCTTTCGGTCCGATGCCTGATACTTGCAATAGTTTAGCAAATAACGTTCGCTCTTGGCGAGTATGAAAACCGTAGAGCGCAAGCACATCTTCACGCACGTACTGATATGTATATACAACAATTTGTTGCTGTTTGTTCATTTGAAACGAAAACGGATTGGGAGTAAAAATTTGATAGCCTACTCCGTTATTTTCGATGACAACATATTCCGGGCAAACGTAATCGACATATCCACGAATAAATTCAATCAACGCCTCGTTCCTCCTTTTCTCACGCTTTTCATTTTAGCATAATACAAGAAAAGCGGAAAGCAGAAGGCCAAACACGTTTGAGTCAAGACTTTGTGGGAGATTTTTTTCTCGACCGATTTTTTTGGTTATATATGGTTTTATAAAATCGTTATATGTAAGCGCTTTTACTTACTCTCATCCTGTAGGTATGTGCGTTTTCTCT
>NZ_SDLG01000022.1:0-45078 GCF_013096965.1 Anoxybacillus sp. CHMUD
CCGCTCGACTTGCATGTATTAGGCACGCCGCCAGCGTTCGTCCTGAGCCAGGATCAAACTCTCCATAGAAAGTTCATATCTCTAGCTTCTTTACGCTTTTCGCTTCGTTCAGTTTTCAAGGAACATCAAAGCGGGTGATGGGAATCGAACCCACGACATCAGCTTGGAAGGCTGAGGTTTTACCACTAAACTACACCCGCATGTTAGTTAAGTTTAAACCATTACTAGTCATCACGCATAATCATGCCTCTTCCTCTACTCGCAAAATCAGAGATGATTGATGCGTCGAGGCAACTCGCAGTTTACTCAAAGATGCGTTGCTCGTGGCTGAGGTTTTACCACTAAACTACACCCGCATGATTATAAACGAGATGGTCGGGAAGACAGGATTCGAACCTGCGACCCCATGGTCCCAAACCATGTGCTCTACCAAGCTGAGCTACTTCCCGTCTTCATGACGTTATAAACATGGCGCGCCCGAGAGGATTCGAACCCCTAACCTTCTGATCCGTAGTCAGATGCTCTATCCAATTGAGCTACGGGCGCATTTTTAACGACCTTTTCATCGTATCACATTTCATCAACTAAAGTCAAGCTTTTTTAGATGCGGCCGAGAGGACTTGAACCTCCACGGGGTTTCCCCCACTAGGCCCTCAACCTAGCGCGTCTGCCATTCCGCCACGACCGCATATCATTAAAAACCGACCGACTGGTGCGGGTGGAGGGACTTGAACCCCCACGCCAAAGGCGCCAGATCCTAAGTCTGGTACGTCTGCCAATTCCGCCACACCCGCATACATGGTGAGCCATGGAGGACTCGAACCTCCGACCCTCTGATTAAAAGTCAGATGCTCTACCTACTGAGCTAATGGCTCGTTTCAAAAAAAGTTTTTAAATAAGATTTTTGACGTCCCGCTCTCAGTATGCTTAATCAAGTAGCAGCTCGAGCGGTACGCTGTTGCCTTTTCAAAGAAGCTAAATCGATCGTGCTCTACCTACTGAGCTAATGGCTCATCACATTCATGGCTGGGCTAGCTGGATTCGAACCAGCGCATCACGGAGTCAAAGTCCGTTGCCTTACCGCTTGGCTATAGCCCAACAACAAACAACTTTAAATAAATTAAGTTTTCAAATGGCGGTCCCGACGGGGATCGAACCCGCGATCTCCTGCGTGACAGGCAGGCATGTTAACCACTACACCACGGGACCACAAAGAGTGGAGGATGACGGGATCGAACCGCCGACCCCTTGCTTGTAAGGCAAGTGCTCTCCCAGCTGAGCTAATCCTCCGAAATAAAATGGAGTGAACAAAATGAGCACTCCAAAGGATGACCCGTACGGGATTCGAACCCGTGTTACCGCCGTGAAAGGGCGGTGTCTTAACCACTTGACCAACGGGCCATATTCAACATCTTCCTGGCGGAGAAGGCGGGATTTGAACCCGCGCGCCGTAAAAGAACGACCTAACGGTTTAGCAAACCGTCCCCTTCAGCCACTTGGGTACTTCTCCAATGGCTCCGCAGGTAGGATTCGAACCTACGACCGCTCGGTTAACAGCCGAGTGCTCTACCACTGAGCTACTGCGGAATAAAAAGCAAGTGACTCATACGCCTTAAGCATGATTTCAATTAAACTTACTGCCTCTTCCTCTGCTCGTCTAATCAATGATGATCAATGCATCGAGGCAACTCGTAGCCTAATCGACGAAGTATCGCTCGTCACTGAGCTACTGCGGAACAATCAAATCATAAGGACTGTTTATATTATATTTACTCTTTTTTGCTCTGTCAACTATCTTTTTTATTTTATTTCTTCACCGAACGTCGAATAACGACGGCTTTTATAATTTAGCACAGAAAGATTTGACTTGTCAACACTCTCTTTTTATTTTTTTCAATTTCCCTCGACAAAAGCCGCATACGTATCGAGTTGTATCTAATGCTTTTCTTCGCACATACATATAGCGACATGATGTGCATTTGTAATAATGTTCTTTTTTTGTCTTCGATAATAAAACAGGCTTACAAAAACGTGGAGCTTGTACCTTTTGTAATAATTCGCGAAAATCACGATCGCGATGGCGATAGCCTTTTCCTTCAAGATGCAAATGATAGTGACATAATTCGTGCTTAATGACTTGAATGAGTTCTTCTTCTCCGTACTGCTCATAATATTTTCTATTTAGTTCGATATGATGTGTAGAAAGCACATATCGCCCACCAGTCGTGCGTAATCGATCGTTAAATACCGCACGATGACGAAATGGTTTATGGAATACATCCAACGATATGCGCTCAACAAGCGCCTGTAATTCACGCTCATCCATTTTACTTCCGTCCTTTCACCATTGGGCTCTTTTACTCATAACATAATAAAAAAACAATTTGAAGGTGATCATTATGCCGATGTGGTTAAAAAATCAAATGCGGCGTGCATACTATGAGAAAAATCGCGCACAAATTAAACTTCTTAATCAATGTTGGTTTTTTTATCGGAAAACACACTGCTCATGACAGTGTGTTTTCCAATGTTGGTGGAATCATTGTTAAAGCGATGCGCTCTTTTTGTAAATCGACCGAATCAACCCATACTTTCACAATATCTCCGACAGACACAACATCAAGCGGATGTTTGACATATCGCGTACTTAGTTTCGAAATATGAACAAGTCCATCTTGTTTCACACCAATATCTACAAATACTCCAAAATCGACGACGTTTCGTACGGTGCCCTCTAACTCCATTCCCTTTCTTAAATCCTCCATCTTTAACACATGTTTCTTTAAGATTGGTTTTGGCAAATCATCACGCGGGTCACGCTCCGGGCGATTCAATGCATCGATGATATCTTGAAGTGTCAATGTGCCGATATTCAGTTCTTGTGCTACTTCTTCGATGTTAATCCCTTCAAGCGCCCCTCGCAACTGCTCACTTCCAATCGCCTCTGTTGAAAAGCCAAGACGATGTAGCAATTGGTACACTTCCTCATATCGCTCTGGGTGAATTGGTGTGCGATCTAACGGCTCATCCCCATCTAAAATACGTAAAAACCCGATACATTGTTCGTACGTTTTCGCACCAAGGCGTGGGATATGTTTTAATTGCGTGCGATTCGAGAACTTCCCGTGCTCTTCCCGATATTTCACGATGTTTTCAGCTACCGTCTTTGTTAGGCCCGATACATATTGCAATAACGTTGGAGAAGCAGTATTAACGTTCACACCAACTTGGTTGACTACTGTTTCAACAACAAACTGCAACGATTGCTCAAGCTTTTTTTGCGACACGTCATGTTGATATTGGCCGACCCCAACAGATTTTGGATCTATTTTTACTAATTCAGCAAGTGGATCTTGCACACGACGGGCAATCGAGACAGCGCTTCTCTCCTCCACTTGCAAATGCGGAAACTCTTTACGCGCCAAATCTGATGCAGAATATACACTTGCTCCTGCTTCATTGACGATCAAATAAAACACGTTCCCGTCCCACTCAGAAATTGTATCGGCTACAAACTGCTCTGTCTCTCGCGATGCCGTTCCGTTCCCAATGGCAATTAGCTCCACTTGATACGTATGAAGTAATTGCTTTAATTTTTCTTTTGCTTTTTCAACTTCATTTTTCGGAGGATGCGGGTAAATGACATCGATATGAAGTACTTTTCCCGTTTCATCGACGACAGCTAACTTACATCCTGTTCGATACGCCGGGTCTACTCCCAAAACAACTTTCCCTTTTAATGGTGGTTGTAACAATAAATTACGCAAATTTTCAGCGAAAATGTGAATCGCTCGTTCTTCCGCGCGTTCTGTCAACTCATTTCGCACATCCCGTTCAATTGACGGGGCAATTAAACGTTTATATGCATCTTCAATCGCTTCCACAACAATGGGAGCGGCCGATGATTGTTCGTTCGTTACGATTTGTTTACGAATGTATGCAGTCATTCGGTCCGTATCTACGTCAATGTCAATGCGTAAAATTCCTTCTTTTTCACCCCGATTCATCGCTAAAATACGATGAGCAGGTGCTTTGGCGATCGGTTCACGGTGGTCGTAATACATTTCAAATACACGCTTTTCGTCTTTTTCCGTTTCTTTTCCAAAAGAAACAATGGTGCCCGTTTGCCACGTTTGTTGACGAATCCATTGCCGAAGGGCTGCATCATCTGAAACTTTTTCAGCAATAATATCTTTCGCTCCTTGGATCACTTCTTCGATCGTATGTACTTCTTTTTGCTCATCAATAAACAATTGTGCTCGCTCTGCAATTGACTCATTAGGAAACGTTAATAACCATTCTGCAAAAGGTTCTAGCCCTTTTTCTTTTGCGATTGTTGCTTTCGTTCGTCGTTTTTGTTTATACGGGCGATATAAATCTTCCACCTCTTGCAGTTTCGTTGCTTTTGTAATCGCTTCTTTCAGCCCATCCGTTAACTTTCCTTGTTCATCGATTAAACGAATCACTTCTTCTTTTCGTTTCGCTAAGTTTTGCAAGTAATTCCATTCATCTAAAATGGTGCGAATTTGCACTTCATCGAGCGCACCAGTCATTTCTTTTCGGTAGCGCGCAATAAACGGAATCGTATTCCCTTCCTCATGAAGTTGAATGACGTGTTGTACATGTATAAATGGAATATTTAATTTCGCAGATAGTTGCTTTAGTAGCTCCAAGCAAAATTCCTCCCCTAAACAAAAATAGCTACACAACGTAGCTATTTTTCCAGCATATTAGAAATCAATAAGACCGAGACTAATTTGCAACGCTTCATCTACTTTATCCATCATCTCATCATCTAGATGGGTAATCTTATCTGTCAGACGTTGTTTATCAATCGTCCGAATTTGTTCAAGCAAAATGACAGAGTCCCGTTCAAATCCGTAGCGCTTTGCGTCGATTTCAACATGTGTAGGCAACTTCGCTTTTTGGATTTGCGCAGTAATGGCAGCAACGATGACGGTTGGACTGAAACGGTTCCCGATGTCATTTTGAATAACAAGCACAGGGCGCACGCCCCCTTGCTCTGATCCAACTACTGGAGAAAGATCGGCAAAATACACGTCACCACGTTTGACAATCAAAAGATTACCCCCCGCTAACTAAGCGTTCAACGGTGTGGTCAGCTTCATATTCCGCAAGAAAAGCTTCCGACGCAAGCGACAAATTAATTTTCGCCATCTCCATATACCCACGTCTCATCGCTTCTCGAATTTGACGTTTTTTCCGCTCACGGATGTACATTTTCATCGCTTGATAAATCAGTTCATTTCGGCTGCCGTTTTCTTGCTTCACAATTCCATCTAATTCGCTCACTAACGCCTGCGGTAACCGAATAACAATTTCTGTTGTTGCGCTGGATTCAGACACAAACACACACCTCCAACTAAACTACAACCACATAGTTGCTCCCAATTTACATCATACCATTTCATCTTCGCGATGCAAAGTCATTTCCAGCATCATTCGCCCAAATTTTGTAGAAATTTTTCGAAAACGACCATTCTCATTACACCCATCTACTATAATACCGCATTTCTCACTTCAATTATACTCTTGTTTTTTAAAAAAATACGGGGAACACGATAACTAATTGTACAAGGAATTTCATAATTAATCGTATTTACATGCGCGGCAACATCATCAACGGAAATACGGTCCCCTTGTTGTTCACCGATGAGCGTCACTTTCGTACCGACAGGAAGCTCATACGGCAAACGAATCATCATTTGGTCCATACAAACCCGTCCAACAATTGGGGCACGTTTTCCATCAACGAGCACAGAAAAATGTTGCATCCGACGTAACCACCCGTCAGCATAACCGATCGGAACTGTGCCGATCCATTCATCTGTCTCTGCTTCATATGTCGCTCCGTAACTTATTTTTTCTCCGCCTTTCACTTTTTTTACATGCGTTAAACGACTGTGAAGCGAAAACGCTTCTTTTAACGGATAAGGTAACAATGATTTCATTTCTTGCGACGGTGCTAATCCGTACATTGAGATACCGAAACGAACCGCATTGAATATACGATCGGGATAACGTAGTCCTGCTGCACTATTGGCGCAATGAATGAGCGATGGCTGAATCGACAACCATTCTAGCATGTGTAGAAACGTATCATATTGAAACGAAAAATAGTCTATATTTTGTTCATCAGCTGTTGCAAAATGTGTGTATACTCCTTCGAGTATGAAACTAGGATGCTGTTCGATTGCGTGTATCATTTGCTTCACTTCTTCTTTTGTTTTCGCTCCTAATCGCCCCATCCCTGTATCTAACTTCATGTGAACGTTCAACGGTTGTTCATACGGGGCATACACGATCGCCTGTTCAAACCAATCCGCCCGAAAAACAGTTAGCGCAATGTTTTGACTAGCGGCTAACGGCGCATATTGAGGGTTTGTTGCCCCAAGTACGAGAATCGGTACGTCTAAAGAAATGCCTTTTTTTCTTAAAGCGAGCGCTTCGTCTAAAAAAGCGACGGCTAAACGTGTTGCACCTGCTTCAAGCGCTGTTTTCGCCACCTGAATATCCCCATGCCCATAAGCGTTCGCCTTCACGACAGCAATGACTTCAACATGAGATCCAACATGCTGTTTCATTGACTGTACGTTATAAAAAATCGCATCTAAATCAATCTCTGCCCATGTATCGCGGTAAAATGCTTTCTCCATCCTTCAAAAGCCCCTTTAAAAATATGTTCACGTTTGATTATTTCTTTTGCCCTTGCATCATGTCAACAAAAAAATAAAGACTCGCCGCGCGAGTCTTACTTCATAACCTTCCCTTGCACCGAACGGGCAATCGCAACCATTTCTTCTTTCGTTAAATCTTGTGAAGCGAGAATAAAATCGACACCTTTATACGTCCACGTCAACGTGCCGTTTGCCATCGCTCCAACAGCAAACCCTAAATCAACAGGCTCACCTTTAACAGTTGTCGATACGTTTGCTGTCGGTACAGCATGCGCTTTTTCTTGTACAAGCGTAAACGACTTTTCCCCAGCAAATGTCATCACTATCCGCTTGCCATTTGCCGTTGTAAATTCTTTTTCTTCAACAAGTTTCACACCATCGAGTTCGTATGTCGGATACATGACCGGCGCTGCTTGTTGGTTTGCTGCTGTCGTCGCTTCTTGTTCATTTTCTAACTTCGCTCTTGTCATATTTTTACTTACATCAAAAGCGTTATCATCAAACGAAGCATTCCATTCAACTTTGGAAAATTCAACCGTTAACATCGGTTGGGAATCAACATCCATGACCGTCACTTTTACCGGTGTTAAATCTTTTTTATTTAACGTAATCTCTTGCTTCGGTAACATTTTTTTGTTTTCATAATTTGTTTTCGTTTGGAACACGTAATGGTTTTTTGTCGCTTTAAAATCCGCTTTCGTATCAGCTAAAATGTCTTTTACGAGCGATTCATACAAATATACTTGACTTGCGTTTTGCGGCCAGTCGCTTTGAAAGCGAAAACTTTTATTTAGTGCAGGCGTTAATACAAATACTCCTTCGTCGTTGCGCAAAATCATTTGATGTTGATCACGCTGGGCGTTTTTCAAGTTCACGCGATAATAATTTGGAGACTTATGCCAAATCTCAATTTCATATACTTGTGGCTCCGTCCCTGTTTGCAGCGTCATTTTTGCTTCGGCTTTGTACCCAGACATCGTTTGTACTTTCTCATCGAGCGCCTTTAATACATCTTGTTGCGACTTTTCTCCGCAAGCGGCCAAACTGCCTACAACAAAAAGAAGCAGGCACCAAAAAAGCCATGTTCGTCTCATGTTTTCAACCCCTTTACCTCATTTGGACTTCCTTCATAAGCCATCATATGAGGTCAAACGGGAGAATATGCAGACTAGCTTGACAAGCGTTCAATGATTACTTGCGCAACTGCATAATGTTCGCTATGTGAAATCGAAACGTGCACACGTTCATCCATGGATGGAGAAATAATATACGGCTTGCCGTTTTCGTTATTTTTTATTTCAATATCGCGAAAAGAAACATGTGTACCAATCCCTGTCCCTAACGCTTTCGCATACGCTTCTTTTGCTGCAAATCGTCCAGCCACAAATTCAATTTTCCGTTTTGACGATAGTTGTTGAAAACGAATATATTCATTGTCTGTTAAAATGCGCTCAATCAATTTCGGCTGACGTTCCATTAGCTCTGCAATGCGATGTAATTCGACAATATCAATGCCAATACCAACAATCATCTACATCCCTCCTGTAAAGAAAAAGAAGCTATCTTTTCAGACAGCTTCTATCGCTTTGTGCGCGCTTTCGATCCGCGGCTGCGCGTCTCATTGCGACGTTGACGCGTTTGTACTTGTCGCTTTTTCTCTTTTTTCATAAGCGGTGGCTCTTCTGTCAACTGCACCGGTGTCATATCCGGCTCTTTTGTTAACATTTTAATACATGCGGCAACAAGTGAAACGGAGTCATGCTCCTCTAATAATTCCTCCGCTGCACGCTTATAAAATGACAAATTGTTATGTTCAATTGTCGCAAGCAGTTTTTCAATCGCTGCCCTTTGTTGCCCTTCAAGCGCCTCATCTAACGTCGGCGGTTTCATCCGTTCCATTTTCCGCTTCGTCGTTTTTTCAATATGGTGCAACTGTCCGATTTCACGTGGAGTAACGAACGTAATCGCCATTCCTGTTTTCCCGGCACGCCCTGTTCGACCGATACGATGAACATAGCTTTCTGGATCTTGTGGAATATCAAAATTGTATACGTGTGTGACACCAGAAATATCTAAACCACGCGCTGCTACATCTGTTGCGACTAAAATATCGATGGAACCTTCCTTAAACTTACGCAATACAGATAAGCGTTTCGCTTGGCTTAAGTCGCCATGAATGCCTTCTGCCGCATAGCCACGCAAGTTGAGTGCTTCCGCTAGCTCATCGACGCGACGTTTCGTTCTTCCGAAAACGATTGCTAATTCAGGCGATTGAATATCTAATAAGCGCGTTAACGTATCAAACTTCTTCTTTTCTTGAATTTCAATATAATATTGTTCAATATTTGGAACAGTCATTTCTTTCGCTTTCACACGAACGAGTTCCGGATTATTCATAAATCGTTCAGCGATGCGGCGAATCGGTTCTGGCATCGTCGCCGAGAAAAGAAGTGTTTGACGCTCTGTTGGCACATGGCTTAAAATCGCTTCAATATCTTCAACGAAGCCCATGTTCAACATTTCATCCGCTTCGTCTAATACGACTGTATGCACATGTTGCAAGCGAAGTGTGCGACGTCGAATATGATCTAAAATGCGCCCAGGCGTACCAACAATAATGTGTGGGTGCTTTTTTAAGGCACGAATTTGCCGTTCAATATCTTGTCCGCCGTAAATCGGCAACACGCGCACACGCTTTGTGGAACCGATTTTATATAGTTCTTCAGATACTTGAATCGCTAGTTCCCTCGTCGGCGCAACAACGATTGCTTGCACCGCATCGTTGTTCATATCAATTTTTTCAATAAGCGGAATGCCAAATGCCGCTGTTTTTCCTGTTCCCGTTTGCGCTTGCCCGATGACATCGCGATTTTGCAAACTAAGCGGAATGGTGGCCGCTTGAATCGGCGTTGCCTCTTCAAATCCCATTTTACTAACTGCTTTCATTAATTCTGGACTTAATCCAAATTCGTTAAATGTAACCAATGTTTTCATACTCCTTCTTCAAATAACTTACGAAAAAAGGCATTCCCGTATAGACGGAAGTGCCTTGTTGAAATTCATTCCGTAAACAGCTCTTGTTCATCATACCATTTTATGCATATGTTTTCAACAAATTGGACGCCTCTTTTTAATTATTTAACAAAGAAATGATTTCCTCGAGCTTCATACCGCGAGATGCCTTAAGTAAAATGACATCACCTGCTTCTATTATCCCTCGTACATCCGCTGCTAATTCGAATTTATCGTCATACGCCCGAACACGCCCCTCGCTAAACCGTTTGCTTGCGCGTTCAGCGATCGCTTTGGCACGTTCACCATATGTCAACACATAATCTATTTTTTGCGGATCGATCATCTCACCAATTTGTTCATGAAAAGCAATCTCTTGTTCACCTAATTCAAGCATATCCCCAACAATGGCAATTTTCTTACGGTATCCCGTCAGTTGTCCGAGCAGTTCAAGCGCAGCCCGCATCGATGTTGGGCTTGCGTTGTACGCATCGTTAATGATCGTCACCCCGTCAGAACGCTTTATGACTTCTGTACGCATTTTTGTTACAGATAAACGTAAAAAGCCTTCCTTGATATGATCGATGTCCACAGAAGCAAATCGAGCAACTGCAATCGCTGCAAGAGCATTCATCACATGGTGGCGGCCAAGAAGTGGCATACGAAACGTTTCGTTTGGCCAACGATCTACCTTAAACGTCGTTCCGTCCGCTTGAACACGAATGTCTAGCGGATAATAATCGTTTGTCGGTTCCATTCCAAACGTTTGAACATGCGAAAGATTAGCGTTTTCCACACGTGTTTGCAGTAACGGTTCATCCCCGTGGTAAATAAATAAACCGTCGCGTTTTAATCCTTTTATGATTTCAAACTTTGCTGTTGCAATTCCTTCGCGCGAGCCGAGCTCTTGCAAATGTGATTCACCAATGTTTGTGATGATAGCAACATCTGGTTCAGCCAAAGTGGAAAGCAACTCAATTTCACCAAACCCACTCATTCCCATTTCGACAATGGCATACTCTGTTTCTTCTTTTAAACGAAGCAGTGTGAGCGGCACACCGATATGATTGTTTAAGTTCCCTTCTGTCTTTTGTACGCGGTATACGGTCCCAAGCAGTGATGCAATCATATCTTTTGTTGTTGTTTTTCCGTTGCTTCCGGTCACACCGATGATGCGCGCACGCAGCTGTTTTCGATACGTGTGAGCCAGCTGCTGCAACGCAACGAGTGAATCTTCCACAAAAATAAGTGGTACATCCGTTGGCGCATTCGGCTCATGTTTGCTCCATAGCGCAGCGGCTGCTCCTTTTTCAAACGCCTCCTTCACAAACTGATGACCATTAAACGTTGCTCCTTTTAACGGAACATATAAATTCCCTCTCTCAATTGTGCGTGTATCTGTTGACACACCATGAATCATAACAGAAGCATATCGCTCATCAATTATACTTCCAGGAATCATCGTTTGAATGTCTGCTAATGAACGTATAATCATATGATCACCTTAAAATACATACGTAATGTTTTGTTTTTCTTCATATCGCTCAATCGCCAGTTGAATGAGGCGTTCAATTAATTCCTCATACGATACACCTGTATGTTTCCATAAGAGCGGGAACATGCTGAATGGCGTAAAGCCCGGCATCGTATTGACTTCGTTAATATACGCCTCTCCATCTGCTGTCAAGAAAAAGTCGGCGCGGACTAATCCTGCTAAATCGAGCACTTTAAAAGCGGTAAGCGCCATTTGTTTTATTGTTTCGTATTCTTTATGTGTAATGTTCGCTGGAATAACTAATTCTGTATTTCCATCAACATATTTTGCTTCGTAATCGTAAAACTCTTTTTTCGGCACAATTTCCCCCACAACCGAACAAATGGGTTCATCGTTTCCGACTACCCCAATTTCCACTTCACGACCGATAATCGCTTCTTCGACGATGACTTTCCGATCGTAACGAAACGCCTCTTGAAACGCCGCTTGCAATTGTTCACGGTTTTTACATTTGCTTATGCCCACGCTTGAACCGGCGTTGGCTGGCTTAACAAAACACGGATAGCCAATCTCTTGTTTAACCGTTTCATATACGTTTTCTTTATGTTTTTCCCATTCTTTTTTTAAGAAAAAGACGTAACGCGCTTGTTTTAGCCCTGCTTGCGCAAACAATTGTTTCATAACGACTTTATCCATACCGACAGCTGATGCTAACACGCCGTTCCCAACGTACGGTACGTTTAATAACTCTAACATACCTTGCACCGTTCCATCTTCCCCGTTCGGCCCGTGTAAAAGAGGAAAAATAACATCAATGCGTTCTTCTTTGTTTTCCGAACGATTTGCAATCGACGCGAGCGCTGGTAAACCTTGTTGAAAAGCAAGTTGCTCAATGTTTTGCACTTCCCCTTCAATTGCCTCACCGCGCAACCACTGTCCATCTGTCGTAATGTAAATGGGCACGACCGTAAATTTTTCTTTATTTATCGCATTAATGACGGAACGTGCTGTTTGTAGAGATACTTTATGTTCAGGCGATTTTCCGCCGTATAGTATACCTAACGTTATCTTCATGTTTTTTCCTCCTCGACTGTTCATTCACTTCATTTATTGTAGCACAACTACTTTGTTATTTATATGGTGAAGCAAGCCTAGATGGTGACAATGCATATCATTTCCGTGTTTGGAAACGATAAAAATACAAAAAGGAAAAAGGTGTGTGTTTATGAATACGGTACAAATGTTATTCGTTTTAATGCTATCGATCGGTCTTATGAATCACGTCATTATCATTCCAATCTTGCTTGAAGTAGCTGGGCGAGACGCATGGATCTCTGCCGTTCTTGGATTGATCCTTCTCGTCCTTTTCCTCCCACTTGTTTATTTTCCGATAAAACAATCGCAACAAACGCACATCTTTCAATGGCTGAAAGAAAATGTCGGCGCACCAATTGCCTATTTTATCGCTTCCGTCACATGTTTATATTTACTCATCATTAGTATCGTCACATTAAAAGATACGACAACGTTTACGACGACATCATATTTAACAGGAACGCCGAACTGGGCGATTGTCGTTACACTTTGCATCATTTGTTTTTATAATGCTTCGATCGGTTTGCCATCCATCGCGAAAACGTCAGGCATTATTTTACCTTTCGTCGTATTGTTTGGCATATTTGTCGCTTTAGCTACGGTGCCACACAAAAACTACGAACTGCTAAAGCCGGTACTTGAAGAAGGATGGATGCCCGTTTGGAAAGGTGTGATGTATGTCGCTGCTGGATACGGAGAAATTGTTCTTTTACTATTTATGCAACAACAAATGAAAACAAACATTTCCTTTATGAAACTCATTTTATTCGGTCTTGTCGCCGCTAGTTTATCAATTGGGCCAACAATTGGGGCCATTACAGAATTTGGTCCAGCGGAAGCAAGCCATTTGCGCTACCCTGCGTTTGAACAATGGCGCATGGTGAACTTAGGAACATATTTAGAGCATTTTGATTTTTTATCTGTTTACCAGTGGCTCGCGGGCGCTTTCATCCGCATTTCGCTCGCAACAGCGCTTATCCCGGAGTTATTTGATATAACGAATAAAGCATCACGACGGTGGATTTTAATATTCGTATACGTCGTCTTGTTCTTCGCTGCTATGACACCAATGAGCGATGATACATTTTTTCATATGTTAAAAAAATGGGTGTTACCGATGTCGTTTTTCTTCATTTGTTTTCTTGCGATGTTATTGTTCGTACTTGCGTTAGCAATACGTATAAAAGAAAGGAGAGCGTCCGCATGACCGCTGAAATCATTGTCGATGAACGAACATTAAAAGAACATTTTGCACAATGTAAAGATGTCGTAATCATGCCAGCTACCATCTATTCGGACGAACGAAAACCGCTTTCACTCATTTTCGTCTATTGTGAAGAATTATGTGATACGAAGCTACTTAAAGAATTTATTTTCCCGACCATTACGCGCATGGGACAACAATATCCGCTATATTCCGTTACAGATATTGAAAAATATAAACAAATGCCACTTCATTTAATCGGAAAATCAGTTTCTGCTCAACAGCTTGATTTTATCATTTTTAACGGAGATTTAATCATTTACTTCGTCGAAGCTGGGGTGATGTATTCCATTTCGCTCGCGAATCCACCAAACCGCAACCCCGAAGAGCCAAACACAGAAGTGTCGATTCGCGGACCGAAAGACGGCTTTATTGAAGAAGTAGCTAAAAACGTAGCGCTCGTGCGCAAGCGGCTAAAAACGAGCAGTTTACAAGTCGAACAAGTATTAATCGGCAAACGAAGCCGAACGAAAGTCGATCTTTTATATATAAAAGACATCATAAATCAAGAAACAATTGATGAGCTCAAGCGACGGTTAAGTACCATCAACATCGATGCCTTAACTGGGACGAATCAATTAGAAGAATTGTTAAGCGAAAAATACATCTCTTTATTTCCCGTCTTCGCATACTCTGGTCGTCCTGATTTTGTCGTGAACGCACTATTAAACGGACGGTTTGTTGTTTTTGTTGATGGCTCGCCGACAGCATTGATCGGACCAGCAAATTTAACATTTTTGTTAAATACTTCAGAAGACAATAGTACATCATTTGTGTTTGTGACATTTCAACGCATTATTCGCCTAATCGGTGTAAGCGTCGCTGTCTTTTTACCGGGTCTTTGGGTCGCAATTATAACGTATCATCAAGATCAGTTGCCGTTTACACTATTGGCAACAATCGTCCTCTCACGGCAAGGGGTTCCCCTCCCCGCTCCGTTAGAAGCATTTATTATGATCAGCTTGTTTGAAATTTTCAAGGAAGCGGGGATGCGGCTGCCGATTGCGATCGGGCAAACGTTATCTGTCGTTGGCGGGTTAATTATCGGGCAGGCATCGATAAACGCCGGGCTGGCTGCCCCCGGTACACTCGTCGTCATCGCCACTTCCGTCATCGCCACATTTACGCTCGTCAATCAATCGCTTGCTGGAACAGTATCCATTTTACGTTTTGTCGTCCTTGCCGCTTCATCGTTGCTCGGACTTTTCGGTTTCATTGCATCGATGTTTTTTATTCTTGTTTATACAGCAAATTTAACTTCGTTTGGCGTCCCGTACTTAGCACCGATTTCCCCAGCGACAGGGGACATATGGAAAGTGGTGATTACTAGTGGATGGAAAAAATTTAAACGCCGTCCAAAAATGTTGAAAACAAGGGACAATACGCCGGGTGACGAATCATGATTCGCGCAATTGTTTGTTGTTTCTTTTGTTTCGTATTAACGGGCTGTTGGGGAATGAAAGATATTGATCATCTTGCTTACATTCATGTAATCGGTATAGATTATGAAGACGATCAAGTGATCGCATACGCTCAACTCATTAGTTTTTTAGGGCTCGCAAAAGTCGAAGCGGGAGGTAGCCGAGAAAAATCAACCGTTGCGATCGGAAAGGCAAAAGGAGAAACGTTTAATGTCGCGACAGATCGGTTGTATCACTCCATTCAACAAGGCGTATCGTGGGGACACATTAAAGGGATTGTTTTTACGGAACGAGCGCTCAAAAAAGGGCTCGTGCGTGACGTCATCGATGTGCTCGACCGTTACAATGAAATTCGCTATACCATTTGGGCATTTACAACGAAAGAATCGATTGAACAGCTATTTGAAACAACGCCATTTTTAGATTACTCGCCGTATTTTTCGTTACTAGCGAACCCGACGGACATTTATAAACAAAGTTCATTCATTCAACCGAAGCGCATTAATGAGCTGATCGCCGCTTCTAATGAAAAAGCAGTTACGTTTCCGCTCCCTTCCCTTTCTGTCGAGGAGAAAAGTTGGACGGAAAATAAAAAAAAGAAGCCGATGCTAAAAATCGACGGCGTTTGTTTTTTACATCGCTACAATAAGCAAGCATGCATCCCGCGTCATAAACTTGACGGATTACGCTGGATAACAAAAGGTACCGGGCGTACCCCGATTTACATGAAACCGAACGGCAAAATGATTGGCACGCTCGTTGTGCGCGGACCGAAGGCAAGCATATCGTACAAAATAAAAGACGGCCACCCCGTATTCACCGTTGAGGTGCAAGCGACAGGGAGCATCGTCGAATTGCGCGAGCGCATGTCAGAAAAGCAAATTGTTGAATACGCATCAAAAACGGTCGAAAAAGAGATAAAAAACTTATTCGAGCTCGGAGTAAAAGAGGGAGTCGATACGCTTCAGTTATCGAACGCCTTGTATCGCCAAAACGTGAATGATTGGCGAAAATACACGACAAACGGAGTAGTCCCCCTTACAAAAAATACGTTACAACGTATCCATGTCAAATTAAGTATTGACACATACGGGAAATCGAAAAAATAAAAGCGATGAGAGCTACTCATCGCTTCTTTACCGCATGTAAACGTGCTTCGATCCACTCGCTCAACGCCTCTTGTGCTGTTTTCTCGCGTTCGAGCCAATATTGTTCGATCCGTTTTCCTAATTGATCCATCTCATCATTATCCGTTAATACGCGCATTAACTGTTGATCGTACGGCTCATTGTCATTGAGAAAATAAATCAGTCCTTTTTTTCTTAAATAATGTAAATTCATTTGTTCTTGCCCTGGTAAATACGAGAGTGTGAAAGCAGGTAACCGTTTTGCAAGCACTTCGCTCATTGTCACACCGCCCGGTTTTGTCACAATGGCATCGACTTTATCATATAATTCGTTCATTTTCGCTGGATCGGAAATATATCGATACGGGCGAATACGCGGATTGTTCCAACTTTTTATCTCATGATATAATGTTTCATTTTTTCCGCATAGTACGTCATATGTCAATTGTGTATGAGTTGCGTTCATTAAAAATTGTTCTATTTTCCCTAATCCTTGATTGCCGCCCGCCACTAAAATACGTTTATTTTTTCGTCGCTTTCTTTTTTGTACAGGCACAATTTGTTCGTGAATCGGAATGCCTGTGACAATGACGCGACGAGGCTCAACATGAAACATTGTACATAGCAACCGCTTTGCATCTTTATGAGGAACGAAATGATAATCAATCGCTGTTTTTCCCCAAATGCCACTTAAAAAAAAGTCTGTATATACGTTTATAACAGGCACTGTTATAGCGCCTCTTTGTTTCAATCGCTGCAACACGTGTGAAGGAAACGAATGCGTACATATGACGAGATCCGGTTTTTTCTCTTGAAGAAGACGTTTCATCTTCTTTTCAAAATAAAGCAACCACGGTTCCATCGCTGGTTGTTCAAATTTTTTCATCCATCGTCGATACATCCACTCATAAGAATGTGGCGATAGCGAAATCCAGCGAAGATAAAAATCAGCGACTCGTCTTTCAACTTGTTCGTTACAATAGCTAAGAAAATCAAGCTTTTCGCAAGAAACGTTAGGAAAACGATGTTGCAACGAATACATAATCGCATCGGCCACTTGGTGATGACCAGACGGCATTTGAAACAAAGGTAGTACGAGAATGTTCATCATTATGCGAACTCCCTTTTATTTTTGTTTTCTATTTTTCACATACAATGCAATGAAAAATAAACTAAAAAATAACAACGTGATCCATGGCAATACATGAAGCGGGATATGAATACGTTCTCCAAGAAACTTACCTACAAATATAAATAAGCAAATCCAAAACGATGCCCCAAGAAACGATAAAAAGAGAAACGGAAGAAACGGGAAGCGAACAACTCCAGCCATGTATGGAGACAATTGACGAATACCGGGAACGAAATAACCAAAGGGAATCAATAAAAAAGCACGTTTGCGGAAATGGCGATACACATACCGATAACGGCGACGATGGAACCCAATATAATGACCATATTTAAACAAGAGCGGAGAACCGAACGTATAGCCAGCGACATAGGCGACAACCATGCCAATAGTTGCCCCAAAAATCGCAAAAAATAAACTTTTAAATAAATGCAATTGGGCGTGCGAAATAAAAATGCCGACGAAAAATAGAAGCGACTCTTCCGGTGCAGGAATGCCAACGATGCCGAAAAATAAAGAAAGAAATAATACAATATAGCCATGAGATTGAATATACGTTAACACGCTGTTCGCTTCCACTTCCCCATTCCCCTTTACTCTTCATTCAGCTTTACCCATTTTACGTTTGTATGTTGGAATAGTCTTTCTAACGTTGCGATCATGTTGGCGGGTGCATGTTCATCTGCGCCAATTGTTGAACCACTATCATGCAATACGATAATGGCTCCATCTTCTATACTGCTCATTAGTCGTTCATAAAGGCGATCAACACCTAATGAAGCATTCCAATCACCAAGAATATATGTCCATATGACGATTTTATACTTTTTTTGCATCAGCACCGTCCATATGTTTAAATGTCCCCACGGCGGACGATAGTATACCGGACGAACGCCTGTAATGTGCTCAATGACACGTGCTGATCGTTCAAGCTCCCATTCCGTAACAAGCGGAAGAAGAAACCAGTTGCTCGTATGATAAATAATGGTGTAAACCGATCGTATGACCTTCTTCTTGCATTCGTTTGATCAGATGTGGGTATTTTTTCGCCTTCCACCCAACAACGAAAAACGTCGCTTTTACATTATATTTTTTCAACAAATCAAGCAACTGAGGCGTGTACACTGGATCTGGACCATCGTCAAACGTTAATGCCACACCGTTTTTCACCTTCTTTTGTACACGAAGTGAGAAAATGCGGACAATCAACGTTGGCAATATGCTATAAATGAAAAATAGTGCGATGAGCCATATATAAATCAAACGTCAAATCTCCTTTCTTAATTATACAAAAAAATACAAAGAGTGTTTTTTAAAAACAAATTGATCTTTCTCCTCATCGACAACACGTGCAAATGTTGTCGATTTCCGGGGAAATTTCCCGAAAAAAAGGCGATGTTAGAACACATCGCCTCCATTGTACCATATGTCTTGACAACTACACAGGGTAAACCCCATGCTTCCGTTCAGAAAATACAACATATTTCGACATGTATGCATCTAAACGACGAATGAGTTCAGAACGTAACTCATTCGGCGCAATAATGCCGTCTATAACCATTTCAGAAGCGAGTCGGTAAATATCGATGTCTTTCCGATATTCTTCCCGCTTTTGTTCAATAAAAGCGGCACGTTCTTCTTCTGGCAATTCGGCAATTTTATTGGCATACACCGCATTGACCGCGGCTTCTGGTCCCATAACAGCAATTTGCGCATGCGGAAAAGCTAAACAACAATCTGGTTCAAACGCTGGGCCTGCCATGGCATACAACCCCGCTCCGTACGCTTTTCGCACGATGATTGATATTTTCGGAACAGTCGCTTCAGACATCGCCGAAATCATTTTTGCACCGTGACGAATAATACCTGCCCGCTCGACTTTTGTTCCGATCATAAATCCAGGGATGTCTGCTAAAAAGATGAGCGGAATATGGAACGCATCGCAAAGGGTAATAAACTTTGCCGCCTTATCTGCAGAATCGTGAAATAATACACCGCCTTTCATACGAGGCTGATTGGCGATAATTCCAACGGATTGTCCGTTTATGCGCGCAAGACCTGTAATTAGCTCAGGGGCAAACAATTTTTTTATTTCACAAAACGATCCTTCATCAATAATTCGGTCAATTAAATCATACATGTTAAACGGTGCGTTTTGGTTTTTCGGAATAATTTCTTCAATTGTTTTTTGAAATGATTTTGGTTCTTTTGGTTCTACTACTGGTGGCTTTTCACTAAAGTTTGCAGGAAAATATGATAAATATTTACGGGCAAACGCAATCGCTTCTTCTTCTGTTTTCACAAGCACGTCTCCGCAACCTGAAACAGAACAATGCATGCGCGCGCCACCCATTTCTTCTAGCGTCACTTTCTCACCGATAACCATTTCAGCCATGCGTGGAGAACCAAGATACATGGAAGCATTTCCTTCGACCATAATGACGATATCACAAAAAGCTGGAATATACGCACCACCCGCTGCCGATGGTCCGAACAATAAACAAATTTGCGGCACTTTTCCAGACAGCTTCACTTGGTTATAAAAAATGCGTCCCGCTCCGCGCCGTCCCGGAAACATTTCAATTTGATCTGTAATACGAGCCCCTGCCGAGTCCACTAAGTATAAAATCGGACAACGTAATTTTTCGGCTGTTTCTTGAATACGAATAATTTTTTCTACTGTTCTTGCTCCCCATGAACCTGCTTTAACTGTCGAATCATTGGCCATAACGCATACCGTTTGTCCGTTAATTTTTCCGACCCCTGTCACGACACCATCTGCTGGCAGCCCGTCCGCTAAACAGTTTGCAAAAAAGGCATCTTCAAACTGCAAGCCATCATCAAACAACAGTTTTAAACGATCACGAACAAATAATTTTCCTTGCTCGGCGTTTTTTTCGTGATATTTGCGTGCGCCTCCTTGTTCAATTTGTTTTCGTTTTTGCTGTAGTTGTTCAACGAGTGACAATTGTTCGTTTGAAATCATATCTATTACTCCCCTTTGTACACCGGTTTTCGTTTTTCTTTGAACGCTTGCAATCCTTCTCGTCGGTCGCTTGTATGAATCGTTCGCTCGTATGCCATTTGCTCAATGACAAGCCCTGTTTGTATATCGACTTGTACCCCATGATTAATCGCTGCTTTTGCCTGAGCAACGGCAATCGGAGCGTTATTGGCGATCGTCGTTGCGATAGTAAGCGCCTCGTCCAACAATTGTTCTATCGGAACAACGCGTTCCACTAAACCAATCCGCTCCGCTTCTTGTGCGGATATGCGCTTCGCTGTGTAAATCATCTCCTTCGCTCGCCCAATACCAATGAGACGCGGAAGACGTTGCGTCCCTCCTGCACCTGGGATGATCCCAAGCGATGTTTCTGTCAGTCCCATGATCGCATGTTCAGCAGCAATGCGAATGTCACATGCGAGTGCCAACTCAAGCCCCCCACCAAAAGCCCCTCCGTTTAGTGCACAAATGACAGGCTGAGGCAGTTGCTCAAATCCATTAATCGTCTCCCGAATAAGCGCCACCGTTTGACGCACTTGCGTTTCGTTCATTTTTGCTCGCTCTTTTAAATCTGCTCCCGCACAAAATGTTTTATGTCCCGCCCCTATGACAATGACTGCACGCACGTTTCGATTTAGCTTTAGTTCCGCTTGAATGCGTTGCAATTCGTTTAACATTTTTACAGATAGAGCATTTGCCGCATCTGGTCGATTTAACGTAACAACTGCCACCCCTGCATCAATTGTGGAATAAAGAACAGCTTCCATCATCATGCATTCCTCCTTACAACGTGTGAATGGTGGCTCGTTAGCGGACGGCCAATTTTTTCTTCAATCCATCGCGCTGCTTCTGTCAATGGTTCAAGTTGAACACCACAATCGATACCCATTTGAGCAAGCATATATACTAAGTCGTCTGTCGCTAAATTGCCAGATGCGCCTGGGGCATATGGACAACCCCCTAATCCGCCGAGCGAGCTATCAAAAGTAGTCATCCCCATCTGCAACGATGCAAACACGTTTGCAAGTGCCATCCCATACGTATTATGAAAATGAAGCGCCATCTTTTCAGCAGAAAACCGCTTTAATAGTTGTTCTAACGTCCGTTGAACTTGCACAGGGTTTGCAACACCGATCGTATCGCCAAGCGATAGCTCATCAATGCCAAGCTCAAACAATCGCTCAGAAACAGAGATGACGCGTTCAATGCTGACTGTTCCTTCATATGGACAACCAAATACGGTCGATACGTAACCACGAACTGTTTTGTTTGCTCGCTTCGCCTCGTCAATGACTTCCTTCAGTACGGGATACGTTTCTTCAATAGATTTATTAATATTTTTTCGGTTGTGCGTTTCGCTTGCTGACATAAATACGGAAACTTCATCCATATTCGCGGCTAGTGCGCCTTCCAATCCTTTTTTATTCGGGACAAGTGCAGCATATGTCACACCTTCTACCCGCTCAATACGAGAGGCGACTTCGTACGCATCTGCAAGCTGTGGAATCCATTTCGGGTGGACGAACGATGTCACTTCAATATATGACAAACCTGTTTTGGATAATTGATTAATCCACGTAATTTTATCTTCCGTTTGAATAAAGATCGGCTCGTTTTGCAACCCATCACGTGGACCGACTTCTTTCACCGTTACGCGCATACATACCCCCCTATTCGATTTCGATTAATACGTCCCCTTCGTTTACGAAGTCGCCTTCTTGCACATAAATCGCTTTGACAACTCCTCCCGCTTCCGTCGCGATCGGGATTTCCATTTTCATCGATTCTAAAATGACGACATCTTGCCCTTCTTCAACAACGTCACCGACTTGAACAACAATTTTCCACACGTTTCCTGCCATCAATGCGACAACCTCATGCATGTTTTTTGCCTCCTTTTTTGTTCATATACATATTCACAAAGTTTGTTGTCGTATTCCCTTGTTGAAATGCCTCATGCGTTAATACAGCCGTTAGCATCGGAATGTTCGTTTTAATTCCTTCGATCTTATATTCATGTAATGCTTCAATCATAGTGGCGATGGCTGCTTGTCGATCGCTTCCTTTAGCAATGCATTTCGCGATCATCGGATCGTAAAACGGGGTAACGACCGAGCCGCTTTGCACCGCAATTTCATGGCGGATATGTTCCCCTTCAGGAAGCTGTAAACGCGTAATCGTCCCTGGGGAAGGGAAAAATGTATTTGGATCTTCAGCGTAAATACGCACTTCGATCGCATGTCCTTCTCGTTTCACTTCAGCTTGTGTAAAAGATAGCTTTTCCCCTGCGGCAATGCGCAATTGTTGTTCGACAATGTCAATCCCTGTAATTTCTTCTGTCACAGGATGTTCTACTTGAAGACGTGTATTCATCTCAAGGAAATAAAAGTTTTTTTGCTCATCTACGAGAAATTCGATCGTCCCTGCATTTGTATATCCGATATGTTTTGCAGCTCGCACAGCCGCTTCTCCCATTTTCCGACGCGTTTCTTCGTCTAAAAACGGAGAAGGTGCTTCTTCGACAACTTTTTGATGGCGACGTTGAATAGAACATTCTCTTTCCCATAAATACACGCAGTTCCCGTGCGCATCAGCTAACAGTTGAATTTCAATATGACGCGGATTTTCAATATATTTTTCAACATACATCGCCCCATCTCCGAAAAAGGAAGCCGCGCGACTTTGATTTCCTTCAAATGCTTTTCGTAGCTGCTCTTCGCCATAAACAAGTTGCATGCCAATGCCTCCGCCACCTGCCGATGCTTTCAACATAACTGGATATCCAATGCCGTTCGCTACGTTCGTTGCTTCATCGACATCAGCAAGCGGAAAAGAGATGCCGGGCACAATCGGCACCCCTGCTTCCGCCATCGTTTGTCGCGCTTCGATTTTGCTCCCCATTTTCGCAATCACATCCGGTTTGGGACCGATAAACACGACCCCTTCCTCTTCGCACCGACGAGCAAATGTTGCATTTTCTGAAAGCAAGCCGTAACCCGGATGAATAGCTTCCGCTTTCGTTTCTTTGGCGATCGAAATAATTTTTTCGATATTTAAATAGCTCTCATTCACCCGCGCTTTTCCAACGATATACGCTTCGTCCGCTTGCTTCACATGAAGCGAATTAGCATCGGCTTCCGAATAAATGGCGACCGTTTGAATGCCGAGCTTTTGGCACGTGCGAATGATACGTAAAGCAATTTCTCCCCGATTCGCAATAAGTATTTTCGAAAACATGTTTTTCCCCCTTACACATGCTTTTTTTGTTCGACTCGCTCCCGCGCCCATTCGCGCAATTTAAATTTTTGAATTTTCCCCGATGCCGTCATCGGATACGCTGTTGTAAATTCGATATATCGCGGAATTTTATGACGCGATATATGCCCTTCACAAAACGAGCGAATGTCTTCAGGTGTGGCGTGTTCCCCTTCTTTTAAAATGATCCAAGCCATTACTTCTTCCCCATACGTTTCGTCTGGAACACCGACAACTTGCACATCGAGCACTTTCGGATGCTTATATAAAAACTCTTCAATTTCACGCGGATAAATGTTCTCCCCACCGCGGATAATCATATCTTTTAGCCGTCCGGTAATGCGGAAGTAACCGTTTTCATCCATTACGGCTAAATCGCCTGTATGCAACCATCCATCTTCATCAATCGCTTCGCGCGTCGCGGAAGGATTGTTGTAGTATCCTTTCATGACATGATATCCGCGGGTACATAGCTCACCTTGCATACCAGGTGGCAATTCTTTATTTGTTGTTGGATCAACAATTTTCACCTCGACGTGAGGGAGGGCACGCCCTACAGTTTCAACACGTAACTCAATCGGATCATCGGTGCGTGTTTGCGTAATAACCGGTGAGGACTCTGTTTGACCGTACGCAATCGTAATGTCTCGCGCCCCCATTTTTTCGATGACCGCTTTCATCACTTCAATTGGGCAATTCGAGCCGGCCATAATGCCCGTGCGCAAAGAAGATAAATCATATGATGCAAAATCCGGATCGTTTAATTCAGCAATAAACATCGTTGGCACGCCATGAAGTGCTGTGCATTTTTCATCTTGCACTGTTTGTAATACTTGCTTCGGATGGAATTGCTCAAGTGGCACCATTGTTGCCCCAACTGTCACACAAGCGAGCGTACCGAGCACACAACCGAAACAATGAAAAAACGGCACAGGAATACATAAACGATCTTCTTTTGTCAGTTTCATACATTCCGCAATATAATACGCATTGTTCACAATGTTATGATGTGTAAGCATAACGCCTTTTGGGAATCCTGTCGTTCCTGAGGTATATTGCATGTTGATGACATCATGTGGATCGAGGGAATTCATTCGTGCATCGAGTGCTGCGTCTTCGACATATTCCGCCATGGCTAAGAGGTCATTCCATGAAAATGTTCCTGGATAACGTTGTTCGCTTAATACGATGACATTTCGTAATTGTGGAAGACGTTTCGCTTGTAGCTTTCCGGGTTCACAGTAAGCAAGTTCCGGTGCAATATCGTAAATCATGTCGATATAAGAGGCATCGCGATACTGTTCCATTAAAATAATCGTTGTCGCATCAGATTGTTTTAACAAATATTCGAGCTCGGCTGTGCGGTAATTCGTATTGACCGTAACAAGTACCGCTCCCATTTTCCCTGTCGCAAACTGGCACGCAAGCCACTCCGGTTTATTCGTTGCCCAAATCGCCATATGTTCTCCTGCTTCAATGCCAAGTTTCATCAACCCTTTGGCAACAAGGCGACAATAATCATTAAATTGACGATATGACCAACGCAACTGACGATCTGCATATACAACTGCCTCATGATCCGGATGAATGGAAGCCTTTTGCTCAAGCAATTGACCAACTGTAATATGAAGCATACGCCCCCTCCTTTAGCATCCTAATTGACGTGCAATAACGAGCCGTTGAATTTCCGATGTTCCTTCGCCAATTTCCATCAGTTTCATATCGCGGAGATGACGTTCGACACCATATTCTTTCATATATCCATATCCACCGTGAATTTGAATCGCTTGATTGCAAATGTGAAATCCTGTTTCAGAAGCAAACAATTTTGCAAACGCTGCCTCTTTTGTAAACGGCTTTCCTCGGTCTTTCAACCACGCTGCTTTGTATACCATATTGCGCGCAAGTTCGAGCTGCATCGCCATATCCGCAAGCTTAAATTGAATCGCTTGAAACTTGGCAATCGGTTGGCCGAACTGTTTTCTCTCTTTTGCATATTGAAGTGCTTTTTCAAATGCAGCTTGTGCGATCCCAACGGCTAATGCTGCAATCGAAATACGTCCGCCATCTAGCGTGTATAAAAACTGCTTAAATCCTTTTTTCGGATCGCCTAGTATGTTTTCTTTTGGTACGCGCACATCTTGCAATACAAGTTCGCACGTATTCGATGCGCGAACGCCCATTTTGTCATAATGGCAGTTAATCGTAAAGCCCGGTGCATCTGTTGGAACGATGAAAGCAGAAATAATATTTTTTCCTCGTTCATCTTTACCAGTGACAGCGGTTACAATAACTTGGCGCGCATAGCCTGCATTTGTAATCCAACATTTTTCTCCGTTAATGACGTATTCATCGCCATCTAAAACGGCGCGCGTTTGCGTTCCCCCTGCGTCAGATCCTGCGTTTGGCTCCGTTAATCCGAACGAACCGAATGCCTTTCCTTTTGCCATTGGCACGAGCCATTTTTCTTTTTGTTCTTCTGTTCCGAAATAGTAAATTGGGCTTGCACCGAGCGATACAGCTGCCGCATAACTTAACCCTGTTCCGCCGCATGCCCGACCAATTTCTTCAACCGCAATGGCGTAAGAAATCGTATCTCCTCCCGAACCACCATATTGTTCAGGGAACGGAATACCAAACAGTCCAAGCTCGCCCATTTTTTTGAATGTGTCAATTGGAAAAATGGCTTCCTCATCCCATTTCGACGCGTATGGGGCAATTTCCTTTTCCGCAAAATCGCGAACCATCTCTTTAATCATTTGTTGCTCTTTCGTTAATTCAAAATGCATCGCCTTTCTCCTCCTTTATAAAAATGAAAATATATGAAACCAACAAGCCTGTTTTTGTTTCAAACCGACTAGTTGGTCTGTACGCTATGCAACACTCATCACTTGTCGCCTACATGCGACAAAAGAAATGATGAAACGTCTTCATCTCGCTTCGCTTCCTCTGTCAAGAGCGAATGTAAAATTAAATCATTGAAAGCAGCAGCAATTTGTTCAATCGACATCGGTCCATCAGGCTTATACCATTTATACATCCAGTTCACCATCCCGATAATCGACAACCCTGCAATTTCAACAGGCACTTCTGTACGAAACTGCTTTGCTTCAATACCTTCCCGAAGCACTTGAAAAATAATTTGTTTATATTGTTCACGTTTTGCATTGATTTTTTCAGCGTACTCCGGCTTTAAATACGCTGCCTCTTGATTGAACACCGTAATGTGTGGTTTATATATGTGAAAAACTTTAACAAACGACTGAATGATCGCACATAGCCGCTTAGTTGGCGTCTTATATTTTACATATGCTTCTTGCGCTTTATTTAGCACATACGTAATAAATACATCATGTATGTGATAAAGCAGTTCATCTTTTGACTTAAAGTTATGATAAAATCCTCCCTTTGACGCGCCACACTCCGCAACAATGCGGTCAACCGTCACCCCATGATACCCATATTTTTCGAACAACGTAAGCGCCGTTTCAATAATGCGATCCTTTAGCTGCTTCTCAACCATACGCGAGAACTCCTTTTCGTCTTATTTTAGCACAATTTTCTGAAAAGTTAAATGTTTTCACACAGAAAAAACTAGCGCTTTTATTGCGCTAGCTTCGTTTTCATATACGGTCGCAAAGTTGAAAATGGAATAAAAAATTCACGAATACCTGCAGCGTACGGGGCAATCTCGTATAATCCGTAATAAATGACAATGCCGTCACTTGTTATATAGTAAGGCTGATCATTTGGCATCTTTTTTACAACATCGATGGCATTATCAAAATACAAGTCGTTTTCTTTTCTTATTTGTGCAATCACTTCGTTCGTAATCACTTGCTTATAGTTCGTTCCCTTTTTAAATAAATCGCTAAGTTGTAACGATTTTCCTTCATGAAAATCAAAATTATTTGGCACTTTAACTGTCATTCCGTGCGCACCGCCTGTATAGCTATATAACGTCACCGGGATGCTTAATATGCCATGTTGATTGTACGTCACTTCATAATTGCTGACTGCTGCATGCAATCGATATGGAAATCCTTCCTTTTTGCTTATTGCCATATTTTCTCGCGCTTGCTTTTCTACTTCACGCTTTAAATCAAGCGACTCCTTACGCAATAAACGATTGACTTGGCGCTGGAAAGATTGGTTGATCGATCCGGATACGATCGGAATGTTCAAATCGACTTCCATCAGTTCATTTGTATATTTTATTTGCTTCGTTGTCACATGAAGTGGGTGGCTGTACGCTGTCAATATAAATAACATCAACACCATCATCCATATGTTTCGTTGTTTGAACACGATGTTCACCTCGTTTGTTTTACCGAAAGTTTGCGTTAAAACAAACGAATTTATGCATTACTATTATTTTAACATTTGTTTCACTAACTCTCGATTTCGCTCCTTAAACGCTTCGTGATGTGAAGATACCATCGCATACGGATCGGCAGTGGGTTCAATGAAACGTTTCGCACTATTTACCGCATTCGCTGCGTCTTGGAAAGCACCTGTAAGTAAATATAACTTTCCATCATATTTTGAAATATCGCCAGCTGCATATAACCCCGGAACAGAACATTCTCCTTTTGCATTTGTCGCAATATAATATTCGTCAACCATTTGAATGGGTAGTTCACTATTGGCAAGCAATGAGGCATCTCGTTCATATCCATGGCTAATAATGACATCATCTACATCGAGTTCAAACACATCGCCCGTCTCATGATTTGTCAATACCACTCGCTCAATCATTTCATGGTTGGGGCTGGCAACTAATTTTGTAATGGACGTATGGAAAAAGCAAATGGCAGAACTATTTAATAATTGCGTCGCTTGCGCCTCATGTCCTTTTAACGATTCATTACGATAAGTGACATATACTTTTTTCGCAATTGGCACGAGTTCATTTGCCCAATCAATCGCTGTATTCCCCCCACCCGAAATAATCACCGTTTTCTCTTTAAATTGTTTTAACGATTTCACCGTATAGTGTAAATTTGTAATCTCAAACTTTTCTGCTCCTTCAATTTGAAGTTTTTGCGGCTTTAATATGCCACTTCCTACCGCAATAATGATCGTTTTCGATATATGTCGTTGACCAGATGATGTTTGTAAAATGAATATGCCGTCTTCTCTTCGCTGAATCGTTTCAACTTTTTCATTTAATACAACGGTCGGATTAAAGGTAAGCGCTTGTTTAACAAGTTGTTCGCGTAATTTCTCTCCTGTAATCGGAGCATGCCCGCCAACATCCCAAATCATTTTTTCTGGATACACATGCAATTTTCCACCTAACTGCGACTGATATTCAATCAACTTCGTTTTCATTTCTCGCAATCCACTATAAAACGTCGCATACAGCCCTGCTGGTCCACCGCCAATGATCGTCACGTCATACAATTGTTGCTCCATCGTTATCACCCTTAAATTTGATTATCATTCTCATTTAAATATACATCTTTTTTCAAACTTTTACAATGTAAAAAGACAGGCTGATGCCTGCCTATTTTTTACCTGTGTAAAGGAAAATGGCGTCACGGAAAAATTCCGCCGTTCCTGGTTGTTTCTGATCGTAGTATGCTTTAAATCGTTCATCATCCACATACATTTGTGCCAATCCTGCATGTGCTTCTTTTGAGTAATGGTCCCAAAAGTACCCTATGTTCGTATTTCTTTTCTAGTTCCAATAACTGTTCGTTTGTTTGCTCAAGCAATTGCTTTAATCGCGCCGCCCGCTCTTCGTATTGCATTTGCTCATGAGACGCAAACGCAAACAGCTCCGATTCTCCTGCTTTTGAGGCAATATCCGCCTGTTTTTTCCGCTTTTCCGCCAGCTGCACAGCTTCGCGATATTCGCGCGCAAACTGCTCTTTTAATACGTATTGCCGCTCAAGTAGCTTTCGTACTTTTTCTACTTCTTGTTCGCATTGGCGTAAGTATTCATTTAGCACCGCAATCGGATTTTTCTTTTCTTTTTCGTCCAACCATTCATGAATATCTGCTGCAATCATCGTTTTCATGCGAGAAAGTAAACCCATTGTTCTTCGCTCCTTTAATAATGTTTTTGTAGCTCCGCCCATTGTTTTTCGAAGTTCACGAACGGATCGTCAACGACTTGCACCACTTCTTTCGGTTCGTTCCATTTTTTATACACGACATACAGCACATACGCTGCGACGATAGCAACAAGCGCCGGCACATTCGACACGCTTACCATCAGCGCAGCCAAGCCAATGAGCGCCCAAACGATTTTGCCGAACGTCGAATCGGCTTTGAAAAACTTTTTGACCGCATAGTACAAAATCGCCAAGCTGATCGCTAATCCAATGAGCGGCCCGAGGTGAAACATAAGCACGAGTACCGCCATTCCACCTGCAAGCAATAACCCGATTTTTTTTAACATCCCTTTCGCCTCCTTCCTTGCTTTCATCTTACCGATTCTCATCTTTGTTCATCATGTCCCATAGCTATATTTTCAACTACGACTCAAGGCGTATTTTTAAGTAATAAAGGTCTTTTCAATGAAAAAGAGCCGCCATAAAACAAAGCGGCTCTTGTTATAGACCATTTGTTACAGTTCAATCGAACGATCTGTTTGAATTAAAGTTACTCATACGTTTTTTATAAGACAGTGGTGTCATTTTCATATATTTTCGGAATCGATCAATAAAATAACTTGTACTATTAAAACCGACTTGGTAGGCAACCTCTGTAACATTCAAATGATCTTTTTGCAAGAGAATTAAACTTTTTTGAATTCGATACTCTATTACATAATTTAGTGGTGTTTTTTTGAGAAATTTTTTAAAGTATCTACAACACTCGGAACGGCTCAATTGGCCAGCTCGGGCAATATCTTCTAAAAGTATTTTGTCTGCATAATGTGTGTGTATCCAATCTAACATTTGTTTCATTCGATGGCTCTTTAGCATTTCCATCCGCTCGTACTTTAATTGAAAACCATTCATAACTAAATTTTTCCAAATGAATGTTAACTGGATAAAGATGTCTAGTTCATAGTATAAGGATTTTTTCCGTATCAATTCGTTTATTTTTCTGACAGCATCCAAAATATTTTTCCCCCATAGTTCGTTTGGATGTAATTGTAAGTAAGATAAATTAGTCGCTTGAATATATGGAGTTACATAGGTGGCATAAAGTTCTTGTGACAGTATAAAGCTAGGCGAAACGTTTAAGCAAATATAAGCACAATTCGAATCATCCATATCTTTTGCCATATGCAGACAGCCACTATTAATAAACAACCCTTCTCCTTCTCCAACAACGATATTTTCCCCATTAACTTGAAAAATGGATTGACCCTTTATAACGAGAATAAATTGTAATTCGTCATGCCAATGGAGCGGTATATATCCATGAACGTTTTGATTAATAATTGTCTCGTAACATGCAACTGGCAACGCAACCGTCCGATGTTCAGTTAATTCTTTTAAATTTCGATCAACCATAAAATCCTTTATTTGCACACTATCACCTCAATATAGTGATATTTTTTTATTCAATCTTTGTATGATTTATAATGTATTTTGTCTTATTATACAAACTATCATAGTACTATTTTTATATTCCGAGGTGAAAAATGAATCATGAATAGAAAAAAAGGATTATTTTTAGTCATCACCGGAGCATTATTTTGGGGGATTGGGGGAACTGTATCAAAAAAACTTTTTCAGTATGGCATCGATGTAGATTGGCTTGTAACGACAAGATTACTCGTAGCTGGTTTTTTACTTTTAATCGTTCAATTTGTTAGGAAAGAAGAGCGCACACAAATATTTTCCGTTTGGAAAACGAAAAAAGCAGTTATCTCATTGATTACCTTCGGATTGCTCGGTATGCTGGCTGTTCAATATACGTATATGGCTTCCATTAAACATGGTAACGCAGCTGTCGCCACATTATTGCAATATTTAGCACCTGTTATGATTATCATTTACTCCGTTTTTCACAGACAAGCTACTATAACAAAAAGAGATGTATTGGCTATTTCGCTCGCCTTAGTTGGTTGCTTTTTCTTATTAACAAACGGTTCTGTTTCCCAACTATCTGTACCACTGCTCGCAATTGTTTGGGGTTTTTTATCTGGCATCGCTTTAGCATTTTATACTCTATATGCTGTTCCTTTACTGAAACAATATCATTCACTTGTCGTTGTCGGCTGGTCCATGGTGATTGGCGGCTTAGCACTAAGCTTTGTTCATCCACCCTGGCAAATGGATTTTAAACACTTAACCATAGAAACGTACTTATACTTAATTTTCGTTATTATATTCGGTACAATGATTGCATTTTGGTTTTATATCGAAAGCTTACAAAGTCTCTCGCCTAAAGAATCAAGCCTATTAGGCAACATTGAACCACTCGCCGCTGTTTTAACAACCGTTTTTTGGTTAAAAGAACCTTTTGGTTTTTTTCAATGGATTGGCACAGCTTGCATTATTACTATGATGTTATTGATAGCATTAAATAAAAAATCCTCCATAGCTGACCATCAATATGCATACAAATCAAAAAATTCACAAACGTTAGGGTGATTACTACATTATTTTTATGTTTTATGTAAAAATACATTAATATTTCTGTTGAAAAAAACAAAAAGTTCGTTTATTCTGAATTTTATACAATAACATAATAAGTTCACGCAACAGGTGGTTCACACATGCTGTGAATCTTAAAAGGGAAGTTTGGTGAAAGTCCAACACGGTCGCGCCACTGTGATGCAGAGCTGTTTATCACAATCCACTGTTTCATTTGAAATGGGAAGGAGATAAACAGCGATGAAGCTAAGTCAGGAGACCTGCCTGTTGTATGCACTTACGACCTACGCGTCATAGGGAGGAGTGAGGACATATGATCTTGAGGCACTTCATGTATCTCAATACGAGCTAGCTATGCCCTCCTTCTGTTTGGAAGAGGGTTTTTTTGCTTGATTGGGATATAAATAACTGGAGGTGCTTAACTTGTTCATTCGTAGTTCAAATGTAGGGTATCCGCGCATTGGTGAAAAAAGAGAATGGAAAAAAACATTAGAATCTTTTTGGAATGGGCAAATAGACAAAGATCAATTCACAAAAACAATGGAAACGATTCGACTCGATTCCATTCGTAAACAACTTGAGAAAGGAATTGATCTCATTCCGATCGGAGATTTTTCTTTATACGATCACGTGCTAGATACCGCATTTATGTTTGGGTATATTCCCAAGCGATTTCAACAAATAAACGATACGCTTGAGCAATATTTTGCAATGGCACGTGGGACAAATGGGCAACATGCGCTTGAAATGACGAAATGGTTTAATACAAATTATCACTACATTGTGCCTGAAATCGGGCAAACGAAGCCGAAATTAGTGGATAATCGCCTATTGAAAGAATACAAGCTTGTAAAAGAAACATTCAATTTAGAAACAAAGCCTGTATTACTTGGACCGATTACGTTTCTTTTGCTTTCTAAGCAATACGCGCGACACGAGTGGCGCAAACATCTCGCACAATTAGTTCCTCTTTATGTGGAATTATTCAAACAACTAAGCGAAGCGGGCGTGTCATTCGTCCAAATCGATGAACCGATTCTCGTTCAAGATATAGACGATGACATAGTCGATGCATTTCGTGATGTATATGAAGTTTTTCATCGCGATGTACCAAATATAAACCTTATTTTACAAACATATTTTGATAGCGTATCGCATTATCGTGAAATCGTTGCTTTACCTGTCGCAGGCATTGGGCTTGATTTCGTGCATGACGATGGCGAGAACATGAAAAACATAAACACGTACGGATTTCCGAAAGATAAAATATTAGTTGCTGGGATTGTAGACGGTCGCAATGTATGGAAAAGCTCGCTTGCCCAAAAAGCAACGCTCCTTCATCATTTAGCAAACGTTGCCGAACAACTGATCATTCAACCGTCTTGCAGCTTACTGCATGTTCCTGTCACGACAAAACATGAACATGCATTGCCGACGGAGCTTGCTGGGGCTTTATCATTTGCCGATGAAAAATTAGATGAAATACGTATGTTGACAGAGTATATGAACGGAAACGTAACGATCGACGAGCTAATCAAATACGATGAACAAACAAACGTTTATTTCGCCAAACTTCACCACGAACAAGAACAAACAGCCGAAACCGTTCCGGTAAGCCGCGTGCCTTACAACGAACGACGAAAAGTACAACAAGCACATTTACAACTTCCGCTGTTGCCAACAACGACGATTGGAAGCTTCCCACAAACGAGCGACGTGCGCCAAGCTCGAATGAAGTGGAAAAAAGGCGAATGGAACGACAATCAATATAAGTCGTTTATAAAAAAAGAAATCGCAAAATGGATCGACATTCAAGAGCAACTTCAGCTCGATGTGCTTGTCCATGGCGAATTTGAACGTACAGATATGGTGGAGTTTTTCGGTGAAAAACTGCAAGGCATGGCATGCACAACAAACGGCTGGGTGCAATCATACGGCTCGCGTTGTGTGCGCCCACCTATTATTTTTAGCGATATTGCCTATCAACAACCGATGACCATAGAAGAAACAGTATATGCCCAATCATTAACGACTAAACCTGTGAAAGGAATGTTAACAGGACCAGTAACTATTTTAAACTGGTCGTTCGTTCGCAACGATATTTCACGGAAACGTGTGCTCATTCAGCTCGCTCTTGCGATTCGTGAAGAAGTGCTGCAGTTAGAAAAAGAAGGAATACGTATCATTCAAGTCGACGAGCCAGCGTTACGGGAAGGATTGCCTTTGAAAACAAAAAAACATGCATCGTATTGGGAAGATGCCGTTATCGCATTTCGTATCACGACCTCATCGGTGGAAGAGGAAACGCAAATTCATACGCATATGTGCTATTCACAATTTGAACATATGATGCATATCATTGATGAGCTTGATGCGGATGTCATTTCTATTGAATCGTCGCGAAGCCACGGTGAACTTGTTTCTGTATTTGAAACATATGAGTATGAGAAGGGAATCGGATTAGGGGTGTATGACATTCATAGCCCACGCATTCCGACAAAAGAAGAACTAAGCGAACAAATCGAACGGGCACTTCGCGTTCTTCGTCCAGAACAATTTTGGGTCAATCCTGATTGCGGATTAAAAACTCGAAAAGAAGAAGAAACGATTGCCGCACTTCAAGTGATGGTAGAGGCAGCACGCGAATACCGCGAGCGTCTTTTAGCTTACGGAGGGATGAAGTCATGGAAGTAAGCGTCGAGCAGTCGAAAACGATTCAAACACGGCTCGTATTGCCTTCTGATACGAACCATCTCGGCACGATTTTTGGCGGTACCGTTTTAGCTTACATTGATGAAATTGCGGCAATATCCGCCATGCGTCATGCACGAAAAGCAGTCGTCACCGTTTCGATTGACAAAGTTGATTTCATTTCGTCCGCAAAAGTTGGCGATATTTTAAAGCTTGAAGCATTCGTCTACTCGACCGGACGCACATCCATGAAAGTATTCGTCAAAGTCGAAACAGAAGATTTATTTACAGGCGAACATCACTTAACAACGACATGCTTTTTAACGATGGTCGCCATCGATCAAAACAAAAAACCAACCCCTGTTCCAAAAGTCATCATCAGCGAACAGGAGGAACAAATCGTACAACTGTATCAGCAAAACAAACGAAACAACAAGGCATAAATATTTACACGAAAAAACACACGTCCGATTACATACATCGTGACGTGTGTTTTTATCATTTCTTCTAATTTTTACTCCACCGTTACCGACTTCGCTAAGTTGCGCGGTTTGTCGACGTCGCAGCCGCGGTGTAATGCTGCATAGTAAGCAATTAATTGCAATGGCACGACAGATGCAAGCGGCGTAAGCATTGGATGAACAGCTGGAATGACGAAACGGTCGTCCTCCATGTCTAATCCTTTCATGGAAATGATGCACGGATTAGCGCCGCGAGCGACCACTTCTTTGACGTTTCCGCGAATGCTTAAGTTCACATGTTCTTGTGTCGCTAGGGCAATGACTGGTGTGCCGTTTTCAATTAAAGCGATCGTACCGTGCTTCAATTCTCCACCTGCAAAGCCTTCTGCTTGAATGTAAGAAATTTCTTTTAGCTTTAATGCCCCTTCTAATACGACATAATAGTCAACCGCGCGACCGATAAAGAAGCAGTTGCGTGTTGTCGCTAAATATTCGCGTGCAATTTGTTCCATTTCATGTTTTGCGTCGCAAAGTGTCTCCATCGCATTGGCGACAATGCCGAGTTCTTTTGTGACGTCAACATCTAGCGCGATGCCTTTTGCTTTCGCAGCGACCGCCGCTAACATCGCAAGCACCGCAATTTGTGCTGTATATGCTTTCGTTGATGCAACAGCGATTTCTGGCCCAGCATGAAGAAGAAGCGTATAATCTGCTTCGCGCGATAATGTCGAACCTGGCACGTTCGTAATCGTTAATGATTTATAACCAAGCTCTTTCGTGCGCACGAGCACCGCGCGGCTATCTGCCGTCTCCCCGCTTTGTGAAATATAAATAAAGAGCGGTTTTTCCGATAAAAGCGGCATATTGTATGAAAATTCGCTTGCAATGTGCACTTCAACAGGGATTTTCGCCCAGTTTTCGATCAATTGCTTACCGACTAAACCAGCATGATAGCTCGTGCCGCACGCGACGATATATAAGCGATCGGCTTCATTCACTGCTTGCACGATATCTTCATCAATCGCTAACTCGCCTTGTTCATTGCGATATTTTTCAATTAAACGACGAATGACAAGCGGTTGTTCGTCAATTTCTTTCAACATGTAGTAAGGATACGTTCCTTTTTCAATGTCGCTTGCATCTAATTCCGCTACATACGGTGCACGCTCTACGACTTCACCATTTAACTTTTTAATCGTCACACTTTCTTTTGTCACAATGACGATTTCTTTATCCATTAACTCAACATATCGATTTGTCACTTGTAACATCGCTAATGCGTCGCTTGCGACGACATTAAATCCTTCGCCTAACCCAGCTAAAAGCGGGCTTTTGTTTTTCGCCGCATAAATGACACCATCGTTTTCGGCATCAATTAACGCGATCGCATACGAACCTTTTAATAACGAAAGCGTCTTACGAAACGCTTCTTCCACCGACAATCCGTCATTTACAAACGTTTCGATTAACTGAACAATAACTTCTGTATCTGTGTCACTTTTAAACGTCACATGTGCTAAATAATCGCGTTTTAACAATTCGTAGTTTTCGATCACACCGTTATGCACAAGCGTGAAGCGGCCAGATGCACTTTGATGTGGATGAGCATTCGCGCGGTTTGGTACGCCATGTGTTGCCCAACGTGTATGGCCAATGCCAAGCGGCGCATCGACATCTTCTGCGACAATCGCGCGCAAGTCAGCAATGCGTCCCTTTTCTTTAAACACATGAACACCTTTTTCGTTTAATAACGCAATCCCTGCCGAGTCATAGCCACGGTATTCTAATTTTTCTAATCCGTACAATAAAATTTCTTTTGCTGGTTGTTCACCAATATAACCAACGATTCCGCACATAATAAATCCTCCCTAATAATAGGGGCAAGAAGGGGCTCTTGCCCCTTAAAATATTTGTTTGCGATGAACGTTCTTTCCTTTGTGCAAAGAGTCGCCTCTTTGTTTTAAGAAAGAACTTGCGGCTGTCATCGCATCAGCCGGGAGGCATCCGCCGAACACTCGATAAACCTCCTCCTCGTCAACTAAGCTTTTTTCCCGTCCAAAGCTTAGTCCAGGCGCTTTTGTGAAACTTTTTTTCCGCTATCCTCCTTTCATGTAAGATGTCAAACAACAATAGTTTACAACAACAAAGAGGCAAACGTCAATGTGTATCGCTTACCCCTGTATAAACAAAATATGCATAAATGGAATAAACTGTTCCATTTATGCATATCGTTTACTGAAACCATTATTGTACGCCAAAGCGTTCACGAATAACGGACGCAATGCGCTCGACGTATTGATCGCAAAGTTCATTTGTCGGCGCCTCTGCCATCACACGAACGAGCGGCTCCGTACCAGACGGACGAACGAGAATGCGGCCGTTTCCAGCCATCTCTTCTTCCACTTCGCGAATGACACGTTGCACTTCTTCGTTTGCGATTGCTTCCTGTTTATCTGTTACTTTTACATTCACTAATTTTTGTGGGTATTTTTTCATTTCCCCCGCTAGCTCAGAAAGCGGCTTTTTCGTCATTTTCATAATGTTGACAAGCTGCAGCGCCGTCAACAATCCATCCCCTGTCGTATTGTAATCAAGGAAAATAATATGCCCCGATTGTTCTCCACCTAAATTGTAGCCGTTCTTTTTCATTTCTTCGACGACATAACGGTCGCCAACGGCTGTTTGTACGCTTTTGATCCCTTGCGCTTCAAGCGCTTTATAAAAGCCGAGATTGCTCATGACGGTCGAGACGACCGTTTGATGTTTTAAGCGGCCTTGTTCATTGAGATATTTCGCGCAAATGTACATAATTTGGTCACCGTCAACAATTTGACCGTTTTCATCCACCGCAATTAATCGGTCACCATCGCCATCAAACGCTAATCCTACATCTGCTCCTTTTTCTTTCACAAACGCAGCCAACGCCTCTGGATGCGTCGAACCGACACCGTCGTTAATGTTTAATCCGTTCGGTGATGCACCCATCGTCGATACATCGGCATCTAAATCAGCAAATAAATGTGTCGCTAATGCCGATGTCGCCCCATGTGCACAATCAAGCGCGACATGAATGCCTGAAAAATCTTCATCTACCGTTTGTTTTAAATATTGTAAATATTTTTGTCCACCTTCAAAATAGTCGTTTACTTGCCCTAAATCTTTGCCGATTGGACGTGGCAACGTATCTTCTTCACTATCAAGAAGTGCTTCAATTTCTAACTCTTGTTCATCAGAAAGCTTAAACCCATCTGGACCGAAAAACTTAATGCCGTTATCTTGAACGGGGTTATGGGAAGCAGAGATCATAACTCCTGCTTGTGCCCCTAGCGCTTTTGTTAAGTAAGCTACACCCGGCGTCGAAATAACACCAAGGCGCATCACTTCTGCCCCGATGGAGAGCAATCCAGCAACAAGCGCTCCTTCGAGCATATGACCAGAAATGCGTGTATCGCGTCCGATTAATACTTTCGGACGTTCTTTATCTTTCGTTAATACATATCCACCAAAACGACCAATTTTAAAAGCTAATTCTGGCGTTAATTCGCTATTGGCAATCCCTCGAACACCGTCTGTTCCGAAATACTTACCCATGCTATCGCTCCTTCTATTATTACTCGTTTCTTGTAATGCGAATCGTTGCTTCTTTTTGCGGTAGTCTCCATCGAACGTTTTGAGGACCATTGACTTCAATTGGTACGTCATGTTCTCCAATACCTAATTCACTAACGTTTAAGTATACCTCAATATCTTTCAACTGAATAGCATCCAATACACTTTGGGCCCCTAAAGCCGTTAGTGTAACATTTCGATCAGCAGGATCGATAAATTCTGCCTTGTACGCATCGTTTAGTCCGATGATTTCAATTGGAACTTGATCAAATGTCCTTTCTTTTTCCTGTTCAATTTCAATTAAAATTGTCACTTTCGCCGGATCTACCATTTTAGCTCCTTTTGGAACAGGCACATCAACTTGTAAAGTGGTATCACTTGTAATATCGCTTAAGTCGACTTCAATACCACTAATAAACTCGATCTCATCGATCTTTGCTTTTGGTCCAAAAATCGTTACTTCACTCGGAATTACTTCCATTTTGACAATGCTTAATCCTTCGCGTAACGTTCCTTTTCGTTCAATTTTTAAAGGAACAGTTTTACTTGGACTTTTTATTGGCACGGTAATGTCGACAATGGATGGTTCCACATCGAGCGGTAACACATTTCCTTCTTTATCATATACCGTCACTTTCGACTCCCTCTCAATTGTTTCTTCAACTCCTTTTAAGTCTACACGTGCCTTTACTAATGCCACTTTATCAATTAATGTTTTTGCTCCGGTCACTTTCACAACATTTGGCTTCACAATTGGCTGTTCTGGTGAATAACCATCTGCAATTTGTGATTTATTAATAAAGTCAACTTCTACTGGAAAGTCTTTTGACACTCGTTCATCAATCGTTACAGTAATTGTCGCTGGATCAATAGTGACACGCAACTTTTCCGAAATATTTCGGTATTTCAAAGGAACAGTATGTTTGCCAATTGACAACTTAGATAAATCGACATACACTTCAAAATCTCGCTGCAGCTTCGTTGGCGTAACAATGCTTTTTGGCCCCTCAAGCATGACATTCACAGATTGGGGGATCCCTGAAACAACAAGGTTTTCTTGATCGTAATACGCGACGACCGGAACGTCCGTCACCGTTTCAACATCCGATTGACCGACCGTATTTCGTGACGTACTATTCGATTGTGTTTCAATATTGACTGAAACGTAAATCATAAGCGCTAACAACAAAGAAAAAATACGTATAAACCATGGGCTATTCATCCATTTATCCACTTTTTTTCGCCCTCCACTGCCAACGAGATGAGGAAGTTGTCTTCGGTTGGATGAGCTCTTTCGTCAGCAATTCTCTCAATACATCTAACTTTAAGTCACGGTAAAGCTCCCCATTTTTCGTAACAGAAATTGCTCCAGTTTCTTCGGATACAACAACGGTAATGCTGTCGGTCACTTCACTAATACCTAATGCCGCGCGATGTCGCGTGCCAAGCTCTTTAGAAATAAACGGGCTTTCAGACAGTGGCAAATAACAAGATGCCGCAGCGATTTGATTTCTTTGAACAATAACAGCTCCATCGTGAAGTGGCGTATTTGGAATAAAAATGTTAATGAGCAATTCTGATGAAACATGTGCGTGTAATGGGATGCCGGTTTCAATGTAATCGCCCATTCCTGTTTCTCGTTCAATAGAAATTAACGCCCCGATTCGTCGTTTTGCCATATACTCTGTCGCTTTCACAATCGCTTCAATGATGTGCGTTTGCTCTTCCTCTTCAGGCGTCGTGCTCCGAGAAAACAGTTTTCCCCTCCCTAGCTGTTCAAGTGCTCGACGTAACTCAGGCTGGAAAATAATGATGATAGCTAAAAAACCCCATGTAATCGCCTGATCCATCAACCATTGCAATGTGCTTAATCCAATAAAGCTACTTACAATGCGAACAAGGATAATGACAATAATCCCTTTTAGCAGTTGCACCGCTTTCGTGCCACGCACAACCATAATGAGTTTGTAAATCACAAACCAAACGACAAGAATGTCTACAAACTTAATGAGGTAATTCACAAATGTTGGGAGCTCTCCAAATGGCATTCTTACACTTCCTTCACTCATTCTAATTGCTCTCACATGTAAAAAAGCCATCAATATGGATGGCTATTTCGTTAATGTTTTGGCGATATTGTAACCGACTCTTTTTACATTATACCAAATCCAATCAAATACTTCATTAACTTCTTCAATTTGTCCGGTTACTTCACCAGCAGAAGCTAAATATTTATGACCGTTAATAACAGTAACGTTGCCACGCACTTCTCCTTCAATTTGAATATCACCATTTCGGACAACAATATCACCTTCCACGACTTTTCCTTTCGGCACAATGATAGTATGATTTTGAACAATTAAATGTTCTTGCTTAGAAAACGAAAATTCATTGTCTTCTTGCCAAACGGCCCACAAGCCACTTGTGCTTAATAGGAGAAATAGTGATGCAGCCGTTAAAAACGGATGATGAGTAAACCACCGTTTCCAACGTACACGTCGTTTTTCACGAGGTAAGTTGTACATCACTTTTTTGATAAAATCGTCTGAAGGGGTGAAGTGAGAAACGTTTTCGACAAACGCCACTGTTTTTTCCAATGCATAAAAATGCTCGCGACATGCTTCACATTGTTGAATATGGCTACGCAATTGTCGTTCTTCCTCTTTTGGAATATCCCCATCTAAGTAGTCATGCATCCATTGAACAATTTGTTTAGAGCATGGCATCTGTCTCACTCCTTTTATCATAAATGGCCTAAATGTTTACGCAATGCTTCACGACCACGATGAATGCGCGTTTTTACTGTGCCAATCGGCAAGTTTAAAATGTCACTAATTTCTTGTAACGATAGCTCGTCAATATATTTTAAAACGATGACTGTGCGATATTTTTCCGGCAATTTTAAAATCGCTTCTTGAACCATTTTCTGTAACTCTAAGCTTTCTAAAGCATCTTCCGGAGAAGTTCCCTTATCTGCAAGCTGAGAGTACATCGTTAGCCCATCTGTTCCTGACACTTCCGCATCTAAATAAACATCAGGATTTTTTTTACGCATGCGATCGATCGATAAATTCGTTGCAATGCGATACAACCAAGAAGAAAATTTCATAGTTGGATCGTACGTATGGATGTTGACATACGCCCGAATAAACGCTTCTTGTGCCGCATCCTCCGCCTCATGACGATTTCCTAACATGCGATAGCATAGTTGATAAATTTTATCTTTGTACATTTCAACAATATCAGCAAAAGCACTTTGATCTCCTTTTTTAACTGCTTTAATGCGTTGCCTAATAAACATGTCCATGTAATATTTACCTCCACATGGGGGCTACTATTTTATACGAATAACATAAAGCAAAGTTCCACAAATCGCAACGAATATATTCATATTTTTAAAAAAAATGAAGAGGTGGCATCATGCCACCTCTCATACAAGCTTCTCACCGAACAGCGATCCCATTAAAGCGACAGCAGTTGCAGCTGTTTTATTGCGCTCATCTAAAATCGGATTCACTTCAACAAATTCAGCTGAAGTGATGATTTGCGCTTCAGCTAACATTTCCATCGCTAAATGACTTTCACGGTAAGAGAGCCCACCGATCACCGGCGTTCCAACTCCAGGTGCATCATGTGGGTCAAGCCCATCTAAGTCAAGAGACAAATGTACACCGTCTGTTCGTTCTTTTAAATACGCAATCGTCTCTTCCATTACTTTTGTCATACCGAGACGATCAACCTCATGCATTGTATATATTTTGATTCCTTTTTCTTTAATTAATTGTTTTTCGCCTTCATCAAGTGCACGAGCACCGATGATCACAATATTTTCTGGTTTCACTTTTGGACTATATCCACCAATCATCGTTAAAGCTGGATGACCAAGTCCTAAACTTGCAGCAAGCGACATACCGTGAATATTTCCCGAGGGCGATGTTTCCTCCGTGTTTAAATCTCCGTGCGCATCGTACCAAATGACGCCTAAACTTTTATAATGTCTAGCCACTCCTGCAAGTGTCCCAATCGCAATGCTGTGATCCCCACCAAGCACTAGTGGGAAACGACCTTTGGCCACAACTTCATCCACCGTAGCGGCTAGTTTTTCATTCGCCTCAGCAACCGCTTTCAAGTTTCGTAATTTTGGATTTGTCACATCTTGAACGCGCTCAGCGCGACCAATTTGAATATCTCCTAAATCCTCAATATCATGATTTAAGTTTTCTAAACGCTCTACTACGCCAGCGTAGCGAATGGCACTTGGCCCCATATCAACACCACGGCGTGTTTGTCCTAAGTCCATTGGCACTCCAATAATCGAAATGTCCATCTCGATCTCCTCCCCTTGTTGTATCTGATGTTTATTGTACATGAGGAGAAACAGTTGGCTCAACTCGACAACTTTTTGAATATTTATTCTATAACAAACAGAAAAAAACCTTAGGTATTACCTAAGGTTTTAGTATGGAGCCTATCGGGATCGAACCGATGACCTCCTGCGTGCAAAGCAGGCGCTCTCCCAGCTGAGCTAAGGCCCCATGGAGCGGAAGACGGGACTCGAACCCGCGACCCCCACCTTGGCAAGGTGGTGTTCTACCACTGAACTACTTCCGCAAACAGTGAGCCATGGAGGACTCGAACCTCCGACCCTCTGATTAAAAGTCAGATGCTCTACCTACTGAGCTAATGGCTCGTTATAAGTTAAATTATAATTAAATGGCTGGGCTAGCTGGATTCGAACCAGCGCATCACGGAGTCAAAGTCCGTTGCCTTACCGCTTGGCTATAGCCCATTGATATAACTTCATGAGTTAACTTCTCAGAATTTACCTCATGAATTAACACCGCAGGATTATTTTGAGAATTTCTGAAGGAAATTCGCGAAATAATCCGACATTGATATGACAAAAATGTATGTAATCATTATGTGAAAACAAATGGTGGAGGGGGACGGATTCGAACCGCCGAACCCAAAGGGAGCGGATTTACAGTCCGCCGCGTTTAGCCACTTCGCTACCCCTCCACGGATGGTGCCGGCTGCAGGACTTGAACCCGCAACCTACTGATTACAAGTCAGTTGCTCTACCAATTGAGCTAAGCCGGCAGTCATTTTCCCTAGACTACATTATGCTACCCAATTTCCTACACATTCATCAAAACGTATGGTGGAGGATGACGGGATCGAACCGCCGACCCCTTGCTTGTAAGGCAAGTGCTCTCCCAGCTGAGCTAATCCTCCGTAAAAGAGATGACCCGTACGGGATTCGAACCCGTGTTACCGCCGTGAAAGGGCGGTGTCTTAACCACTTGACCAACGGGCCAACATACGACACACAAGCTTCCAACCGGGCTTGAACCGGTGACCTCTTCCTTACCATGGAAGTGCTCTACCAACTGAGCTATGGAAGCACTGGCTCCGCAGGTAGGATTCGAACCTACGACCGCTCGGTTAACAGCCGAGTGCTCTACCACTGAGCTACTGCGGAATAAAAATGTAAGTAATTCATACTGCTTAACCATTATTTCAATTGAATGCTACTGCCTCTTCCTCTACTCGCATACTCAATGATGATGAATGCGTCGAGGCAACTCGCAGCTTGATCGATGAAGCATCGCTCGTCACTGAGCTACTGCGGAATAACATATTGTTTTGCCCGGCAACGTCCTACTCTCGCAGGCGGTGTCCCGCCAACTACCATCGGCGCTGGAGAGCTTAACTTCCGTGTTCGGGATGGGAACGGGTGTGACCTCTCCGCCATCGTCACCGAGCAATAATGCTTTAGACAAATGTTATTATAACGGAATATTTTTTGTTGTCAAGCATTTTTTTATTCCTTCAAAACTAGATAACAGGCTAAACAGTCGCCTCCGCTTTTCGTGATGTCTAGCTTCGAACTAACATCCTCCTACGCCTGCGCTTTTTCCGTTCGACGTGCGTGCACGTCTTCGTCAAAAGCTTTCGGCTCCGTCGGATGTTTTCTTGACTACGTCAAGAACCGTTCTCCGCTTTTCTTTTGTCTAGCTGCGGCTCCTAGCCCCTCGAATCGCTTCAGTCCTGCTGTGGCGGCAACAGCCTCCTCGCAGGCCTTTCGCGTTCTTCGTGGCTGGACAGTCGCCTGCGCTTTTCGTATGTGTTTAGTTAAGTCCTCGATCGATTAGTATCCGTCAGCTGCACGTGTCGCCACGCTTCCACCTCGGACCTATCTACCTTGTCATCTTCAAGGGATCTTACTCGCTTGACGCGATGGGAAATCTCA
>NZ_SDLG01000023.1:0-44011 GCF_013096965.1 Anoxybacillus sp. CHMUD
AACCTAAAGGGGGAAAGCTATCGATTGCGGGAAAAAAGGCTCCAACAAGAAAAACAGAAGGATCAATGAGGTCCTTCTGGGGAATTTTAAACCGGCGATTTTGGGGAAAAAATAATCGGCCTTGACACTTTACAATACATTAACATATTTCGTTTAAAAAAAATGTCGGAATGTGCGCCGAAATTTCGACAAAAAGGGAGCTACTGTGTGAAAGTAGCTCCCTTTTTATAACACAATTGCTGCGATCCATGCGAAAATAATAACAGGAATATTGTAATGAATAAAAGTTGGGACGCATGTATCCCAAATGTGATGATGTTGACCGTCAACATTTAAACCCGATGTTGGGCCGAGTGTGCTATCAGAGGCAGGTGATCCAGCATCACCAAGTGCACCAGCAGCACCAATAATCGCAATCGTTGCCATCGGACTAAGCCCAAGTTTCATACAAAGCGGAACGAAAATGGTTGCAATAATTGGAATGGTAGAAAACGAAGACCCAATTCCCATTGTGATCAGTAGTCCGACAATTAACATAAGCAATGCACCAAGCGCCATGTTATGCCCAATAAGAGCAGCTGCTTGTTCAACAAGTTTCTCAATATGCCCGGTTTGTTTTAATACGTTAGCAAAACCTGAGGCGCTTAACATAACAAATCCAATAAATGCCATCATGCGCATTCCGTCTGTTAATAAACGATCGCTTTCTGCTAAACGGATACATCCGCTTAAGTAAATGACGACAATTCCTGCAAATGCTCCAAAAATCATAGAATCGAGAGCAAGTTGCACAGTTAAAGCAACGATGACAGCAATAACCGCAAACCATACCCCACGTCGTTGAAACGACGAAGTTCCTTCACTTTCTAGTTTTACTTGTTTATACGTACGCGGTTTTCGATATGTGAAAAAAGCAAGAAGCAAACCGACGATCATTCCGAGTGAAGGTAAAAACATCGCTTTTGGAATATTTGACTTTGCAACAACTAACCCACCTTGAGCCATGTTAGATTGTACAATGTCATGAAAAATGGCACCAAATCCGGTAGGTAGCCACATATAAGGGGTAATTAAACCAAAAGTAATGATTGATGCGATTAACCGACGATCTACTTGCAATTCATTTAAAACGTGTAAAAGTGGCGGAATCAAAATAGGAATAAACGCAATATGGATTGGAATTAAGTTTTGTGAAAAACAAGACATCAATAAAATGAAAAGAAGAACAAGTGCTTTGGAATATTGTGTCCTTTTTTCCTCCCCTTGTTTTCCAACGATTTTTATAATCACATGAACAATGGCATTCGGCAATCCTGTTTTTGAAATAGCGATGGCAAACCCACCTAACAAAGCATAACTTAACGCGACTTCTGCACTATTCCCCAGTCCTTCTGAAAATGATTCAACCGTTTTGGAGAGACCAAGATTTCCGATCCATCCTCCTACTAATGATGCAATTAATAACGAAAATACGACGTTCATTCGCATTAAACTAAGAATGAGCATGACGAGTACTGAGATGACAACTGCATTCATAATCAAGACCTCCGAAAAAACACTTTAGTTTGATAAATTGGTAGAGTGATGAAACATTAAACACTTTATCACATTTTTTTATTAGACGTCAACAGTAAATTTGGTTAAAGGCAATGTTATTGCACGTTTCCTACTGTTCTTCAATGAACCAATTTTGTTGCTATAGACCCACACGATGTACGCTTGGTACAATGTTAACGCAAAAATGATTGAGAAGTTGGTGGAGCATATGACACAAATGAAGCCTGAGATAGGGGCATGGGTAAGCATTGGTGCTTATATTGTTTTATCTTTAACTAAGTTGTACGTCGGATATATGTCAAGTTCTGAAGCATTAAAAGCAGATGGGTGGAATAATTTTACTGATATTCTTGCTTCTACCGCCATTTTAATTGGATTACTCATCGCAAAAAAACCTCGTGATGATAACCATCCGTATGGCCATTCGCGTGCAGAACATATTTCTTCTTTAATCGCAGCGTTTATTATGATGTCTATCGGATTAGACGTATTAGTAAACGCCGTGCAAACGTTGAAGGAAGGGGAGTATGTAAAGCCGGATTTAGTAGCAGTATGGACGGCTGGCGCTTCAGCCGTATTTATGTTTGCCGTATATATGTTCAATAAGCGTTTAGCTATCGTCACAAATAGCCAAGCGCTTGCCGCTGCTGCCAAAGATCATTTGTCCGATGTACTTGTTAGTGTAGGAACCATTGTTGGTGTGATAGGTGCCCAGTTACATATGCGTTGGCTCGACCCTGTCACCGCTTTTATTATTGGATTTATCATTTGCAAGACCGCATGGGGCATTTTTAAAGAGGCGTCTCATACGTTGACTGATGGGTTTGATGACAAAACGCTACAAAAGTATAAACAGGACATTGAGCATATTAACGGCGTGGAGCAGGTGGTAGATATTAAGGGGAGAATGTACGGCAATGATGTTGTCATAGACGTTATTATTTGTGTCGCCCCACATTTAAATGTTGTAACAAGTCACGACATTGCGGATCAAGTTGAGCGTTTGCTTGAACAAAAATATGGCATTGTTTATGCTCATGTGCATATTGAGCCGTATGAGCATGAGGATTGAGATGAAGGAAGGAGCTGCAAAATGGAAAATAAAAAACTTGGCACGATCTATGCCTTGCTCGCTTATGTATTGTGGGGAATATTGCCTTTGTATTGGAAATTACTCGAACATATCGAGGCGAAGGAAATTTTATCTTATCGTATTGTTGCTTCGTTTTTTTTTTATGATTGCGTTGTTGATCGTTCAAAAAAGTTGGTCTACATTTTTGCATACATGTCGATTGTTATGGCGAGAAAAAAAGCGTGCCATCGCTTTAATCGTTGCATCGCTACTTATTAGCGTTAATTGGTTTATTTACATATGGGCTGTCAACCATAATCATATGGTTGAAGCAAGTTTAGGATATTATATGAATCCATTGTTAAACGTATTGTTAGGTGTCGTTGTATTAAAAGAGCGTCTTTACAAATGGCAAGCCGTATCGTTTATTCTAGCAGCTGTTGGAGTTTTACTTATGACGATTGAATATGGAAAAATTCCATGGGTTGCGCTTTCGCTTGCCTGTAGCTTTGCGCTATATAGTCTTGTGAAAAAAGTGATTTCGATTGACGCAACAATTGGTTTGACTGTTGAGACGATGCTTGTGACTCCTTTTGCGCTCATATTCATTATACACTCGTTTGGACAGCTACACGTTGCTTCTTTTTCGTTTGCAACGATGTTATTGCTTGTAGGGGCTGGTCCGGCGACTGCCTTGCCCCTTTTATATTTTGCCAAGGGGGCTCAGCATATTTCGTTAACCTTTTTAGGATTTTTGCAATATATTTCACCAACGTTAAGTTTACTTCTTGGTGTGTTTTTGTTCCATGAGCCGTTTACAAATGCTCATGTATATGCATTTAGCTGCATTTGGACTGCCTTGCTTTTATTTTCACTTTCTAGTACACGGGAAAGACGAAGGGGAAAATCATTGAACATGTAAAGGGATGTCTGTAGGGCAGGCGTGTTTTTCACCCATTTTTCAAAAAACCCTAACCTTTTTCTTAACAATTGAATAGGTTGTTAGTACAAGAAGGAGGTGCCAAAAGATGAGTGGAGGACATCATCACGGCGGTGGTTTCGCGTTAATTGTTGTATTGTTTATTTTGTTAATCATTGTTGGTAGTGCTTATATTGGTGGCTGGGGATATTAATTAAACGATAAAGGAGGAAATGCATCATGTACGGATATGGCTATGGATATGGTTATGGTTATCCAGGATACGGAAAAACGTTTGTGCTCATCGTCGTACTTTTTATCTTGCTTATTATCGTCGGTGCAGCTTGGTGCTAAAAAGCAAGAGGGGGCTCCCTCTTGCTTTTATATATGTTTCCATTTTTGTCGTAACCGTACGAATAACAATATAGCGCCTGAGGCTAGACCGGTAATAAGACCGATCCAATATCCAAACGGTCCAGCAATTGTATAATGAGCGAATATATATCCGACAGGCAAACCGACGAACCAATACGATACAAGCGCAATAAAAAACGGAAAACGAACGTCTTTGTATCCACGTAATGCGCCTTGGATCGGAGCGGCAACGGCATCTGAGAATTGAAAAAATAAAACATATAACAAGAACTGCTTCGTCCATTGCAAAACGTGTTCATCATTCGTATATAGGAAAGCGATCGGTTCACGAAATAATAGTAGAACGATAGAGGCAACAATAGCCATCATTACAGCAGATGAAATACCGATGATACAATACTGTTTTGCGTGCTCTAAGCGACTAGCACCTACTTCAAAACCAACAATAATGGTTAAAGTAAGTGAAACGCTTAGTGGAATCATATATAAAAGTGAACCGAAATTTAATGCCGCTTGATGAGCGGCGATTGCTGTTGTTCCAAATTGACTCATTAACAACGTGACAGCAGAAAAAATACTCGTTTCAAAAAAGATCGCTAGTCCAATAGGTGTACCGATCAAAATTAATTGCTTCCAAATGGATAACGAGATCGGATGAAATTTCTTAAGTATATTGTACGTTGAAAAAGGTTTACGAAAGCGAACGAGCAAAAACGCACATAGTAACAAGCAACAATACGTGATGCTTGTGGCATATCCTGCACCGACTCCCCCGAATGCGGGGATACCCCATCGTCCGAAAATGAATATATCGTTTAGTAAAACGTTTAAAGGGAGTGAGCATAACGTTAACATCATTGTAACCTTTGTTTGACCGAGGGCATCCATAAAGGAGCGGAGAACGTAATAAATAAAAATTGGGACAATGCCAATACATAATGCTTGTAAATATTGATAGGCAACGATTTGAACATTGCTCTCGATATACATGTTTTCCAATAAAATAGGGACGAGAAAATAAATAATTGTCAACACAAAGCAGGCAAAAACGATCGCCAAGTATATTGCCTGCTCGACCGTTCGAGAAATACGCTCATGATCTTTTGCCCCAAACGCTTGGGAAACGATTGGAGTTAGACCTGTCAATACTCCGCCAATTCCTGTAAATATAGCAACCCAAATGTTTGAGCCGATGGCTACACCTGCTAAATCAACTGCGCTATATTTTCCTGTCATTGTCACATCAAAAAAGTTCATCATATATAGGCTGATTTGGGTAAGAAAAACAGGAAGTAGTATATGTAAGAACTGTTTTATTTTTTCTTTTAACGTAGATGTTTCTTTCATTTTTTCCTCCAAAAATACGTGTAAAAATATAGACAGACGATATTATAACATATCATTTTTGCATATTCATAGATAATCCTCTTGCTTTTCATGTTATGTTTTGTTACATTGAAAAAGTCGTTTTTTAATTATAAACATCAGGTGAGGTGACGAGTATGCAATTATTACAAACGATCGTATCATTTTTAAACAACATATTATGGTCGTACGTTTTGATCGCACTTTTAATTATCGTTGGGTTGTACTTTACGTTCCGCACAAAGTTTGTTCAATTTCGTTATTTCGGTGAAATGTTCCGTGTCATTACAGAAGGGCCAGAAAAAACAGGTGCGATTTCGTCGTTACAAGCGTTTTTTATGAGTACAGCGTCCCGCGTTGGAACAGGTAACTTAGCCGGTGTTGCGTTAGCGATTTCTGTCGGTGGACCTGGTGCGGTATTTTGGATGTGGTTAATTGCTCTAATTGGGGGGGCATCAAGTTTTGTGGAAAGCACACTTGCTCAAATTTATAAAATAAAAGATAAAAATGGTTATCGTGGAGGCCCAGCGTATTATATCGAGCAAGGGCTCAAGAAACGTTGGCTTGGTATATTGTTTGCTGTTTTAATTACGTTTTCATTTGGTCTTGTATTTAACTCTGTTCAGGCAAATACGATTACGTTTGCCTTTGAGCATGCATTTCAAATGGATCGGATCGTCATCGGTATTTTACTTACTGTTCTGACGGCATTTATCATTTTCGGTGGTGTGCATCGTGTTGCGAAAGCATCGTCGATCATCGTTCCCGTTATGGCCGGTTTATACTTATTGATTGCGTTTTATGTCGTGTTGACAAACATTGCTGAATTACCATCTGTATTTGCTTTGATCTTGAAAAATGCATTTGGTATTGAACAAGCCGTTGGTGGAGGATTTGGTGCAGCAATTATGATGGGGATTAAACGAGGTTTATTCTCTAACGAAGCCGGTATGGGAAGCGCGCCGAACGCCGCGGCGACAGCAGAAGTTTCCCATCCTGTAAAGCAAGGTTTAATTCAAACATTAGGTGTATTTGTAGATACGTTAGTAGTTTGTAGCGCAACAGCGTTCATGATCTTATTATCAGGCGACTATATGAAGGAAGGGCTTGATGGAATTACGTTAACACAAACGGCATTGAGCACACACATTGGTGAGTGGGCAAAAGGATTTGTGGCAGTCAGTATATTTTTATTTGCATATAGTTCGATTATTGGAAACTATTATTACGGTGAAACAAATATTGAATTCATTCGTTCGAGTAAAGTATCATTATTGGTCTATCGTTTAGCTGTATTATTCATGGTTATTTGGGGATCTGTATCGAGCATTCAAATCGTATGGGATTTAGCTGATTTATTCATGGCGTTTATGGTGGTTGTAAACTTAATTTCGATTTTCTTGCTCGGTCGTGTTGCCTTTGCTGCCTTACAAGACTATACAACGCAACGAAAACAAGGAAAAAATCCGGTATTTTACGCACGTAATATAGGTATGGACAATCAAGTAGAATGCTGGAAGGAGGAACAAGTGGAGCAGCAAAAAGAAGCGTAAAAATGAGGCTGCGATGAAGCAGCCTCATTTTTTTAAATAAATGGGCAGTTCGATAATAAAACATGTGCCACGCCCGAATTCGCTTTGCACACGCATTGAACCTTTATGAAGTTCAATAATTTTTCGCGACAAAGATAGGCCAAGACCTGTTCCCGTTTGTTTCGTCGAAAAAAACGGATCAAAGATGTGATGAATAATTGTAGGAGGGATGCCAGGTCCATTGTCGAGGACGTAAATTTGAACAAGGTTATTGTGCAGAGCTGTTTGAATGTGTACATTCAATGACTTTCCTGTTTTTGCTTCAATCGCATTGCGCAATAAGTTAATAAACACCTGCATCAGTTGATTTTTGTCAATATAAACACCATGATGTTGTAGTTTTTCATCTAGATCGTATGAAAGCTCTACATTGTGAAGAAGGGCTTCGCTTCGTAATAAAAGATCTAAATCGTTTTGAATAAATTCGTTTATGCCAATCCACTCTACTTTCATTTCGTTTGGTTTTGCAATGTTTAAAAAGTCTGTGATAATATCGTTTGCTCGATCAAGTTCAGGAATCAACAGTTGTTCGATAAGTGTGACAATATGTTCAGGTAGTTGCTCTTTCAAAAACTGTAAATATCCTCTCACGGTAGTTAACGGATTTCGAATTTCATGCGCAATCCCGGCAGCAATTCGCCCAGCGATCGCTAATTTTTCAGCTTCTTTCATTTGATTAAGCGATTGAAACATGCTAATGACGCGTTTAATTGATCCATCTTCATTGTATAAAATACGTGTATTAATAATGCCATAGTACCGATCAAGCACTTCACAATTGTAAAGCGGTTGTTTTGTCCGCAGTGTTTTTAGCGTCATAATCTGTTCGTCAGGAATGTTTAACAACTCCCGAATATGTTTGCCGATGATTTCATCCCGATTGACGCCAACGTCGTTCGCTGCCTGTAAGTTACATAATGTAATGATTCCGTCCGCATCAACAAAAACGATATGGTGGGAAACAAGATCAAAAATAGGCGCTAAAAATTGTTCAACTTGTTCAAATGGATAATCTTTTTGTAAATCCATTTTCCATTGTAATATTGGTTTTTGTCGCTCATTTTTTTCTATTCTTTCGACGATCGGAGTAGATATATCATTTTCCTTTTTCAACATCTTTCCTATTTCGTGATCGACGTACGAAAATGGGAAAGGAATGTGTTCGATAAAACGTTTATATAATTTCACTTCTTCTTCAAGATCGTTTATTTTTCGTTTTAATTGCTCATGAGTTTCCATCGTTCTAACCCCTTGTTTCACTATTTCTATGTTGAAGTTTATCGTAAAACAAATAAATCAGCTAGTATGTATTTTATTTTTTTATAAAACTATGTTCTAAATGAAAAAATGTAATAAACACAAATGCGAGTGAATAAACTGGAAAGGAAAAGTTAGAAAGGGGGAGGAAAATGACACCGCAATTTATGGCTTTCATCGACCCTTATGTTTATCAAACGTTACAAACGATTAAAGGAAGGGAAGTAGTAATCGAAACGGTGCGTGGAAATATGCAAGGCATAATTCAAGATGTAAAACCAGATCACATTGTATTAAAAAGTAGCGATACCCTCTTTTTTGTTCGCATTCAGCAAATCATTTGGATTATGCCAAAATAAGAGGGGGAGTGCAATGTTTACAAGAGTGAACAAACTGCAGATTGAATTGCCGAAATCTACGTACGCGGATGCAAATGCTGCCGCAGCAGTACAAGAGTTGCTCGGCGGAAGATTCGGGGAAATGTCAACGTTAAATAATTATTTGTTTCAGTCGTTCAACTTTCGTGAAAAGAAAAAATTAAAACCTTTTTATGATTTAGTTGCAAGTATTACAGCAGAGGAATTAGGTCATGTCGAACTCGTTACAACGGCGATTAATCTATGTTTGACGGGAACAACGTTTGAAGGGGATCCGGATGTTACTCCGATGCAAAGCGGGGTAGATAAACGAAATACGTACCATTTTATCGCGACAGCACAAACCGCTTTACCAGGGGATTCAATGGGAAAATCGTGGTCAGGGGATTACGTCTTCAACAGTGGGAACTTAGTTTTAGATTTGCTGCACAATTTTTTCTTAGAATGTGGTGCCCGTACACATAAAATGAGAGTATATGAGATGACCGATCATCCTGTCGCAAGAGAAATGATTGGTTATTTACTTGTGCGTGGAGGAGTGCACATTACCGCTTATGCGAAAGCACTTCAAATTGTCACAGGTGTTGATGTGACAAAAATGTTGCCAATTCCTAACTTAAGCAATGATAAATTTGATGCAGCACGTAAATACGAACAGCAAGGATGGCATCGGAAGTTGTACACATTTAGTGAACATGATTATCAAGACGTAAAGCAAATTTGGAAAGGAACGCATCCGCTTGATGGGGGACAGCTCGAAGTGATTCAAGGAACACCAGCGGGAGCGCCGATCCCCGATTTGGAATCGGTCGAGGAAACATTTGCCCCAGGAATTTCATACGAGGATTTTCTCGAAATTGCAAGACGTCTTCAACAATCAGCGGGGTTGTGAGCTGTGCAATATGCATAGCTTTTTTTTCTGCCCAAATTTAAATAATAGAACTATGTTCTAAATAATCAATTAAAAATCAAAGAAGGAAAATAGGCAATTGCTTGTTTATGATCAAATAACATATAATGAAAAAGACGCAAAGGAGGATGAGATGAATTGATCACGCTACAACACATATACGAAGCGCAACAACGAATGAAATCAGTTGTTCACAAAACTCCTCTTGAATTTTCACAAACGTTTAGTCGACTATCAAATAATCGAGTGTACATGAAATTAGAAAACTTACAGAAAACAGGTTCATTTAAAGTTCGAGGATCGTACAATAAAATCATTTCATTGAGCAAAGAAGAGAAAAGGCGTGGGGTAATTGCAGCTTCAGCGGGAAATCATGCACAAGGGGTAGCTTATTCTAGCAGCATGATCGGAATACCATGTACCATTGTCATGCCGAAGGGGGCGCCATTAAGTAAAATTCAAGCGACACAAAGTTATGGCGCAAACGTTATTCTACACGGTGATGTATTTGACGAATCGTTAGAATATGCCCGAAAGCTTCAGCAAGAAACAGGTGCAACATTCGTTCATCCGTTTGATGACCCAACCGTTATTGCTGGACAAGGTACAATTGGTTTAGAATTATTTGACCAGCTTGACCATATTGATGCAGTCGTTTGCCCTGTTGGTGGTGGTGGGTTACTTGCAGGATTAGCTATTGCTATGAAACAAAAAAAGCCTACTATCCGCATATATGGCGTTGAGTCGACTGCTTGCGCGAGCACGACAGCAGCAAAACAACATAATCAGCCCGTTATGATTACTCCATTGAATACAATTGCCGATGGCATCGCTGTGAAACGAATTGGAGATTTAACGTTTTCATACATACAAAAATATGTCGACGATATCGTTTGTGTCGAAGAGACGGATATTTCACGAACAATGTTATATTTACTCGAACGAAACAAATTGCTTGTCGAAGGTTCGGCAGCTTGCTCACTAGCTGCTTTATTGTACAAAAAAATTCCGCTTGAAGGAAAAAACATTGTAGCCATTTTAAGCGGGGGGAATGTCGATGTAACGCTCATTTCACGCATTATCGAACGGGGGCTTGTTGAATCTGGACGCTTTGTTACATTTTCAACGGTCATCTCTGACAAACCGGGACAACTAAATAAATTGTTGCGCATCATCGCGGATTTAGAAGCTAATGTCATGTCCATTGATCATCAACGGATGGGAACAAACGTTCTCCCTGGGCAAGCCGAAATACGTTTTTCCCTTGAAACAAAAAATGAGGAGCATATTGATCAAATTCAACGTGTGTTAATCGAATCTGGTTACACCATTCGTCGTCTTGATTAAAAGGGTAAAAGACATATCTTTTTCTCCCTATGTAAAACAATACTTTCAAACTCACGTATCTTCTACTATTATTAAATTAAATAAACGCTTGATTTAAAGGTGGGGAGAAAAATGAAAAAAATGGAGTTTTTTATCGTTCCACATCCGAGGGGAACTGTGCGGGTAGATGTATACAAAAAGAACGGGTCTTACGAAGCGCACGCCAAGTTTAAAGATGTGGCCACGGCGCAAGCGAGCGGAAACGATAAACATCTGGCTGTATTACAAGCATTACATGAGCTTGCTAAATTTTTGAACAAATATAAAGGATCTTGAGGGAGGAATAAAAGATGATTCATTTAAACTGGCATGAACGTCCAACGATTAAAACAGTTGTATGTAATCATACGAACGCAGAGAAATACATTGTACATAACGTATTAACACCAGGCAAAGAGTATGAAGTGAAAAACGAAACAGATGATTTTTATTTTATTATCGATAATCGTGGCAAAGTCGGCGGATATTATAAGCATTATTTTACAGAAAAAGCGGTGTAATGCCGCTTTTTTTCATTTTCAACACATTCATTTTAAATAAATTTCACAATTATGTAGTACAGTGGACTACGGATTGAATGAAAAAGGGGGATTTTTAGCAATGAAAAAATGGATCATTCTACTGATTGCAGCCTTTGTTTTTGGATTAACGGGGTGCAACAATCAAGCGGAGGATAAGCAAGAAGAAACAAAACAAACAGAACAAAATATGGAACAGTCAAATGCAGCAGATGTATTTATAGAAAGGAATGAAATTATGAAAGTCAAAAGAATTTTATTACTTATTCTCGGTCTAGCTTTTTACTACCAACCATCTTAGTTAACGCCCACTCAGATCATTATAATCCTAATGGATATACTGGGGCACAAAACCTTAAGTATTGGCGTGATGCTAGTGTTTCCAGTGCGGGTTACCATAATCGTGCAGACACCGCATATGCAACTTGGAATAACATTTCTTCAAAGGTTGCTATTTCACAAGTCACTTCTGAGCCTACATATTATAGCATTGTTGTTTATGCAGGAACTATCTCCGGCTCAACCGTTTATGCTACCGCAGATTATTGGACGTATGGCTTTTTCGGATGGCGTCAAGTAAATCCGGAGGATGCAAGGGATCGTTCAAGAATTCGACTCAATACACCTCAAATGAACACACTAACTTCTGCTGAATCAACTGACGTTATTATTCACGAATTTGGACACGCACTAAGCTTGAGACATAATGACAATTCAGGTGCCTCTGTAATGAAGGAGTATGAACTAACAACATACGGATCCCCTCAACAGACGGATAAAGACCATCTAAAACAAAAATGGGGAAATTAATAGATGAAAGGAGATATTACGAATATGAAAAAAAATAAGATTATTATTATTTCAATAGCTCTGTTAGGTTTTATTTCTCTCGGTTCAAGTCTATGGTATATGTCGGCTGATAAAAAAGTAAGTTTATCAACTATTGATGCTAAACAAGTATCCTTTAACACAGTAGATGAAATGGTTACCTTTTCTCAACTTGTTGTCACTGGAAAACCAATTGAAAGTGAGAACTTCGTAACATTCGATGAGAGAGGGTTTACAGTAGATGCGTATACAATTACTCAGTTTAAAATAAATAAGGTCCTTGAAAATAGAACTACTCACGATTATAAAGCTGGGGATATTATCAAGGTAGCTGAACCAAGCTACGTTTACGATAATGGTATTATGCCCGGAAAGACTAAATTTTCAATTAATAACTACCGAAACATGGATAAAAACCGTAGCTACATGCTACTTCTTGTGCCCGATTTTAAATACGATGATCTGTACGTAATTTCTGGTGTCAATGAGGGTAAACACAACATTGATATTCCTGGTAATGATGGCGAAAAAGTTGGCGTGCCTCAAGAAGCAAAGAATTATAAATTTAAAGAGGAATTAATGAAAAAATTTAATTTAAAGTAATTCAGATTTTGACATTCAGTTCTTTTCAAAACATCTTGTTCCCCCATTTATTCATCGTCTTTGGCGAGGAGACCTCCACTTCAAGCGTTAGCTAAGTGAGGTAGTTGACTAGAAGACCTGTACGTTCAGGTCTTTTTCTTTGTTGGCAAACGAGGGGGATATTCGGTAATATATTGTTGTTCATGATAAAAAATAGAGAGGTTGACCAGCTGTGAGAAAAATTGAACTGTTAGCGCCGGCGGGAGATTGGGATTGTCTTCGTGCTGCTGTTGCCAATGGAGCAGACGCCGTTTATTTTGGTGTCGACAAATATAATGCACGTGTACGGGCGAAAAATTTTCGCATGGAAGAATTAAAAGATGTGATGGCTTATTTGCATAAACACAACGTTCGTGGATATGTTACTTTTAATATTTTAGTGTTTGAAAATGAGCTAGAAGAAGCAAAGCAGCTCGTTGAAGCATGTATAGATGCAGGAGTAGATGCACTGATTGTCCAAGATTTAGGGCTTGTCAAACTTATTAGCGATATGTCGCCTGATTTTCCGATTCACGGATCAACACAAATGACCGTTACATCTCCGGAAGCAGTCGAGTTTTTGAAGCCTTATAACTTGGAAGTGGTGGTGCTCGGTCGCGAAAATAATTTAACACACATTCAAAAAATTGCTGAGAAAACAAATGTCCCGTTAGAAGTTTTTGTTCATGGAGCACTTTGTGTATCATATTCAGGACAATGTTTAACATCAGAAATGTGGGGTGGGCGTTCAGCCAATCGCGGAGAATGCGCACAAGCGTGTCGTCTGCCATACGATTTAATTGTTGATGGCGAACAAAAAGAAATGGGGAACGTTGCCTATTTACTTTCACCAAAAGATTTAGCTGCTCTTGATCTCGTCCCGGAGCCCATTGAGGCGGGAGTGAGCACGTTTAAAATCGAAGGGCGATTAAAGTCACCAGAATATGTAGCGAATGTTGTCAGCAAATACCGAAAAGCTATTGATGAATATTTAGCAGGACGCCATTATACTCCTTCACCTGAGGAAATACGTGAACTACAACAAAGCTTTAGTCGAGGATTTACACATGGGTTTTTAAAAGGAACGAACAACAAACAGCTTGTTGACGGAACATTCCCGAAAAGCCGTGGTGTATTTCTTGGAACGGTCAAAAAAGTATTAAAAGACGGGGTTTTATGCGAACTACAAGCCCCGTTAAAACGTGGGGATGGCATCGTATTTGATGCAGGCCGCCCAGAGGAAAAAGAAGAAGGCGGACGCGTGTATGACTTACGAAAAAACGGAAAAAAAATCGAAGGAGAAGTCGAAAAAGGGCTTGTTGAAATCATCCCAGGTCGACATGACGTCAATTTAACACGCGTACATGTCGGAGACCGCATTTGGAAAACGAGCGACCAAGAGCTTGAACGTCGCTTGCGCAAAACGTTCGAAACTGAACGACCATATCGCCTGTTCCCACTAACTGTACGCGTGTACGGCGAAGCAGGAAAACCGCTCATTTCAACATGGCGCGATGAAACGACAGGTAATGAAGTAACTGTTCAATCTGAGCAGTTGTTAGATGTGGCCCAAAAGCGACCATTAACACTAGATTTTATAAAAGAACAGTTCGGCAGATTAGGCGGAACGATTTTTGAATTACATGACGTTTATATGCATACGACAGACAATGTTATTCTTCCAGTTAAAGAATTAAACCGAATAAGAAGACAAGCCGTTGAACAGCTTATTGAAAAACGGCAACGTCCGCGGCTATACATCAAGCAAGCCATTGATTTAACATCTTCTTACCGACAAAAACAACGAGCAGAAAACCCTTCTTTAATGGCGCTCTGTCGTACGCTTGAACAAGTCGAAGCGGCATGTGATACAGATGTAGACATGGTGTATGCGGATTTCGAATTTACAACCGATTATCCAAAAGCTGTACAGATTGCACGAGCCATGAATAAACCGATCGCTTTAGCTACTCCACGCATTCATATGCCGGGAGAAAATGGGATTTTGAGAGGAATTTTAAAAGCTGAACCAGATGCCATTTTAGTGCGTAGTTTAGGAGCGGTACAATATTATACGAGTCAATTAGTTGAACAAGTGTTAATTGGTGATTTTTCACTTAATATTTCAAATCATCTGGCTGCACAGTTGTTTTTATCTCGGGGACTTGATCGCATTACCCCTTCCTACGATTTAAACATTCAACAAATGATTGATTTACTTGGAGCAGCGCCAACAGAACGGATCGAAATCGTTATTCATCAACACTTACCGATGTTTCATACTGAACATTGTGTATATTGTACATTTTTAAGTGAAGGAACCGATTTTACAAACTGTGGACGACCATGTGAAAAGCATCGTGTCTCCTTGCGAGATCGTATCGGTATGCTTCATCCAGTTCGTGTCGATATCGGTTGCCGAAATACAGTGTACAACGCCATTGAACAATCTGGGGCAGAATATATTCCAAACTTTTTATCCCTTGGTGTTCGTTCATATCGTGTTGAGTTTTTGGAAGAGTCGCCGAAAAAAGTAGAAGAAGTTGTCAATTTATATCGTGAAGCGCTTGAGGGTAAACGAAGCGGTACGAGCGTATGGCGTACACTGAAAGCTATTAACCAACTTGGTGTAACACGCGGACAGCTAATCAAAAAATAAGCGGGCTCAAGCTTGCTTATTTTTTGTTATTTGTACATTTTGCTATAATAGTAAATGAACGAGGAAAAGAAAGGGTGATTTGTATGCCAGCTGTTGAATCAAATATGTTTCCATTAGGAGAAAAAGCTCCGTCGTTTGAGCTTGTTAACGTCATCAATGGCCAAACCGTTCGTTTAGAAGATGTCAAGTCGGATATTGCAACAGTAATCATGTTCATTTGCAATCATTGCCCATTTGTGAAACATGTTCAAGAAGAACTTGTTCGTTTGGCTAATGATTATCAACCAAAAGGAGTTTCATTTATTGCAATTAATTCAAATGATGTAGAAAAATATCCAGACGATTCTCCAGAAAAAATGAAAGAAGTAGCCGAACAACTCGGATATCCATTTCCATATTTATTTGATGAAACACAAGAAGTCGCAAAAGCATATCAAGCTGCATGTACGCCGGATTTTTACATATTTGACGGTGAATTGAAATGCGTTTACCGCGGTCAACTCGATGATTCACGTCCAAGTAATGGAATTCCAGTGACTGGTTCCTCCATTCGTTCAGCTCTGGACGCATTGCTGTTAGGGAAACCTGTTCCGAAAGAACAAAAGCCAAGCATCGGTTGTAGCATCAAATGGAAAGAAAAATAAAAAAACATTTGACATTTTCTTTTTAAGCCTATATACTTAAGAAGTACCATTTCGTTCGTTATATCAATGATCGTTATAAGCTGCACCTTTGTCGGGTTCATCTTATAAGGACTTGACAGAAGTGCAGCTTTTGTTTTATGAGTAATGAAACGGTGGTCAATTTTTAAAATTGTTTTGGAGGAATTTCACATGAACACAGGTAAAGTAAAATGGTTTAATGCAGAGAAAGGTTTTGGATTCATTGAGACGGACGGAGGTACAGACGTATTCGTTCACTTCACAGCGATCCAAGGTACTGGATTTAAAACGTTGGAAGAAGGCGAAAAAGTAACATTTGACATCGTGAATGGTAACCGTGGGCCGCAAGCGGCAAACGTCCAAAAAGCATAAATAGTCAAACGTACGGGGTCTCGCCTTTCGCGAGATCCCATTTTTACGTTTTTATATGTAACAAAACAAATTCTCACTGGCGCAGCTTCGGAGCTGCAAGGACGGAAGAGAGGTAGGGTTTCCGTCGTTTTTGTTTATTCGGACACGCTCATAGGAGGCGTGTCCTTTTTTAAATAAAAATACAGAAAATTTGATAAAAAACTATTGAAAAAAGAACAATGATTCCATATAATAAACTCATGTTATAAAACTATACATAAGAATGTGAGGTAATGTAACATGAGTGAATTGCTTGTTTCTGAACAAACAAACACTTCGACGCTTGAACAAATTAAAGAAATTATCAAACAAAAACACGTTGAATTGCTGCATTTACAATTTGTTGATATTGAAGGAGTTTTAAAGCACGTCACGGTTACAGCTGAACAACTAGATGATGTAGTAGAAGGGAAAATTATGTTTGATGGATCTTCGATTAAAGGTTTTTCACCAATTAATCGATCAGACTTATATTTACTTCCTGATTTACAAACGTTCGCAGTATTGCCGTGGACTGTAGAAGATGGATACGCAGAAGCCCGTTTTCTTTGTTCTGTTGTCAATCCGGACGGAACATTATTCGAAGGAGACCCGCGCAACGTATTGAAAAAAACGGTGGAACGTGCAAAGCAAAAAGGATACACGATCTCCGTCGGTCCTGAGTTAGAGTTCTTCTTATTTGAAACGGATGAAAACGGAAACCCAACAACAAAACCACAAGATAGCGGTGGCTATTTTGAGCCATCTCCAAAAGATCTTGGAGAACGCGTTCGCTTAGATATTTATCGTGCGTTAAAAGCAATGGGATTTACCATTGAGGCTTCACATCATGAAGTGGCTGAAGGTCAACATGAAATTAACTTTAAATATGCAGATGCGCTCAGTTCCGCTGACAATGCCACAACATATAAATGGGTTGTAAAAACGATTGCTAAAAAATACGGATTGCACGCTACGTTCATGCCAAAACCAATTTTCGGTATTAACGGTTCAGGTATGCACGTAAACATTTCGCTATTTAAAGATGGAGAAAATGCGTTTTTTGATCCAGCGGATGACAATCAATTATCTGAAACAGCATATCAATTTATTGCTGGTTTATTGAATAACGTAAAAAGTTTCGCAGCCATTACGAATCCATTAGTCAACTCGTATAAACGTCTCGTCCCAGGATATGAAGCGCCTTGTTATATTGCGTGGTCGGCATCGAACCGCTCCGCATTAATTCGCATCCCTGCAAAACGAGGATTGGCAACACGCGTTGAGCTTCGTTGTCCAGATCCATCTGCCAATCCGTATTTAGCATTTGCAGTTATTGCTGAGGCAGGGCTTGATGGTGTAGAAAAAGAACTCACTTGTCCAGCACCAATCGACGAAGATATTTTCCATATGACGAATGAACGTCGTAAAGAGCTTCGTATTGAAAACCTTCCAGGTAGTTTAGGGAAAGCGATTGAAGAACTAGAAAATGGCACAATTGGCCGTCATACATTAGGAGATCACGTATTTAACGAATACGTAGCGATGAAAAAGAACGAATGGGATAGTTATCGAACAGCTGTCCATGCTTGGGAAATTGAACATTATCAAGCGAAATTTTAAAAGCGAGCGATGTGCTCGCTTTTTGCATGTTTTCATTATGCGTTTGAACAACAAATGGTCTATGATGGTACATAGAAAACAACGAAAGGGTGATATTGTGTCTAAACGAATAATTACGATAATCGTATTGATTTGTACCGCAACAACACTATTATGGGCTATCGGTTTAATCGTCACGATTCAAGATCAATTTTTTTACGAAGCTTCCTCGATCAAACAACCAAAAACAACAACTTCAAACATACAGAAAAATAATGGGCTTTCGATTGTCGCTCTTGGCGACTCATTAACACGTGGAACAGGAGATGAAACGGGGAAAGGGTACGTTGGATATGTTGTAGATGAACTAAAAAAACGGACAAATCAACCCGTTCAATTCATAAATTTATCCATTAAAGGACAACGTTCTCCTCAACTCATCAATCAACTCAAACAAAAAGAAGTGCAACGTCAATTAAAAGAAGCTGACATTATTTTAATGACGATCGGAGGAAACGACTTATTTCGCGGTGGTGAAACGCTAAGAGACTTATCCCATACTCAAATTGAAAAAGAAAAAAAGAAATTTGTCGAGCAGCTACATACGATTTTCCGACTCATTCGTACAGCGAATAGCAACGCACCAGTATTTTATGTCGCTTTGTATAATCCATTTAATGATTTAGATAACGGAAAAGAAACATCTGCCGTTGTACGTAGTTGGAATTATGCAGCATCTGAAGTAGCAGCCAACTATAAGTCAATCATTTGCGTTCCGACATATGATTTGTTTGAACTGCAAGTAAACGACTATTTATATACAGATAAATTTCATCCTAATAAGGAAGGGTATAAGCGAATTGGTGAACGTGTTGCTTCACTCATTACGTTAACGAAAGGAGAGAAATAATGGAAGAGACATTAGTTGTGCAAAACGTGCGAAAAACCATTGGAAAAAAAGAAATTATTAAAGGACTTTCGTTTTCACTAAAAAAAGGCGAAGTGTTTGGTTTCTTAGGTCCAAATGGCGCAGGGAAGACGACAACGATTCGCATGCTTGTCGGATTGATTCGACCGACATCTGGAACGATTTCAATTTGTGGATATGATTTACAAAAACAATTTACAAAAGCAATTCAACACATTGGCTGTATTGTTGAAAATCCTGAACTTTATCCATATTTAAGCGGTTGGGAAAATCTTGAACACTTTGCACGAATGGTGCCGGGAATTACGGCTCATCGCATTCAAGAAGTGGTTGAACTCGTCGGTCTACAAAATCGGATTCATGATCTCGTGCGCACATATTCGCTCGGCATGCGTCAACGACTCGGTATTGCGCAAGCGCTACTCGGAAAACCGACGGTGCTTATTTTAGACGAACCAACAAACGGTTTAGACCCTGTCGGCATTCGTGAAATGAGACAGTTTATTCGATCGCTTGCTGAAAAAGAACAGTTAAGTGTGCTCGTTTCATCACATTTATTGAGTGAAATACAACTCATGTGTGATCGTGTTGCGATTATGTCTAAAGGGGAGATTATTCGCATTGATACGGTTGAACATTTGCTACAAGAACAAGCTCGGACATATTGGAGCGTTGATCCGGTAGATAAAGCAAAACAAATACTACAAAATGAAACGACTGTGCTTGGTGAAAAAGATGGAGCACTCGTGACAATCTATGAGTCAAATGAAACGATTGCGCGTTGCAATGCCCGTTTAATTGAAGCAGGGGTACATGTCAGTGGAATTGAACGCAAACTTCCAACACTAGAAGACTTATTTATTGAATTAACGGGAGGGGAAACGATTGATTAATCTTGTATACAATGAGATGTTAAAAATTGTTCGTAAAAGACGACTGTTTATTATCGCAGCGATCGTTGCTGTTCTCGTCAGCTTATTTACATACGCGCAATTTAAACAGATCGAAACAATTCGAGAACGGATCGGAACGACAGATTGGCGCACTCAGCTGCAACAGCAAATCATCGACACACAAAACCGATTAAATTCGACAGGAATCTCTGAGGATTGGAAAAAGTTTCTTAAAATTCGTTTACAACAACAACAGTATTATTTAGACAACGACATTAATCCAATGGCACCCGGTGCTCCAACATTTATGCGCATGTTTATCGAAAACTCCATCGAGTTATTTTTACCGCTCCTTGTTATGGTAATTGCTGCTGATCTCGTTTCATCAGAGGCGAGCGGAGGGACGATCAAACTGTTGTTAACACGTCCTGTGAAACGATGGAAGATTTTGATGAGCAAATATATCGCGATGATGTTATCTACATCGTTTGTCGTATTTTCCGTCGCTCTATTATCATACGCTATCTCTGGCATTGTATTTGGATATGGTGGATGGAATTTGCCACTCTTAACAGGATTTTCGATTCAAGGTGAAGAATTAAATACATCAGCTGTCCATCTTATCCCGCAATGGAAATACTTGCTTATTGAATTCGGGCTCGCTTTTTTTGTTTCGCTTGTTGTCGGCACATTAACATTCATGTTATCGGTGTTACTACGTAGTACAGCTGCCGTGATGGGAATTATGCTTGCCGCTCTCATTTCAGGAGCGATTTTATCAAATATGGTGTCATCGTGGACGTCTGCGAAATATTTGTTTATGGTGAATTTACGACTCACAAGTTATATTAGCGGCATGGCGCCACCGATTGATGAGATGACACTTTCTTTTTCGATGACCGTGCTAGCCACTTGGGCACTTGTCGCGCTGATCGTTTCTTTTTATGTATTTACGAAAAGGGATGTTTACTAATGAAAAAAGTGATTTATACGACAATGAATGAACTACAGCAGCGAACACCAACAATCATGGATTTCAGCTCATACGCAAAATATGCTGTACTTCTCCCGCTTATTTGTCAACATGATGACGTGTTTGTCTTATTTGAAGTACGCTCATTTCAGTTACGTCGCCAGCCCGGTGAAATTTGTTTCCCGGGTGGAAAAATGGATGCATGTGATCAAAATCCACAAGAAACAGCCATTCGAGAAACATGTGAAGAGTTGGGGATTAAAAAAGAACATATTACACATGTCGTTCCACTTGATTATGTGCTTTCACCATTTGGCATGGTCATTTATCCATTTGTTGCATTTGTAAATAACGCACACATGCAAATCAATAAAAAAGAAGTGGAAGATGTATTCACCGTCCCGTTATCTTTTTTTATTGAAACGAAACCACGAATATATCGTGTTCAATTTGAACCAAAGCCCGAAGACGATTTCCCATTTGACGATATTCCTGGAGGAAGACAGTATAATTGGCGACCGAGACAAATTGAAGAATATTTTTATTACTACGAAGATAAAGTCATTTGGGGATTAACTGCAAAAATCGCTCATCATTTTGCTCGACTTATTCAAAAAGAGAAAGGAGAATCAACATGTGGCGACCTGTTGATTTAGGATTTGGCATTTCACTCATTGATTTATATGATTTACAAACAGCCCAACGAACAGGTGCATACGTTTTCCATGAAGAAGAAGTGACAATTATCGAAACAAGTGCAAGCCCATCTATCCCGCATTTGCTTAAAGGACTAGAAGAATTATCAATCGATTTAAAAGATGTAAAAAACATTATTGTGACACATATTCATTTAGATCATGCGGGTGGAGCAGGAGTGTTACTAAAACATTGTCCAAACGCTCGCGTATTTGTTCATCCGAAGGGAATGCGACATTTGGCCGATCCATCTCGTCTCATTGAAGGGGCAAAAGCCGTTTACGGTGAAAAATTTGATGCATTATTTGATCCGATCGTTCCAATTCCAGAGGACCGACTGGTCATAAAAGAAGATGGGGAAACGTTACAAATCGGAGAAGATCGTACATTAACGTTTCTTCATACACCAGGACATGCGAATCACCATTTCTCTATTTATGACGAAAAAAGCAACGGTATTTTTACAGGTGATACGGCAGGTGTTTTTTATCCACAGTTACTTTCATATGACGTGGAGTTATATTTGCCATCTACATCACCAAATCAATTTGACCCAGAAGCGATGCAAGCTTCGATTAAAAGATTCATGTCGTTACATCCAGATCGCATCTATTTTGGCCATTTTGGTATGTCAACCCATGTGCAGACGGTTTGGGATCAGCTACATTACTGGCTACCGATCTTCGTGCAAATAGGTCGCGATATCGTAGATAAACAAAAAGATAAGTCCTTTACAGAAAAGACAGAAGCCGTTTTCCAACTTTTATTCGACAACGTTCAAACATTTTTACGCAAACGGCAAGTACCCGATAATGCAGATGTATATAAAGTGCTTCAACTTGATTTACAAGTATGTGCGATGGGGCTTGTTGACTATATTGAAAAACAAAAAAGTAATTGACGAAAAATCATGTTTTCGCTATAATTTCTTTGGCACCCCAACGTACGGAGGAGTACCCAAGTCCGGCTGAAGGGGTCGGTCTCGAAAACCGATAGGGGTGTCAAAGCCCGCGGGGGTTCGAATCCCCCCTCCTCCGCCATATCTCCTCTTTCATTCCTTCTTTTGTGACCTTCAACTTTGTTTCTTTATTCCAATTCGTGAGGATGTGACAAATTGAAAAAATATTATGTCGTTTGGCAAGGGGCGAAAACAGGTATTTTTTCTTCTTGGGACGAGTGTAAACCGTACGTCATTGGTATTCCTGGAGCAAAGTATCGCTCATTTTCATCAAGGGAAGAAGCAGAACAAGCATTTGCGTCTGGTCCGTTTGTAAACCGAACGAAAAAAAATAAAGTGCTTGCAACGAACTATGTAGAGGAAAGTATTTGCGTAGATGCGGCATGTAGCGGAAATCCAGGATGGATGGAGTATCGAGGAGTACATACGAAAACAGGGAAAGAGTTGTTTCATGTTGGACCGATGATCGGAACAAATAACATTGGGGAGTTTTTAGCCATTGTCCACGCATTAGCATGGTTACAACAACAAAACAAAAGTTTGCCGATTTATTCTGATTCGGCAACAGCTATAAAATGGGTAAAAGGAAAAAAAGCGAATACAACGCTCGTTCGCAACGCTGAAACAGAACGTGTCTGGAAACTTGTTGAACGTGCTGAAGCGTGGCTGCGCACGCACCATTATACAAATGAAATTATGAAATGGGAAACCGAGCAATGGGGAGAAATTAAAGCGGACTTTGGACGAAAGTAAAAGGAGAGGGATATTAACCTTCTCCTTTTTGCATATTATCGAGTTGTTGTTTTAGTGTTTGTTTATCCAATTGTTCACCGATTATGACAAAATGTAACGGGACATTCATTTCCTCTTTCATATAAAGCGGTGTACCGTATGCATACTGAAAGGAGTAAACTCCACTTGTATGAGTAAAGCGTAAAAATCCTTTCATGCGGTAAATAGTATCAGGAAGTTGTCGTACCCAGTGTTCGAACACGTCTAAGTCAATTGGGCTTGTGAATGTATGTACGTATGTTTGAATGCGTAGTCTTTCGATATTCATTCGCTCATGCTCGTTTCTCATCCGCTTCGATAACAAATGAATATCTTCCATTCGCACATTAGAAAACGTTGTGAAAATTGTGCGCGCCTCGCTGTTGATCGTTTGTAACTCAAACGATAATTTTGCTTGTTCTTCTGGGCGTAATTCATCTGTCTTATTGACAATTAATACATCCGCGTGACGAACTTGTTCTTTTAACAACATTTGCAGGGGAATGGAGAGTTGTTGACGATTCATCCAACGTGTTGCGTCGATTGTCGTAATAATACCCCCCATTTGAATGCGATCAGCAAACAATGGCGACATACACGCATCGAGCACTTCAACAGGATGTGCTACCCCTGTCGTTTCAATATAAATGACATCTAGCTCGTGTTTTTGAAGGAGGGAATAAAGCTCTACTTCAAATTGATCTTGAATGGTACAACATACACAGCCGCTTAATAATTCGCTTAGTACAGCATCTTCTGAAACAGCATGTGAGTCAATGGACACTTGGCCAATTTCATTCATCACAACAGCGACTTTCCGTCCATGTTCTTTTTCATGTTGCAGTAGCCGCTTTAATAATGTCGTTTTACCACTCCCAAGAAATCCGGATAAGATATATATGTCTGTATGTTTCATAAAGATCTCCCTTCTACATGTTCTTTTTTGATCATAGTCAAAAATAATAAATAGCACAAGAAAATATATCGTACATCGATGGACAATTTGCTTAAAAGACAAAAAATGATGCATCTGTCCTTGCATACCTTTTGTTTTCTTTCATATACATATCTTCGTGATCTGTTTGGAAAAATTTTTATTATATATTTACAAACTTATCTTATCGTGTATATAATTTACTACATCAATTGATTTTGGAAGGGAGGAAAGAGTTATGACAACAATGACAGAAGTACATGGCGCAATTGAACAAAGAAGATTGGCCTGCCCTCCCGATGTGAAAATCATTCACCTTTTCACAAGCGATCGCATGTCGCAGGGAAGGATGTGTTCCCTGCGTTTTTTTGTGCCATCCGCGAAAAGATTTTGTCCAACGGATTTTTTTTACTGAAAGGGGGTGAGTAAATCATGAAATTTCATTTATTTTTTTTAACGATTTCCATTCAACGACGAATATGGACAGCTGAAGAAATAGAGCGAGAGCAGCTGATTCGACAAGTTGAAGAAAAGATGATGGATCGAAAATGTTCAATGTACCAATTGTTTTAATTTAGACGAAAAATACATGTTGAAAGGAGAATGAAAAATGAAACAACAGCAAACAAAAACAAATATAACATGGACGGTAGATGACGATTAGTTTTATGCGACAAGAGTTGATCAGTGGATCAGCTCTTTTTTCTTTACAAAATCTTTACTTGTTTATATAAGTATATAATTATATAATAATTTACGGATGAAGGAGGGGGTATTATGTATCACATCGAAGAGGCGGCAAATATGTTAAAGCTATTAGGCGACAAAACAAGACTCACGATCATGGCTATACTAAATGAAGCAGATTGTTGCGTATGTGAGCTCGTTGAACTATTACAGATGAGCCAACCTGCCATTAGCCAGCATTTACGAAAACTAAAAGATAACGGTTTAGTGAAAGAAACAAAAAGAGCGCAGTGGGTATTTTATTCACTAAATAAAAAACATGAGTTTTATCCAATGATGCAAAGCATTTTCGCTTATTTGCTAGATCCAAAAGAACACATTCGTCAACTTAAGGAAAAAGGAATGCGTATTCAGTGCGAATAAAAAGAGAGGAGTGGTTTTTTGCTTTCCGTTATTCTTGCATCACTGATTTTTCTTGTTACCCTCGTTTTTGTTATTTGGCAACCACGCAATTTATCGATTGGTTGGTCGGCGTGCGGTGGCGCCTTATTAGCGTTGCTCCTTGGGGTTGTTGATGTTCAAGATGTCATCGATGTAACGAACATCGTTTGGAATGCGACGCTTGCTTTTATTGCAATCATTATTATTTCTTTAATTTTAGATGAAATTGGCTTTTTTGAATGGGCAGCATTACATATGGCACGTGCTGCAAAAGGAAACGGCATTCGCATGTTTGTATTTGTTTCAATTCTCGGTGCTTTAGTGTCTGCATTTTTCGCAAACGATGGCGCTGCACTCATCTTAACACCCATCGTATTAGCTATGGTGCGTGCATTACAATTTGATGAACGAAACGTATTACCATTTATTTTAGCAAGCGGATTTATCGCTGATACGACGTCGTTACCGCTTGTTGTCAGCAACCTTGTCAATATTGTCTCTGCGGACTTTTTCCGTATTAGTTTCGGTGAGTACGCATCACGGATGATCGTTCCAAACTTTTTCTCGCTCGCAGCGAGCATCGGGGTACTTTACTTATATTTTCGAAAAGACATTCCAAAACGTTATGATTTATCCCATGTTAAACAACCATACGAAGCGATTAAAGACGTGCGCATGTTTCGCTTGTCTTGGATCGTTCTTGCGGTTTTATTAGTCGGTTATTTTGTCGGTGAATTTGTAAATATCCCTGTTTCGTTTATTGCTGGTGCTGTGGCGTTATTGTTTTTATGGATGGGGAAACGTAGTCCAGTTGTCCATGTGAAACAAATAGTAAAAGGAGCGCCGTGGGCTGTTGTGTTTTTTTCCATCGGAATGTATGTTGTTGTATACGGATTACGCAACGTCGGGCTAACGAACATTCTAGCTGATCTGATCGAGGGAGCCGCTAAGCAAGGGTTGTTTGTAGCAACGATTGCTATGGGGTTTATCGCAGCCATTTTATCATCTGTGATGAACAACATGCCAACGGTTATGATTGATGCACTAGCCATCGCTGATACAAATACGACAGGAATTATTCGTGAAGCGCTTATTTATGCCAATGTGATCGGTTCCGACTTAGGACCAAAAATTACACCAATTGGCTCACTCGCGACACTTCTTTGGTTACATGTCCTTTCAACAAAAGGAGTAAAAATTACGTGGGGCACTTATTTTAAAAACGGTTTAATTTTAACTATCCCAACATTATTTATTACGCTCGTTGGGTTATATATATGGTTACTTATTATTCATTAAAAGGAGTCGATTGCAATGAAAAAAGTCATTTATTTCTTATGCACAGGAAACTCTTGTCGTAGCCAAATGGCGGAAGGATGGGCAAAAAAATATCTCGGTGATGAATGGGAAGTATATAGCGCTGGTATCGAAGCACACGGTTTAAATCCAAACGCCGTAAAAGCGATGAAAGAGGTGGGCATCGATATTTCAAAACAAACATCCGATATCATTGATCCGGAAATTTTAAACAAAGCCGATTTAGTCGTTACATTATGTGGACATGCAGCTGATCATTGTCCAGTCACACCACCGCACGTAAAACGCGTACATTGGGGGTTTGACGATCCAGCGAAAGCAGAAGGGACCGAAGAAGAAAAATGGGTTGTTTTCCAGCGTGTTCGTGATGAAATTGGCGCGCGAATTAAGCGATTTGCGGAAACAGGAGAGTAAAACGCCGAATATAAACTTATGATTTATATATCCAATCTATTTCCCATAATTTAATTATGTAAACTTAAAGAGCCAAACGAGAAGATCCCCGTTTGGCTCTCCTTAAATTTCTCCCACTAAGAGGCTCGTCAATTGTTTCATTGATTGTGACAACCATTTTTTACGATGGTATACAAGTTGAAGGGAGAGGTGTATATCGGCCTCGGGAAGAAGGATGCGAACTAAACTCCCTTTCTCTAATTCAGACTCTACAGCCATAAGTGGCAAAAAAGCGATGCCAAGTCCATAGGCGACGCATCGTTTTATTGCTTCAATACTCCCTAGTTCAATCGTATACTCAAAACGAATACTATGATTACGATACAAATTTCCGATGACTTCTCGATAACTACATCCTTGTTCAGTCACAATAAGCTTTTCATCACCTAACATACGTATATCCACTTCATCTAACTGGGCTAAACGATGGTCTGGTTTAGCAACAAGAACTAGCGGCTCTTGTTTAATAACAGTCACATGTAAATCAGGGTCTTCACGTTCTTCATCGAGAATAATAGCTAAATCATATTTCCCTTCCTTTACTCCTTCGACAAGCCGATTGCAAATGTTTTGTTGCAACAGCAAATTTACTCTCGGATACTTTTGCTTAAATGCTTGTAAATAAGGTGGGAGATAAAACCCAGCGACTGACTCAATCGTGCCAATTGATAAACTCCCAGCGAGCTCCGTTTGCTCAGAAAGACTTTGTTTCGCCTCATCAATCAAACTAACAATCTTATTTGCATATTCAAGTAGTTCCACCCCGGCAGATGTCAGTTTAATTTTCCCGCCCCAACGTTCAAACAAAACAACACCAAATTCCTCTTCTAGCTTTTTTATCTGTGTTGTCACACTCGATTGGGCGTATCCTAACATTTCACCAGCTTTCGTAAAACTATTCCATTTCGCTACCTCACGAAATGTATGCAAATAATCAAGATTCATACTCCCCAACTCCCCATCAAAAATATTGATGAACGATATCAATTATTATCAATAACACCTATGACCAAATACTTGTAAAATTGATTATAACAGAAATGTAAAGATAAACGAGGGGGATATTTCATGTCAACAAAAAATTTGAACACGTATATACTTTTATTTTTAACCACTACCATTTGGGGTGGTGCCTTCGTTGCTGGAAAAATCGCAACGACGACTTTGCATCCGGTGTCAGTTGCTTTTTTTCGCTTTTTCGGCGCTAGTTTGATTTTATTTCCGCTATTACATTGGAAAGAACCAAATAGACCCATCCCTATAAAAAAAGACTGGGGAGTGTTAGCACTTCTTGGCCTAACAGGAGTATTTTTATATAACATTTTCTTTTTTATCGCTACAAAATATGCACCAATTGTCAAAAGTTCATTAGTCATTGCAGTCAATGCACCGCTCATTACGCTTTTATCTGCGTTGTTTTTAAAAGAAAAATTGAACAGAAGAAGCGTACTAGGAATGTTTCTTGCAGTATTTGGAGCTATATATATTATTACAGATGGTCACCCTTCTGTGCTTATTGACATAGGATTCTCCCCAATCGATCTCGTGCTAGTGGGGGCATGTCTTAGCTGGAGTACATACTCTGTCATTGGAAAAATCGCGATGAAAAAGTTTAGTCCTCTTGCGGCAACAACATATGCAACAGGTTTTGGGACGCTATTTCTAGCGCCGTTTGCGCTATATTATACTTCCTTTGCATCCATCGAAGCGAGCGGATGGGATGTTTGGTTGAGCGTTCTATACGTTGCTATTTTTGTTTCAGCGATCAGCTTCGTTTGGTGGTATAACGGTATTCAAAAAGTAGGTGCTTCAACCGCCTCTGTTTTCATTAATGTCATGCCTATTTCTGCTACTGTGATGGGTACGATGTTTTTTAATGAACATTTGACATTCACTCATATTATTGGTGCAGCGTTTGTCTTTAGTGGTATTTTACTTAATATTTACAGCAAACAAGAAAACGTGTTGTTTTCTCTCAACAAAAAAGAAGCAAACACATAAATTTTTGTAAAAATAGTCACGTTTGAGGTGCAAAAAGTATGTGGAAAGGATATGGACTTATATTGTTATCAGCAACGGGATTTGCGTTCATTCCCATCTTTGCATTATACGCATACGACAGCGGTGTCACTGTGACGACCTTGTTGTTTTTACGTTTTGCACTGGCTGCGCTCTTCTTTTTTCTGTATTTATTGTTAAAAGAAAAAAACTGGAAGGTTTCGCGGTCACATTTATTGTATTTATTTTTACTAGGCGGCATTTTCTATATGATGCAATCTTCTTTTTATTTTCAGGCAGTAAAATATATTCCGTCTTCACTCGCGGCTTTATTGCTGTATTTAAACCCAGTATTTGTCGCTGTTTTTTCGTTTTTTACTAATCAAGAAAAGCTAACAAAGCACATCATCATAGCGATTCTCATTTCTTTTTTAGGTATGTTGCTTGTATTAGGAGCACCAGAAGGAAAAATTCAGCCGCTCGGCATTGCGTTAGCCATTGGAGCAGCGATGGTTTATTCGATCTACATTATCGTTGGAAATCAGGTAACCGCACACGTTCCACCCATTACAGCGAGCGCCTATATCGCACTCTTTGCTGCTTTTTCTTTTTTTGTTTTTGGAATGTGGTCGGGAACATTACATTTTCAATTTGACGCAAAAGGATGGATTCCAATTATCGGAACATCGTTTATTTCAAGCGTTTTGGCGATGCTGACGTTTTTTGCGGGAATGAATATCATCGGTCCGACAAAAGCAGCGATTTTAAGTATGATAGAACCGGTCGTGACGTTTCTTCTATCGATGGTATTTTTACATGAAAGCATGTCGTCTATTCAAATGATTGGAGGACTGATTGTGTTGAGTGGAGCTATGCTTGTTGTCACAACAAAAGAACTTAAACCAAAGAAAAAATCGACCTCCATCAGTACGTGATGGAGGTCGATTTTTCAAAATGGCAGGAATATTACCTATCGTTATCTAATTCCAATAAATATGTCTTTATCGTAGCGAGGAGGATTGTTGTGAATCAAAAGGTAAACTCTCCATCGGTGGCGCTAGTGACAGGGGCCTCGAGTGGGTTTGGACTACTCGTCAGTGTTGCACTTGCGCACGAAGGATATCGAGTCGTTGCTTCGATGCGAAACATGCAAAACAAAGAAATGCTTACAACCGTGGCGTCTGAAGCCGGCGTGTACGATCGGATAGAAGTCATATCTCTCGATGTCACCGATTTCGCTACGGTGGAATCGGTCGTGAATGATGTAACTAATCGCTATGGACGAATCGATGTATTAGTTAACAACGCAGGGTTTGCCGTTGGTGGTTTTGTCGAGGAACTCTCAATTGAAGAGTGGGAGCGTCAGTTTGCGACGAACTTTTTTGGGTTAGTTGCCGTCACAAAAGCTGTTTTGCCGATTATGCGAACGCAACGTAGCGGTAAGATTATCAACATTAGCAGCATTAGCGGACGAATCGGTTTTCCGGCGATTGGGCCATATGTCGCTTCAAAATTTGCTGTCGAAGGATTTAGCGAATCGCTTCGTTTAGAAATGTTGCCGTACGGAGTACATGTCGTCTTAATCGAGCCTGGGTCATTCAAAACAAACATTTGGTCGAAAGGACTTCAAGGAGTGTCCGTCCGTTCAGGTTCGCCATATGAAAAAGAAATGAAAACCATTATGCAATACGTGAATCGAGTAGCTAAAACAGCTCCACCTCCTGATGAAGTCATTAGGCAAATAATCAAAGTCGTCCAATCGTCGACTCCTCGTTTGCGCTACCCCGTAGGGAGAGGGGTCACATTGACGTTAAGACTGAAAAACTGGTTGCCATGGAAGTGGTGGGAATGGATTGTCATGAAATCGCTTAAACAAAAATAAGTACCACATATGCAGCTACAGAAAACATACATTTTGAAAATTTTATAAAATCATTGACAAAGTGTTTTAGATCAGAATGAAACAAGGGGGAAGAGGAATGATTGTTGAGATGAAAAATGTTTCATTTATTAGAGAAGGGCGCGTCATTTTAGACCGTCTACATTGGGAAGTGCAAGAAAATGAACAATGGGTCATTCTCGGGTTAAATGGTTCAGGAAAAACATCGCTACTTAATATTTTATTAGGTTATGAATACCCATCAAAAGGAGAAGTTTCCGTATTAGGGCACCGATTTGGAAAAACAAATTTGCCAGAACTTCGCAAACACATCGGGTTTGTAAGCAACTCGTTTGAGAGATTTCAACCTACATTAGAATCGGAAACGGCGGAAGAGGTAATTGTTAGCGGAAAATTTGCTTCGATTGGGCTGTATGAGCCTGTCACAGACAAAGATTTCCACCAAGCCGAACAATGGATGAATGTCTTTCGAATCGGTTACTTAAAAGGAAAAACGTATCGCACCTTATCGCAAGGAGAAAAAAGAAAAGTACTGATTGCTCGAGCACTAATGGCAAAGCCAAAGCTGCTCATATTGGATGAACCAACCGTAGGACTAGATATGTTGACACGAGAAGAACTTTTGGCACTCATTAGGGACGTTATCATAAAAAAAGTATGCCACGTGTTATATGTCACACATCATATTGAAGAAATTATCGAAGAAATGACCCATGTTTTATTATTAAGAGATGGAAAAATTATAGCAGCCGGACAAAAAAGAAAAAATACTCACCGACAATTATTTGTCAGAAACGTTTCAAATAGATGTGCACGTCCGTTGGGAACATAATCGCCCGTGGGTATCAATTAAAAACAGCCCTACACTTCAGCAGATAGGAAAATAAAGGATGACGAAAGGCATAAAATGAATGAGAAAAGGGAGGAAAATTTCATTTCAATGTCTGTAAAGAAGCCAACAAATATACTAGAGAAATTACAAGCGCGATTAAGTCATCGGTTTGCGATTTTGGAAGAAGACATCTTTCATCTTATAAAAGAAGAATTGGTGTCGTTAGAAATTACGCCCGAACCTTTTCGTACAGTAAAGGACGTTTGGGACGATATAGATCTGTATTGTTTCGATGAAAATTTATTCAATCGATGCGAAGAGAAAATACAAACGTTTCTTTATGACCTACTTGCTGATTGTGTGAGGGAATTAGGAGTGGACGAAGTACGTACGTATCTCATCACCCAAGGGTGGTCAAATGAGGTAGAAGAAATGGACATGGAAGACCTTATTTATGGGGTAAATGAGCTATTAGACTGGGAAATTGAAGAAATCACATTGGATTTGCTTGAGCATTTTGGCCAGTATGAATTGTCATTTCTCTATCGCAAAGAATATCCGTTTCAACAGTTATGTAAACAAATAGAAAAACCAGTGGATTTGCATTTTTTGAACAATGCTCTATCTTCTTGGTTATTTGCAAGAAAGGAACAGATAAAAAAACAAATTCAAGAGGAGTACGGGGAAATGCTGTTAGATGATTCATTAAAGATAACAGCTTTTTCGAGCGAGAAACTAGTACAAGCCTTTTTTGATGTGGTGGATGAAGAACACCTAGCACAAATAGTTAAATACGTAGAAACAGAATTGACGAACGAAATAAAAACTCGCTCCCAAGCCTTTCTTGCCATTCGTCAAACATCTATATGGAAAGTTTGTGAATCCATTATTGATCAACACGTAGGCATATGGCTCCATGAAGTAAAAAAAGAAGCAAAAGCCCTGTACGATGAATGGGAGGAGCTCTGTCGCTTGCTCGAGAATAGTTGTTCTAAAGAGATGATAATAATTCTTGATAAAATGCGGCACTATCCGACTTTTATAAAAGAAGTGGATAAAAAACGAAGAACGAAAGAGGAATACGAAGCGATTTTATCTAAAATTGCGTATACGTATGTACAGTTGCTAAACGAAAAATATCAATGTTCAATAGAATGGAATCCACAGAAAATGAACCGCTGGTTGAGTACGTGGTTTACATCAATGGAGGAATTTGAACGCTCGTTTCTTCATTCTAAAGAGTTTAACCGCCACTTAAAGGCGATAAGCAAGCAAATTTTTGACCACCCTTTATCACTTTCCGCTTCATCGGTTCACAAAAAATATGTCGTTCATGTCGGTCCGACTAATTCTGGAAAGACATATGACTCGATGCAACGGTTGCTTCAAGCGAAAACAGGGATGTATTTAGCCCCATTGAGATTGCTTGCGTTAGAAAAGTTTGAAGAGATGTGTTCCCACGGTATTGCATGTGCCTTAATAACAGGGGAAGAAAGAAAAAATGTACATGGCAGTACACATATAAGCGCAACGGTCGAGTCGGTGAATGTCAACGAGGAATTTGAAGTTGTCGTTATTGATGAATGTCAATTATTAGCGGATGAAACGAGGGGGGCTGCTTGGGTCAAAGCGATTATCGGGGCGAAAGCGAAAGAAATTCATTTGGTTGTTGCACCGCATGCTGTTGGCTTGCTTCAAACACTGCTAACTTACCATCAGTTTGATTTTGAAGTAATCGAACACAAACGTACCACTCCACTCATTTGGGAAGAAAAGGATTTTTCTTTTCCAAATGACTTGCAAAAAGGAGATGCACTTATTGTTTTTTCAAAAAAGAACGTTCTCCATGTTGCCGCTTCACTCGTAAAACGAGGATATAACGTCTCGGTTTTGTACGGAAGCATGCCTCCTGAAACAAGAAGAAAACAAGTCAGGCAATTTCGGAAAGGGTTAACCGATATATTAATAGCAACCGATGCTATCGGCATGGGAATGAATCTTCCTATTCGAAGAGTCATCTTTATGGAAAGTGAAAAGTTTGATGGGAAAGCCGTTCGAACGTTAAAAGCAGAAGAAGTACAGCAAATCGCAGGACGAGCAGGAAGAAAAGGAATATATGAAGAAGGGTTCGTCTGCGCTATGGTAAATCGCAAAAAAATAAAAAAGTTGTTAGAGGCGCCGGTAGCTCCTATTGAATATAGTTTTCTCCCTATATCAATCGAATCACTAAAAAAATTTCCTTACGAATCATTCGATTTATTCAAACGGGCATGGAGCTTTTATCAAAACGAATTAAAAGAAACGCCTTATCGTGTTCGTGAAATAAGCGAATGGGAAAGAAAAATGTTCGTTTTAGAGAAAGCATTGAAAAAGATGAAGCTCGAACTTCCTCTTTGGAAGAAATTATCTTTCTGTTTCGTTCCGTTTTCAATCGAAGAAACGAAGATAACAGATTGTTGGCTAACGATGATTAGAGAATATTTAACGGAAGGGAAGGTAGCTCTGCCGCCTATCCTTACGTCGGTCGATGCAATTGATGAATTGGAGAACGGCTATAAACAGCTTATGTTATTTACGTCATTTGCTTATTCTCAATCGTTGTCTTTTAACGAAGAAGAGGTTTTTGAACTAAAAGAAAAAATTTCTGAAAAAATATTTGAAGTACTATCTAAACATTTGATACGCTATATGAAAAAATGTAAAATTTGCAATCAGGAATTGCCTTGGGATTTTCCATATCCACATTGCCATCATTGTCATGAATATATGTATGTGGAGATGTCTTTTTAATTTGCTGCTTATCTTTCTAGGAGAATTTTTCATAAATGAACAATATAAAAACTTATTTCCTTCTATATAAAAGCGGATGAGATAAAAATAAGCTGTTGAGCTTGTGTCAACAGCTTATTTTCTTCTAGCTACTAATTTCCGAGAGACAGTTGCCATGATACACCGTATCGGTCTTCTACCCATGCAAACTTTTTGCAAAATGGATAGGCACCTAGCGGCATGAGCACTTTTCCTGATTAGGATAGTTGTTCAAAAGCACAGTCAATTTCTTCTTCTGTATCACACGTGACACATAGAGACATCGCAGGCGTAAACTCGTGATGTTCGACGTGATTATCAATCGCCATCAACCGTTGCCCTTTCAATAGAAACGTGGCATGAAGCACCATTCCGTTTTCTTGATGCACAATTTGTTCGATTTCTGCCGGAGAAAAAACGGACATATACAAACGAATCGCTTCTTCTGCTTGCCCAGAAAACATGAGGCACGTCATAATTTTTTGTTCCATAAATACACGCTCCCTTATAACTGTAGAACACCAAAAACGAATATATGTTCTTGTATTTAATTATCGCCAATTCACAATTCATTGTCAATAGTAGAATTTTTTACTAACTTGACTATGTACCTTAGTACAAAGTTTATACTTAAATTGGAAGTGAGGTCATTCAATGTATCGGATTAGCGAACTAGCCAAACGGTGTGGCGTGAATAAAGAAACGATCCGCTATTATGAAAAGCGACAGCTACTTCCACTCCCTATGCGAACAGAAGCGGGGTATCGTTTATATTCAGATGCAGATGCAAAGCGCGTCCAATTCATTAAACGTCTGCAACAACTCGGATTTTCTTTAACGGAAATTCATCAGCTACTTGGCATTGTCGATCAAGATAAGGAAAGATGCGCGAATATGTATGTGTTTGTATCGAAAAAAGTGGAAGAAGTGCAAAAGCAAATCAAAGACTTGCAGCGAGTAGTACATGTGCTACAAGACTTGCAGAAGCGGTGCCCGGACGAAAAAGCGTTATACGAGTGCCCGATGATTGAAATGCTAATTGAGGAGGAATTTTCAACATGAAAAGATATATGATGCGCATTGAAGGAATGACGTGTCCAAGCTGTGAAAAACATATTGCTTCGATTCTTAAACAAATCGGCGCAAAATCCATTGATGTTAGTTTTCGTCGTAGAGAAGCGGTGTTTGAACTTCCTCATGCCAACGTGGAAACGGCAAAACAAGCCATAACTATGGCTGGTTATGAGCCGATAGAAGCAGGGGAAGTTGATGCAACAAGAGAATATGACTACATCATCATTGGCTCTGGTGCTGCCGCTTTTGCGTCGGCAATCGAGGCAAGCAAGTACGGGGCGAAAGTTGTCATGATTGAAAGAGGAACGATAGGAGGAACATGCGTTAATATCGGCTGTGTCCCTTCAAAAACGTTGCTCCGGGCAGGAGAAATAAACTACTTAGCAAAAAATCATCCGTTTCTTGGGCTGCATACGTCTGCAGGAACGGTCGATTTATCTGCACTAATCGAGCAAAAAAATGAATTAGTGCGCGATCTACGCCAAACGAAATATGTAAATCTCATCAACGAATATGGATTTACGCTCATACAAGGAGAAGCGGTATTCTTAGACGAAACGACAGTAGAAGTCAATGGGAAAAAATTATCAGCGAACCGCTTCCTGATTGCCACAGGTGCTTCTCCGGCAGTTCCTAATATTCCTGGGCTTGCGGGTGTGGATTACGTCACAAGCACGACGCTACTTGAACGAAAAGAAGTACCGAAACGATTAGCGGTCATCGGTTCTGGTTATATTGGTATCGAACTCGGCCAACTGTTTCATCATCTTGGTTCTGAAGTCACATTGATGCAACGGAGCCAACGACTATTAAAAACATATGAGCCAGAAGTTTCAGAGGCGATGACAAAAGCGCTCACGACTCAAGGCATCCACCTCCTCACAGGAGCGTCCTTTGAACGCGTCGAACAAGACGGAAACGTCAAAAAAATATATATAGAAGTCGATGGAAAAAAACAGGTGATCGAAGCGGACGAATTGCTGATTGCCACTGGGAGAACACCGAATACTGCAGCGTTACGTTTAGAAGCGGCTGGGGTGAAAACGGGTTCGCGTGGCGAAATTATTGTTAATGACTATTTACAAACGACAAATCCGCGCATTTACGCAGCGGGAGATGTCACACTCGGCCCACAATTTGTTTATGTCGCCGCATACGAAGGAACGATTGCCGCAGCAAACGCCGTTGGTGCCCAAAATAAAAAAGCTCAGCTTGACACCATCCCAGCGGTTACATTTAGTTCTCCGGCGGTCGCAACGGTTGGACTAACGGAACAGCAAGCAAAAGAAAAAGGATACGAAGTAAAAACATCTGTTTTGCCGTTAGAAGCTGTCCCGAAAGCAATTGTCAATCACGAAACGATCGGTGTCTTTAAACTAGTGACAGATGCAAAAACAGGGAAATTGCTAGGAGTCCACATTGTAGCAGAACATGCGGGAGAAGTCATTTATGCAGCGACACTCGCGGTCAAACTCGGCTTAACGATAGACGACCTTCGCGAAACGCTCGCGCCGTACTTAACGATGGCAGAAGGATTAAAACTAGCGGCGTTAACGTTCGACCAAGATGTCGAAAAATTATCTTGTTGCGCAGGATGAGCCACTTCCATGCAGAAGCGGCTCTAGTTTTTTTTCTTATCTAACGCTTGTTTTAACAAATCTCCTAAACTTGTGCCAAACGAATCATTCTCGGCACTATATTTTTTCAATAACGCCCGTTCTTTTTGGCCAAGTTTTGTTTTTTTCTGTTCTTCTGCTTTTTCAATAACATTGCAAGGGCGGCATTGAAAGTAGATACCTGCTTTTCCTTCATGAATTTCCATCCGTTTTTTGCATTGTGGGCAGCGACGATGCGAAAGTTTTGGATCTTTTCGTTTTCGGAATCGGCAGGCCATATTCGCGCATACAAGCAGACGTCCTTCTTTTGTTGCCCGTTCTTTTAAAAACGACCCGCATTCTGGGCACATCGAGCCAGTTAAATTATGGGCGCGATACGTTCGATCGCTTTGTTTGATTTCCGCCACTAACCGCTCCGTTTGCTTGCGGATGTTTTGGAGGAACGTTTTCGGATCACCATTCCCGCGGGCAATTGCTTCTAATTCTTTTTCCCACTTTGCGGTCAACTGTGGCGATTTTAATTCCTCGTTCACGAGTTCAATTAATTGTTTTCCTTTCGGTGTCGGATAAAACCGCCCGTTTTTTCGCTCGACCGTTTCCGTTTCGATAAGGCGTTCAATAATGTCAGCCCGCGTCGCTGGCGTACCGAGTCCGTATTTTTCCATTTGTGACAACAAGTCGGCTTCGGAACAGCGAAGAGGCGGTTCTGTTAGCGTTTCTTTTTTCTCTAGCCTAACAGAAACCGTTTGGCCTTTCTTAAAAATAGGGAAAGTCATTTTCTCTTCTTGCTTTTCTAGAATGCATCGAAACCCGGCGTTCACTACTCGCGTTTCGCGTGCGATAAACGTTTCGCCGTCGATTTCAAAAACAGCTTGAACGGTTTCATATTCGCACGCTGGATAGAAAAGTGCTAAAAAGCGACGAGCGATTAAATCATATAGTTTTCGTTCATCGGCAGAAAGCTTGCCGACATCCAGCCGCTCTTCCGTCGGGATAATCGCGTGATGATCGGTTACTTTTTTATTATCAAATACCCGCTGAGCCATCACTTTCCCTTTATGTTTTAAAAGCGAAGCCATTTCGTCTCCGTATCCAGATTTCATCGCCTCTAGCCGCTCAAGCATCGTGTTTTCCATATCGGTCGTTAAGTAGCGCGAGTCGGTGCGCGGATACGTGACGAGTTTATGCTGTTCATAGAGCCGTTGTAGCACGCTTAACGTTTTTTTCGCAGAAAAGCCAAATCGTTTGTTTGCGTCCCGCTGCAGTTCCGTTAAGTCGTAAGGGAGCGGCTGCGGCTCTTTTTTTGTTTTTCGTTCAACAGAAATAACCGTTGCTTGCTTGTTTTTTAGTGTTTCATATAGCTGTTCCGCTAGTTCTTTCGAAAAAATTCGTTTTTCCCCGTTACGCTCCCAAACAGCAGGAACAGACCCGACGTTGGCATGAATCGTCCAATATGGCACCGGTTGAAACGACTGAATTTCTTTTTCCCGCTCGATGATCATCGCAAGCGTCGGTGTTTGGACGCGGCCTGCGGAAAGCGGTTCATTGTATTTGGTCGTTAACGCTCTCGTCACATTTAATCCAATCAACCAATCCGCTTCTGCCCGGCACACTGCCGATTCATATAACCGATCAAACTGTTTCCCCGGTTTTAAATGTTGAAACCCATCGCGAATCGCTTGGTCGGTTTGGGACGAAATCCAAAGGCGAAGGAACGGTTTTTTCCAACGAATCTTTTGCAAAATCCACCGTGCAACGAGTTCGCCTTCCCGTCCGGCGTCGGTGGCGATGATGCAGTTTTTAATGTCTGGGCGTTTTGCTAGTGTTTCGATAGCGCGAAACTGATGGCTCGTTTGTCGAATGACGTTCAGTCCCGTTTTTTCCGGAATAATCGGCAAATCTTCTAGCCGCCACGTTTTATATGCTGGGTTATAATGCTCTGGCATCTTCAATTCAATTAAATGCCCAAGCGCCCATGTGACAATATAGTTCGGTCCTTCCAAGTAATGTTTATGTTGTTCCCGACAGCCAAGTACGCGGGCAATTTCTCGTGCCACACTCGGCTTTTCGGCAAGAACTAGTGATTTCATTCGTTTTCCTCCTAGCCACAAGACTACTTGTTCAGTATAGCGGAAAGGGGGGAGTTTTGCACCTTTCATATTTCAAACGAGTTAAGAAGTGTGATAAAATAGGATGAAGTGGGGATGTATATGGCAACGATTGAAGATTTTTTAAAACTAGAGATTCGCATCGGTACAGTTGTAAAAGCAGAACCGTTTCCGGAAGCGCGCAAACCGGCAATCAAATTAGAAATTGATTTTGGCGAACTTGGCGTGAAACGCTCCTCCGCACAAATTACGCGGCGCTACGAACCGGAACAGTTAATCGGGCGGCAAGTCGTCGCCGTCGTCAATTTTCCGCCGCGGCGCATCGCCGGCTTTTCCTCCGAAGTATTGGTCCTCGGCGGCATTCCGGAAGAAGACGATGTCGTGCTTTTACAACCGGACGCACCTGTGAAAAACGGAACGGTGGTGGGGTAATTATTACACCAGCAAGAACATCGAGAAGAAGGAGACAACCTTCGTAATTATCTTTATGTACAAAAAACGGGGGCTGTATAGTTAGGGAATGTGGTCGGAACGATTTATTAAAAGTTGTTGAGGTTTATTAAGAAGGGGGGGCTAGTTTGAATCCTGAAAAATACATCGTCCAGAAACACCCGATTTGGGAAGTATGGAAAACAGCGGCGCGGTTAGGATTGGTTTCTTTCGGTGGGCCTGTCGCTCACTTAGGGTATTTTCGTGAAGAGTATGTGAAAAGGAAACAATGGATGGATGAGAAAACATATGCTGATTTAGTTGCGTTATGTCAGCTACTTCCTGGACCGGCGAGCAGTCAAGTCGGGATTGGCATTGGATTTTTGCAAGCAGGGATGCTCGGGGCGATTGCGGCATGGATAGGATTTACGCTTCCGTCGGCATTGATTCTTTTATTGTTTGCCTATTTTTCCAAAGGGATTGCTATCGATTGGCTGCATGGATTGCTCGTCGTAGCGGTAGCGGTGGTTGCTCATGCCGTATGGGGAATGGCAAGGGCGTTTGCTTTCGATCGTTCGCGTGCGACGATTGCCGTTGCGGCGGCTATTTTGTCTTTTTTGTTTCCAAACGCTGGAGGACAAGTTGTTATCATTATTGTTGCTGGGATGTTAGGAAGCCTTTTGTATCGGAGCCATTCGCCCACAGCGGTTTCGTCGATTTCTATTTCTTCAGGAAAAAAAGTGAGCTTTTTACTTATATTTTTTATACTGCTTGGGCTGCTTCCGCTTGTCGCACAATTGACGAGTTCTCCGCTTGTCGCGCTTTTTGACAGCTTTTATCGCGCAGGGGCGCTTGTTTTTGGTGGAGGACATGTAGTACTTCCTTTATTACAAGCGCAAGTAGTGACGAAAGGATGGGTAACAAACGAACAATTTTTAACGGGATACGGAATGGCGCAGGCAGTACCGGGACCGTTGTTTACGTTTGCTACATATTTAGGGATGGTAAGCTTCGGATGGAAAGGGGCAATTGTCGCAACGATTGCGATTTTTCTCCCGTCTTTTCTATTAGTCATCGGGACGCTTCCGTTTTGGGAATGGATTCGTCAGCATGCACGGTTTCAAGCGGCATTCCATGGCATTCACGCGGCGGTGGTAGGCATTTTGCTTGCGGCGCTGTATCATCCAGTATGGACAAAAGCCATTCAAACCCCAGCGGATTTTTGCCTTGCATTAGCGGCGTTTTGTTTACTAGCGATTTGGAAATGTCCGCCTTTGCTTGTTGTTATCGTCTCCGCTATCATTGGCGCGTTTATCTAGAAGGGGAATCGAAATGGGACGCATTATTTTTCATATCGACTGTAATTCGTTTTTTGCTAGTTGCGAAGAGGCGTATGACCCGTCGTTAAAAGGGAAGCCTGTTGTTGTTGCAGGCGATCCGAAAGAACGAAGGGGGATTGTGCTAGCAGCAAATTATCTCGCAAGGCAGCTTGGCATTTATACGACAATGCCGCTATGGGAAGCGAAGAAAAAGTGCCCGTCTCTTATTGTGCGAAAACCGAACTTTTCGCTTTGCCGCGCAATCAGTCAACAAGTGTTTGAACGTTTACAGCGCGTTTCTCCGCTACTTGAGCGGGCCTCTATCGATGAAGGCTATTTAGATGTTACAGAAATGGCATCGGTACATCCACTTATATTGGCTGAACATATCCAACGAGATTTACTTGAAACGGTTCAAATTCCTATCAGTATCGGTATTGCACCGAACAAATTTTTAGCGAAAATGGCAAGTGAAATGAAAAAGCCGCTCGGCATCACGGTTTTACGCAAACGGGATGTTCCGAACGTACTATGGCCGTTGACGGTAGAAACGATGCACGGAGTAGGAGAGAAAACCGCCAAAAAGCTGAATGCAATGGGGATTGCCACGATTGGCGATTTAGCAAAAGCGAACGAAATAGCTCTGCAACAAACTCTCGGAATTTATGGCTCTCGTTTAAAAGAATGGGCAAACGGGATCGATCATCGCCCTGTCAACCCAGAAGAAGGGGAAAAGCGGAAATCGATTGGCAATTCGATCACTCTTCCGTACGATGTCACAGAGCAGCGGGTTCTTTTGGATATCCTTCGTCAATTAGCCGAGTCTGTCGGCCGACGAATGAAACAAAAGCGGGTGGTGTCGGCAACCGTTCAGTTGACGATTCGCTACCACGACTTCCAAACGATCACCCGCAGCAAAACGTGGGACAACCCATTTCAAGAAGCGGAAGAGATTTTTCGCTATGCGGCGTATTTATTGAAAAAACATTGGAACGGCGAGCCTATCCGCTTGCTTGGCATTACCGCATTAGACGTGTTTGATCGCAAAGAAGCGGTCAAACAGCTTGATTTGTTCCATTATGAAGAAGAAGCAAAAACCGAAGCGTTATGGAAAACGGTAGAGAAACTCCGAAAAAAATTCGGTGGCACAGCAATTCAAAAAGGTGCCGCCTTGGTAGAAAAAAAAGGGGGAGCAACAAAATTAAGACATCTATAGTAATAAACTAACTTTCAAACAATCGATTGCAAAATAATAAAAATGGGAGGCATTTATGGGTACATATTATAGCTTAGGGATTATTAGTGAATTTGTGGCTGAATCAGAAAAGACTTTAACTCAAGCTGAATGGGAACAGCTTTTAACAAAACGATTAGATTTAAGTTTGTTCCGACTAACTATCCATGGAAATAAAATTTATGGATCGCTTTATCCAGAAATTTTCAAGGAAAACATTAAAGATTTCTACCAAATTCTAAAGGAAATTGCTGGACCGAACCGAAGTGAAAACATTGATTATTATGAAAAGAAATTCGGAAGTAATCTAGATGATTATCATTATTCCGAAACCGTTCTTTTCGTTGAAGGTTCTGACGGTTCTTTAATTAAAATTGGCGTCCGCTTTGCTCTACTATTTGTTGAGGGGAAGGTAAGTGTTGAAATTTTTAACACTGAGCCTCATTTAATAAACTGGTTATTTCGCAACAGTAAAATAGCGAATAAGCTTGCCGGATGTGTTATAAGCGAGATTGTGTAACTAAAAAACCTAAGAGGGCAGTAATAAATAGCAACTGCCTTGTTTTTGTTTTTATTATTAGTTTACATAACATAAATTATAGGAAGTTGAACAGATTGTATCTCATATCATAAGTAAACTTTTGTTTTTGAGACAGAAGAAAAATTATGAGCCCGCAGTCTAACGTATTTATGAGCAGCTGCGGGCTTATGATGAAACAAACACTATATAATCCGTCCTTTCTTATGTCACTTATGCGATATCTTCACTACAATAGCGAACACCTTTATATTGAATACGGATCGGAATTTGTTTTTCTTGTTCATACTGGCGACACAATTTTTTCGTTTTTACACACGCATCCATCATGCCATCTGCAATAATGGCTTCTTCCCATACAACTGGTTGTTGATGGTGTGTACTAAAAGTGAAGATGTACTGTTTCATACACATCCTCCTCTCTCAATTTATTTATATATTCATTATAATCATTTCGTTTATTATTATAATGCAAACCTGTATTACAAAAAAGATTGAAACTGTTACAACATTGTAAACTTTTACAATACATTGTGTAAAAAACAGACCTAAGGATTACCTCAGGTCTGTTTCGTTACACCCATTTTCCAGCAGCTTTTTTCATTTGTTCTTCTTTACGAGTTGGCCAGCATTCAACACCTTTTAACCCTTCGATATCATCAGCATAGAATACTGGATTTTCTCCGCGTTTCCGTTTTGCCATATAATCATCAAGCGCTTTAAATGCAATACGACCAAGTAAACCGATTGCTACTAAGTTTGTTAATGCCATAAGCGCCATCGCTAAGTCTGCTAAATCCCAAACGATTTGTAAACAAGTAAATGACGTTTGTCGTACATTTTTTCATACGCTTTTCTGTTCTTTTTCAATTCTGACTTGGAGAAAGTGTCAAGGCCGATTATTTTTTCCCCAAAATCGCCGGTTTAAAATTCCCCAGAAGGACCTCATTGATCCTTCTGTTTTTCTTGTTGGAGCCTTTTTTCCCGCAATCGATAGCTTTCCCCCTTTAGGTT
>NZ_SDLG01000024.1:0-40865 GCF_013096965.1 Anoxybacillus sp. CHMUD
TTACCGAGGTGACCTTCCATGACAAGACGAACAGCGGTCACCCGAACGCGAAGAGAAGCATCTTTGATTTTCCGTTCTTGTTTCCGAAGTGTTCGAGGTGTCCAACCGTGATCATTTGTGATTTTCAAACGTTTCATGCCAATTCCGCTCCTTTTGTATAGAAATATTTAGGAGCAGTATAGCCATGAAAAAAGGTGTTCATACAGAAGTCATGGTTTTAAGGTGCATGTATATAGAACAGTTAAACATTCAGTCAATGTATCGTGGTGAACAATTTAGTGTAATAGAGTGTTCATTAAAACAAAAACGTGAGGAGATTGGTATTGAGTTAACAGATTTGTTGCTAGGTGTTGTGCGACAAATTATTAAAAATGAGGTTGTTCCAGATGGATTGAATGAACAAGAACTCGTTGCAAGAAAATTAAAAGGAAAGAAAAAAAGAAACGATTTAGCCATCGAAATTTTAAGAAATAAGGACATCTATAATTTTTTTACATCCATTAAATATTATGAATGGGAAAGTAATAGCGAATTAAAGGAACGTAATTTTCAGGACTATCTTACACTATTTTTAGCATCACATCATAGGCTGTTTTTTGAAGAAAGGATAGATTCATTTAGCAAAATAGGAGGGAGATTGAGAAGGGGAAGGGGTACGACACTTTCGTCTCTAACTTTGAAAAAGCATCGTCGTAGAAATTCGTAATACCCCCGCCAAATGGACGGGGGCTTTGTTATGTTGTAGAGTATGGAAATATGTTCCAATCAAAAATCGGTTTACAAAAAAAAAAAAGAAAATGGTATGATCATTTAAAACAACAACAAATTGTCAGGGGGAGCGGGTTTGGTATGGGTAAAATGTTTACGGGAGGAAAAAGACAGGTTCCTAATTTGGGACGATTTATTTTTTTGTGTATTATCATGTTATATTTCATTTTTAGTAGCAATACGTATGCTTATGAGTTATTTGGTGGGAAATATAGGAACCCAAACTCATTAAAATATTGGATTGATTCGTCGGTTATCCAAGCTGGTTATGAAGCGAGAGCGGTTTATGGTTCAGAAGCGTTTGATAGTTCTTCCCTTATTGGTACGACTAGAACGTACGATGATTCCCAAGCTAACTACAAATGGTGGGCTAGTACGAGGGACATGGGTTCTGTCGTTGCCGATTGCATCAACTATAATGTGAACTGGCTAGGACAAGCGACTGCTTGTTGGGACTGTACATACGATAAGTCGCAGTTGAGAATTTATTTACCGGGTTTTCAAAAGTTATCTTGGGTTCAAACGAGAGAAACAACAGCTCATGAGATCGGGCATGCTTTAGGATTAGATCATGAAGACGATGTTCGTGCTATCATGCTTTCGAAAGGTTTTCTAAATGATGAGTATCCGCAAAATGATGATTGGAATGGAATAAATGCTATCTATTAGCGGAAAGGGAGTAGCTTAATGAAAAAGATTGCTTTTCTTTTATTTTCGATTTTAGTTTTATCTGCTTGTAACAATATAGAGTCTCGATCGAGTAATGTACATACAAAATACGTTCATAGTGAATCAAAGATTATAGATGAGTATGATTATTTAGGAGAAATGGAGAATGATAGTGAAGTTATTTTAATTGGTACGAAGAAAAAAGGAGAGAGTCATTTTGATAAAGACGGCGATATGGTGACGGGTTTTTATACAATCAGTGACATCGAAATCAAAAAAGTTTTCAAAAATGAGAAAGGATACGAGTTAGATAAAGGGGATGTTATCAAAGTTATCGAAAATGGCGCGTTTGATAAAGAAACAAATACATTGTATGGTTCAGCAGGGTATCAGTTGATGAAGGATAATAAAAGCTATCTTTTGTTTTTAAGAAAAAGTACGACACATGATGAGTATACAATCAAAGGTGTATATTATGGAAAGGTGCCGTTAGCTAGTAATCAAATCGAATACGACGGTCATTTGAACAGTAGTAAGCAAGCAAATAATAAACAAATAGAAAAACTAAACCGAATATTTGAAGAGGCAAGAAAAAAATATAAAGAATAAAGATGGTGAGACTATGAACCCCCGCCAAATGGACGGGGGTTTTGTTATGCCGACTGTTTTTGTTTCGTTTTATGTTCGCTTTGTTGTTTAAGAAGTAGCGGATAAAACAACAAGCTGCTTGCAAGCAAGGCGACGCCGAGCAAAAATGTTTTCATATCGGCCGTTCCTGCTTTGACGAGCCAAATGGAATACATCGTCGCAAGTAGAGCGATCACACCGTCTGTCATTCGCTCTTTCATCGTCACATACGTTTCGCCTGTCCAGACGAGCTTAAACTGGAACGTCGAGGCAATGACATACGGAACGAGATATGATAACGTCGCAATGTAAATGACAAAATCAAACGCGGCCGCCATCGAGTTTGAAATTGTTGAAAAAATAAATAGTTGCGAAATCATGTTTGAAACAAGTAAAGAAAAGCGCGGCATGCCTTTGTTGTTTTCTTGTAAAAAGGCACGAATAAATAATCCTTGTTTTGCCGCTTGATACGGCACTTCGGCACTTAAAAAAATCCAGCCGAGCGTTGAGCCGATTAAACTAATTAAACCAAGTCCTGCCAAAAGCTGCGATCCGATCGGGCCTAACACTGTGCCGATCGCATCAACGAGCGGCTTTTCCGATTGAATGAGCACATCTTGCTTTAACATGCCCATGACGAGCACGCTAATGCCGATGTAAATGGCTAAGGCGATCAATAAACCGGCGATTGTTGCGCGCTTTACGTCGCTTTGTTTACGCGCCCGTGAGGCGAATACGATCGCTGATTCAATGCCGATAAATGCCCAAAGCGTACTTAACGCAACGTTGTTGATTTGCGAAAGAAGACCGAGAGTATGGCCAGCTTCATCGTAGCGCGGGGCAATAAACGGATCAACATAACTTTTTTCAAATGCAAACAATCCGATGATAATAAAAAGGAAAAAGCCGAGCACTTTCGTTGCTGTTGCTAAAAAGTTTAATTTCCCAGCACTTTCTACCCCTTGTAAAATAATTGTATGCATCACCCATAAAAGCGACGTACAAACGAGAAACGTCAGCAAATGTCCAAGTTTTAACGTAAATGAACCGATGGAAAACACGACATGTCCGCTCGTTAAAATAGGGAAAAACGTCGATAAATAACTAGCAAACGTCGTAATGATCGCAACGTTTCCAGCGACGTTGCCGATCCAATAGCCCCAAGAAGCCATAAAACCGGATAAAATGGATGCTTTTGAACCTTTCGGAAACAGTTCCTTCGCGTAAATTTGCGGTCCGCCGTTTAATTCCGGTTTACGAATAGCTAAATTGCCAAAAATGATGGCGATCGTGAGCACGCCAGCCCCTGTGATTAGCCATCCGAGCAGCACGCCGGCGGGGCTTGCCGCCTCAGCAAGCGAGCGCGGAAGCATAAAAATGCCCGATCCGACCATATTGCCGACAACGAGCGCTGTCAATAACCAAAACCCGAGTTGTTGTTGTTTCATGTTCGTCATCCTTTCATTCATGATTATGGCGACGCAGGCGGGCGGAGGGCTGTTGTCATACGAAAAATAAAAAAGTGCACCCTAAGTTTTCAACGGGTGCACAATATATGACACATCCGCATCAAACTTAAGATCGATAGCTCTCCACCGCATGCGCGATGACAGTCCTGCGCCTATTCGGCAACAGACCCAGCTTATAGCGCCAGAGCACGCTATAAACTTCGGCGACAAATCCTTTCATCTCACTTCATCGACGTCTCTGCGTCTCCATGAAACTACTCTTATTTGCCGCGACCTCTATCTCATCTTAGTTGACGAGAAAGATTTCGTATGCAATTGACGTTACTATCGTACAAAAATCTTTTCCTTTCGTCAACGAAAAAATTTTTAGCACATATTTACAAGAAGGGAACGGAATAGCCGGAAACAATTATTCGGCTAACGATCACGACAATTGCCGGTTTTTTATTAACGCGCTTTATCGTCATGCCGGATTATCCGTGGGATGATGAACAAGAGATCGAGCGGACGATTCAGTTTTTGATGAATGGGTTGACGAAAACATGATAGGGCATTTTTCTATCATGTTTTTTTATTTTTTTTAAAAAAGGTCTTGAAAGTCAAAGAAGGTCAAATTATAATAAAGACAGAAAGATCAAATATAGTCAAAGTCAAAAGGAGGTTGGTGCCTATGATGTGCCAAGCATGTAAACAAAATAAAGCAAACGTCTTTTTACACGTACAAGTAAACAATGAAAAACAACAATTACACCTTTGCGATGCGTGCTATGCAAAGCAAAAACAACAATTAAAAGTGCCAGCAGGATTCCACTTCGATCGTCTCGACCAATGGTTCTCCGACTTTTTCGCACCGCTTACAGAACATTCCCATATCGAGCAACAAATACACCAAGAACAACCGAAGCGAAACGGATTGCTTGATCAATTCGGTCGCAACTTAACACAACTTGCGAAAGCAGGACTTATCGATCCGGTTATCGGACGCGAAAAAGAAATTGAACGCGTCATCGAAATTTTAAATCGCCGCAACAAAAACAACCCGGTATTAATCGGTGAACCAGGTGTCGGTAAAACGGCGATCGTAGAAGGATTAGCGCTTAAAATTGCCGAAGGGTCTGTTCCGACGAAATTGTTAAATAAAGAAGTGTACGTGCTTGACGTTGCATCGCTCGTTGCCAATACAGGCATTCGCGGTCAATTTGAAGAGCGGATGAAACAATTAATTGCCGAATTGCAACAACGGAAAAACGTCATCTTATTCATCGACGAAATTCATTTACTCGTCGGAGCGGGTTCGGCAGAAGGCTCGATGGATGCAAGCAACATTTTAAAACCGACGCTTGCTCGCGGCGAATTACAAATCATCGGCGCAACAACGTTAAAAGAATATCGTCAAATCGAAAAAGACGCTGCGCTTGAACGCCGTTTCCAACCGGTCATCGTTCATGAACCGACGATCGAACAGGCGATTAACATGTTAAAAGGCATTCAGCCAAAATACGAACAATTCCATCAAGTGAAATATACAGATGAAGCGATTCACGCCTGCGTCACATTGTCACATCGCTACATTCAAGATCGCTTCCTCCCTGACAAAGCGATTGACTTACTAGACGAAGCGGGCTCAAAAGTAAGCTTAAAAGCGACACCGACAAATAAAGAAGCGATCGAACAACGTCTCGAGCAAATCAAAAAAGAAAAAGAAAAAGCCGCCCAAGAAGAAAACTACGAACTTGCAGCAAAATTACGCACCGAAGAATTACAGCTTGAAAAACAATTGCAACAAAACGGACAAGCTGAACAACCGATCGTCGATGTCGCCCATATTCAACAAATCATTGAAGAAAAAACAGGCATTCCAGTCGGCAAATTACAAGCTGAGGAACAAACGAAAATGAAACATTTAGAAGAAAACTTAGCGAAAAAAGTGATCGGGCAAGAAGAAGCGGTGAGAAAAATCGCGAAAGCCATTCGTAGAAGCCGCGCTGGCTTGAAAGCGAAAAACCGTCCGATCGGTTCGTTCTTATTCGTCGGTCCGACTGGCGTCGGTAAAACAGAATTATCGAAGACGCTTGCAGAACAATTATTCGGCTCAAAAGATGCGATGATTCGTTTAGATATGAGCGAATATATGGAAAAACATGCGGTCGCCAAACTGATCGGTGCACCTCCTGGCTATGTCGGTCATGAGGAAGCTGGGCAATTGACGGAAAAAGTGCGCCGCAATCCTTACAGCATCATCTTGCTTGACGAAATGGAAAAAGCGCACCCAGATGTACAACATATGTTCTTGCAAATTTTAGAAGACGGTCGTTTAACAGATAGCCAAGGTCGCACCGTCAGCTTTAAAGATACGGTCATCATCATGACATCAAACGCCGGTACGAACGGCCAAGGCGACTTGCTTCAACGCCTCAGCCTATACTTTAAGCCGGAATTTTTAAACCGTCTCGATGCGATCATTGAATTTAAACCGCTTGAAAAAACGCATATGTTGCAAATCGTTGACCTTATGCTTGCGGAATTGCAACGCACGCTTGATGAACAACATATCACGATGACGATTAGCGACAAAGCGAAAGAAAAATTAGCTGAACTCGGCTATCATCCAACGTTCGGTGCTCGTCCGCTCCGCCGCGTCATGCAAGAACATGTCGAAGATCAAATTGCCGACGTGCTGCTTGATGAGCATGATGTGCGCACGATCCACATCGATGTAAAAGACGATCGCATCGTCGTTCATGCTGAAAAAGGCAAATAAAACAGAAAAAAGGTGTCCCAAAAGCAAGTGGGGCACCTTGTTTCTTCTTAACGATGTGCACACACGTAATATATTTATTCATCGAAAAATTAAGTAATCTTTCCTTTTAGCTGTATGGATTTTCCTTTTTTCTTAGATGGATAGGTCCATTGAAAAGAAGTACCCATTTGTCCTTCTACATTTTGTAATATCTTTGTAATATAAACATCTATTTTTTCCATTTCAAGTGTCTTGGTATCATTTTTGAAAACAATGATATAATTTGCCCAATGAATCTTTTGATTTCCATATCCGCCAATTCCTGCATAAGTCCATTGTGCTAATTTTTTATTGAGGTTAGGGAGTTCATTTTCCATTATTTTTAGGAATAGCATGTAATTTCATCGCGCCGTGTCCTCCTAATCATGGGATAAGTCTGTTGTACTATATCGCATCGTATAGCGGCAATTGCACGTATACTGTCGTTCCTTTCCCTCGTTCGCTTTCAAAACGAATCGAGCCGCCGTGCAGTTTGACGATTTTGAACCGTGACAAAGTACATATACCGCTTCGCTCGTTTGCGAAAATTGAATCGGCATCGTTTCTGCCTTCACACGCGCAAGCAACCGTCCGTCGACAAGCGAATGAACATACGCTTCTTGCTGAATATACGCTCCGCTCCCATGTCCACCGACCCATAGTTCATCCGTTTCAGCAACAACTAAGCCGCTGACCGCAAAATCGAGCGTATCGACCGTTCGTTTCACTCGTTTTGTCGCCTGATCAATGAATGAGATTGCTCCGTCTTTAAAATGAATGACAATCCATTGCCGATGTTTGTCGTCGGCGACGATGGAAAAAGGGGAGGGGGGAGTAGCGATCGTCTCTTTTACTTTTCCGTCGAACGTCATGACCGATACCGTTCCGTCTTTTTCGTTCACAACGAGCAATTCGTGTTTTGTGACGAGCACATCGGTAACCCCTTTGTTTACGCGCCAACGTTTTTTCTCTTTCCCTGTCGATAGCGTGTACATCATCATTTCATCCATGTCTTGTCCAAACAACATGACCGTATCGCCATCAGGAAGGAGGATGGCTTTCGTTACCGGATTTTTCATCTTCCATGTTGCCATCGTTTTTTTTGTGTTATAATCAACGAAGGATAAGCTTTGCTCCTTTATATTGACGACCCCAACGACCGATTTGTTTCGGGGAATTGGGGTGTACGTCTCTGGTGTGCAGCTTGCCAATAAAACGACGATGATAAGCAAAAAAAGAAACGAACTTGCATCGTACGCATCCTCCATCGTGTATATGTATCATCATTGTAGCAAATGATTGTGATGATTTTGTGAAATTATTGTAACATGGAAGGGGATTAAAATGAAAAAGTGGTTGTTGTTGTTTGTCTTCGCTTTGCTTGTTGTGGCAGGTTGTGCAAACAAAGCAGAAGAAGAAGAGCTGGCGTATTTAGACGTCAAAATGGCGGTAGAAGAAAAGCTTCCGGTGAATGAAGAAGTCGAGCTTGCATGTTTTGTGACATACGGTGACGAAAAAGTGACCGATGCATCGGAAGTGAAGTTTGAAGTGTGGAAGCATGGAGAAGAAAATCGGCAAATGTTAGAAGGAAAACATGTCGGTGATGGGAAATATGTCGCGCGCTATACGTTTGAAACGAAAGGGACGTATGCCGTCGTCGCACATGTGACAGCGAAAAATATGCACAATATGCCAAAAGTTGATGTAGTAGTGGAATAAGAAAAACGGCGGAAAATATTCGCCGTTTTTTTTCATATATATATATAGAAAAAATGGACGAGTGGGGGAGAGCGTATGTGGATGCGGGCGATTCAAATTGCGTTTGTATATGTCGGAACGGTAGTCGGGGCTGGATTTGCGACAGGAAAAGAAATTGTACAGTTTTTTACGCAATACGGAGCAATTGGGACGGTCATGATTGCAGGAAGCGGAGGTCTATTTATTTTTTTCGGGACGCGTTTAATGGTGATGGCAAATCGGCTTCAAGCGCGGTCATATGAGCAATTCAACGCCTATTTGTTCGGAAAAATGAGCGCAGTTGTCAATTTGTTTATGTTTGTTGTGCTATTTAGCGTGACGTCTGTTATGTTGTCGGGAGCAGGGGCGGTGTTTGAAGAACAGCTTCATATGCCAGCGCATGTCGGGCTTTTGTTTACGATGTTGCTTGCGTTTGTGACGATGTTGTTCGGTTTAAATGGTATTTTAAGCGTCAATATGGTCGTTGTGCCGCTTATGATTATTTTTAGTTTGTCGATTGCGCTCATAAATGAAAGCGACATCGTCTGGACGAAGCCACCGCTTGCCGCGTTTTTTTCCCCGTTTGCGTATGTGGCGTTTAATTTAGCGATGGCACAAGTTGTGCTCGTTCCGCTTGCAACCGAAGTAAAAGATGAACGGGCGATTCGCCTTGGGGGATGGCTTGGCGGCATATTGCTTATGTTTATTTTATTTAGCAGTCATTTCGCGCTTTCTTTACTTCCTAATTTGCCATCTTACAGCATTCCGATGGCGGAAGTCGTGAAACGTTCGCTCACATCGTTTTACGGGCTATATGTCGTCATTATTTATGGTGAAATTTTCACTTCGTTTATCGCGGGCGTATTCGGATTACATCGGAAATTGGCGCTTTTTTCTCAAACGCCGATCTTTGTTCTCATCGTGCTTTTACTTATGATGTATGCGTTTAGTTTAGTCGGGTATCATGCGCTTTTAACCGTATTGTACCCTTTGTTTGGGTATGTTAGTATCATCTTTATTTTCTTACTTTTCTATCGAAAAATGCCTAGCTAGAAAAAACGAAATGTAGTACATTGAATGTAAGGGGGTGATCTCATGCGGCAAACGGTTATCGCTATTGTAGCTTTGCTTATTGTATTTACACTTGAGACATTTCACATCATTCAATGGTACGATGCACGTGTATGGCCTCTTATTGTTTTTTCCTTTGGACTTATCGTTCATATATATGTGTTGAAGCGCGGTGTACGTGAACACGAAGCGTTTCTTTTCTTGCCAGCAGCGATCGCATTATGGATGGGCGCGCTTGCATTTGGCGGTTATGTTTTGTTTCATGACGGAACGATGTACGTATTGGCGTTTACGATCGGTTTGTTGGAATGGTGGTTATTTAGCGGTGAAGAGTGGCTGAAAACGCCGCTTCTCTTTTGTTTCGGGTGTAGCGTTGCAGCTAGTTTAGAAGCAGGGAATACGTTTTTACTTCTTTTTATTTTAATGATCGGCATTTTGGCATATATGTATCATACAAAAAAAGAGCGAGCCAATGCACATTAGGCTCGCCTTTTCTCTTTATTGCTTTAGGCGAGAATACTCCCACCTCAAGGAACGAAAGTGAGTAGGTGGGAGATGAATCGTCTTTGAACAAGGGGTGACTACTTACCATCTCTATTGTCCAACTGTTCAAGTGCATATTGAATAAGATAAATAATTGTTTGGGTGCGAGTTGTGAAACCCTTCTTTTCTTTAAACTCGTCAATTCGTTTCAATAATTCTTTTGGATAACGCATATTCAAAACTTGAGACATTTTTTTAACCTCCATATTGTGTGTTAAAATAATACATGATATAATCAATGTATATTATAATAATACATAATTAAGGAGGTGAAAGTCAATGTTGATCAACAAAGCATATAAATTTCGTATCTATCCAAATAAAGAACAAGAAATCCTGATTGCTAAAACTTTTGGTTGTAGTCGATTTGTGTTTAACCACTTTTTAGAAAAATGGAATGAAACCTATCAAGAAACAGGTAAAGGATTAACTTACAACGCTTGTTCTTCTCAATTGACGCAATTAAAGAAACAATTCACTTGGTTAAAAGAAGTGGATAGTATCGCACTTCAATCTTCACTCAAGCATCTGGATGATGCTTATTCTCGTTTCTTTAAGAAGCAAAACGACAAGCCGCGTTTCAAGTCTAAAAAGAATCCTGTACAATCCTATACGACTAGATACACAAATGGAAATATTGCTGTGCTAGATAAGCATATCAAGCTACCTAAACTTGGCCTTGTTCGTTTTGCGAAAAGTCGTGAAGTAGAAGGGCGCATCTTGTCTGCTACGATTAGACGAAATCCGAGTGGGAAATACTTTGTGTCCATTCTTGTTGAAACAGAAGTACAAGAGTTACCTAAAACTAATTCGGCCGTTGGCATTGATGTCGGCTTGAAAGAATTTGCTATTCTTTCAGATGGAACAAAGTACGCCAACCCGAAATGGTTTCGCAAGCTGGAAGAACAGCTAGCAAAAGCACAACGTATTCTTTCCAGACGAAAAAAAGGTGGCTCGAATTGGAATAAGCAACGAATAAAAGTTGCACGATTGCACGAAAAAATGACAAATGCACGACATGATTACTTACACAAAATTTCCACCGAGATTGTCAAAAACCACGACATCATCGGGATGGAAGATTTGTCTGTAAGCCATATGCTAAAAAATCATAACCTTGCAAAAGCGATTCAAGAGGTATCTTGGTCAACGTTTAAAGCCATGATCGAATACAAAGCTAGATGGTATGGGAAACAGATCGTAACCGTAGCAAAAAACTTTCCGTCTAGTCAGCTTTGTTCGTGCTGTGGCTATCAAAACAAAGACGTGAAACATCTTGCTTTGCGTGAATGGGAATGTCCTGTGTGCCATACTCATCACGACCGAGATGTGAACGTAAGTTTAAATCTTCGCAAGGAAGCCTTGCGATTAACCGTTGGAACGACGGGGATAGCCTACTAAATATTCGCTCGGTAGAGCGAAGTTCGTAGGAATCTCCCACTTCTAAGCGAAGTGAAAGTGGGAGTAGTTCAATCCACGCCAAACCGATGTAAAATTTGTTTCAGCTGATTGACGTTTTTCGCCAACACGGCTGCTTCTTTCGCAAGTTGATGGACGCTCATCGCTTGTTGTTCAAGACCGCTTGTCGTTTCGTGAACGACTTTTGTAAAGTCGTTGGCGATCGTGTAAATGTCTGTGATTGCTTCATGTAGCTCGTTGCCTTCTTTTGTCGTTTGTTGCATAAGCGTTCGATTTCGTTGAATTAAGGCGTGCAATTCATGCGACATCGTTTGAAAGTGAGCGAGACTTTCGGTCATTTTTGTTAGTGAAATCGTTGTTTCATCGATTGTATTCGCCTGTTTCGTCACGGCGTTTGCTACGTTTGACAATTGATGATGTGTATTCGCAAGCGACGACAAAATTTCAGATGCGAAAGCGTTCGTATGCTCGGCGAGTTTACGTACTTCAGAAGCGACAACCGCAAATCCTTTTCCGGACTCTCCTGCGCGGGCAGCTTCAATGGAAGCGTTTAATGCCAACATGTTCGTTTGTTCCGCAATGGCGGTAATGGCGGATACTTTTTGGATTAACGCGTCCGCTTCTTTTGCGACCGATTGAATGCCTTGGGCGGTGTCGTTCATTTGTTGTTTCGTTTCTTTCATTTGTTTTTCGATCGTTTGCATATCGTGATATCCTGTTTGTGCGGCGTCAAATGTCGATTGTGCGCTTTTCACGACTTGTTCGATGTCTGTTTGGACGGTATGCATATATTGAAGCATCGTTTGAATGCGCTGTTTTGCTTCGTCGACGAACGCTGTTTGCTTTTGCGCACCTTCACGAAACGTTTCCATCGTCGCGGATACTTCATCGAACGCTTCCGCAATGCGTTTCGCTTCTTGTTTTTGTTCATCGCTTACATGCTCAACGGAACGCGTTGCTTTGGCGATTTGTTGTAAAATCATGCGCAAGCCGAGAATGACTTTATTAATTTCATAGCCGATTTGATGAAACGCATTGCGCTTGCCGACCGTTTTCACTTCTTCCTGCAACTGTCCCGATGATACAGCGCGCGTGACGTGATACCAAGCGCGCAGTCGATTCATGATGATGCGATAAAACGAAAAAGAAACGACAAACCCAACGATGCCTGTCCCGACAACAAGCATAAACGTTTGTTTTAGTGGCATTCGCATGAGAAGGGCAACGATAAAAAGAGCGGCGACTGGCAATAAAACGATGGCGCCAAGCCACATTTCCATATACGGCTGATGAATTAAACGGCCCATTCGTAAATTAAAGCGCTTTCCATTTTGTTCGAACAGCGGACAAGCAGCGTCGATGAGCACTTCGCCTGTATTTCGTTTATACAGTTGCAACAGTGGAGTAGTGGTCGTTGCAGATTTTTTTCCTACTTCGTCATCAAACAAAATGCCTTCGCGTAATCGATTTGTATGCACGAGGCTGCGCCCGTCTTCATCGACGATGACGAAATATTCATCGCGATCGAGATGACGGTCTAATATAGCGCGCAACGAATCGAGCTGTTGAGCGAGCGGTTGATCGAATCGAGTCGCTCGTTTGACTTCTTTCGCGACCCGTTGCACTTTTTGTAACGCTTTTTTTGCTTGTTTTGATTGTAGCAATTTCCTCTCCCCCTTTTCTCCTCATCTAAAATATACACAATTTTCAAACAATAAAAAAGTCATAAAAAAGAAAAAGGAACAAATGATAAAAAGGGGAGGTGGCACAATGACTCAATCGAAACGACAAAAAGAGCGACAATGGACCGTTCGTAAGCAAGCGCAAAATGAACCGAACGGGAAAGTGAAGTCGTTTGAACAACTAGCAAAAGAGGAAAAATAAATGGAAAAGGCTGTCCCAAGGAAGTTTGTGACAGCCTTTTGCATCGTTATTTTGCTTTTAGTGCACGAATTTCGTTTTCATGTACAAGTGATCGAACAGCAAGCGACTGAATCGCGAGCTCGTGTCGTGCTTGGGTTGCGATGACATCTTCAAGTTTCTCGGACATGTCAGCGAGGTTTTGCTTGATCGTTGGGATTTCATTGACTGCTTCTAGTATTTCAAATACAGCTTGTTTAATGAGAGGAAGATCTGCGATGTCATCTTTCGTGGCCATACGTTGTTCGATGCTGGCGATATCGTCTTTCGTAGCCATACGTTGTTCGATGCTGGCGATATCGTCTTTCGTGGCCATACGTTGTTCGATGCTGGCGATATCGTCTTTTGTAGCCATGCGTTGTTCGATGCTGGCGATGTCATCTTTCGTGGCCATACGTTGTTCGATGCTAGTGATATCATCTTTTGTAGCCATACGTTGTTCGATGCTGGCGATATCGTCTTTTGTAGCCATGTGTTCGATACGCTTGTCCATGGCGGCGATATCATCTTTTGTAGCCATACGTTGTTCGATGCTGGCGATATCGTCTTTTGTAGCCATGTGTTCGCGCAACGATGCGAGCTCATCGAAAATACGTTTGAGCATATCACCCATGTTTACTCACCTCCCCCGACAACATTATATCATCGCATAAAAAAGAAAGCGATAAAAAAAGATGCCTCAAACTAATATGAGGCACCTAAATGTTTAATAATTCAAATCAATACGAATTCCCTTGACGCTATATAAAATATTTTCAGCGATGTTTGTTACATGGTCGCCAGCGCGCTCTAAATTGCGCGTCACAAACGACAATTGCGTAATTTGGTTTGTAAACTCAGGTTTTTCGCTCATTAAGTTGATTAATTCTTGAATAATTTTTCCTTGCAACTCATCTACGCGATCATCTTCAAGCGCAATGCGTTTCGCTTCTTCAATATCATCGTTATGGAACGCATGAAGCGCATGATCTAACATTTCATTGACGATTGCTGCCATTTCAGGAATGTGAACGATCGGTTTCACGTGTGGCTCTGTGCCGATAAATTTCACCGATTTGGCGATATTAACCGCAATGTCACCAATACGTTCGACATCCGATGAAATTTTGAGGGCGACAATTAACCGCCGTAAGTCAGATGCGACTGGTTGTTGTTTTAAAATCGTCATAATCGCCAGTTCGTTAATTTCTCGTTCAAGCTCGTTAATTTTTTTATCGTTTTCAATAATTTCATCCGCTTTTGCGATATTTTGCGTTTTTAACGCTTCAATTGATTCATGGAGCGCCTGTTGAGAGGCAGATACCATTGTCATTAATTTTTCGCGCAGCTGTTGAAGTGCAGCGTCAAAAGTAGAACGTTTTGTCATGTTGAATCACCTAACTTTTTTGTTGTTATTATATCCTGAAAACCGTTCACAAATAAAGCATAATTTTTTTATAGAATGAATATATGTTTTATGGTATATTGTTAGGCGTACAATTGAAGAAGAATTCTACGCTGCTGGCGTAGGAGAGGTTCTAGAACACCCTCTATAAAAAAACTAGGGATCGCTATGTCCTTAGGGGGTATAGCGTTTTTGTTTTAGAACGCTCTTTCTTCTTACGATGTTAGAAAGGAGAGCGAAAGATGAAAAAGGAAAAAGCAGTTGTTGTTTTCAGCGGTGGCCAAGATAGCACAACGTGTTTATTTTGGGCGAAAAAACATTTTGCTGAAGTGGAAGCGGTGACGTTTGACTATAACCAACGACATCGACTTGAAATTGACGTTGCCGCTTCGATTGCTAAAGAGCTGAACGTACCCCATACGGTGCTTGATATGTCGCTATTAAATCAGCTCGCACCAAATGCGCTTACAAGAAGCGATATAGCAATCGAGCAAAAAGAAGGACAATTGCCGTCCACGTTTGTCGATGGACGCAATTTATTGTTTTTATCATTTGCGGCGGTGCTGGCAAAACAAAAAGGAGCACGCCATCTCGTGACAGGGGTGTGCGAAACGGATTTTAGCGGCTATCCGGACTGTCGCGACGTATTTATTAAATCGTTAAACGTGACGCTAAATTTAGCGATGGATTACGAATTTGTCATTCATACGCCGCTTATGTGGCTCAATAAAGCGGAAACGTGGAAGCTTGCAGATGAGTTAGGTGCGCTTGAGTTCGTGCGCAATAAGACGCTCACGTGCTATAACGGCATCATCGCTGACGGGTGCGGCGAATGTCCAGCGTGCGTGTTGCGCAAACGCGGTCTTGACCAATATATGAATGAAAAGAAAGGAGCAAATGTGCGATGATCCAACAAATTTATCCGCAAGTCATTCATCCGTTTCGCTATGAGCTAAATAAAGATATGCAAATCGCGGCGGCGCACTTTATTCCACATGAAGCGGCCGGGCAATGTGCGAACTTGCACGGACATACGTATTTTATCAACATTACCGTTGCCGGTGACGAGCTGGATGATTCCGGTTTTTTAATTAACTTTCAACAGTTAAAAAAACTTATCCACAATCGTTTTGACCATACGTTAATGAACGATCATACCGATGTATTTAGCAACACGCAGGCGGAACATTTTCCGACGACAGAAGTCGTAGCGCGCAAAATTGCTGAAATCGTGCAACAACATTTAGACACGTTGCCAAACAAACCGACGTGTGTCCAAGTGTTTGTGCGGGAGTCCCCGACAAGCTATGTCGTATATCGTCCGAAAGCAGGGAAACAATAATGGAGCGCATTCCCGTCATTGAAGTGTTCGGACCAACGATTCAAGGGGAAGGGATGGTCATCGGACAAAAAACGATGTTCGTGCGCACCGCCGGATGCGATTATCGTTGTCGCTGGTGCGATTCATCGTTTACGTGGGACGGTTCTGCAAAAGACGAAGTAAAGCAAATGACGGCTGAAGACATTTGGCAACAGCTGAAACAACTTGGTGGTGACCGTTTTAACCACGTGACGATTTCTGGAGGCAACCCAGCGTTATTAAAAGGACTTCGTGCTCTTATTTCATTATTAAAAGAACATAACATGCGCATCGGCTTAGAAACGCAAGGGAGCGTATGGCAAGATTGGTTTTATGACATTGACGATTTAACGATTTCACCAAAGCCGCCAAGTTCAAATATGAAAACAAATTTTACAATGCTTGATACGATAATGGAACGACTCACAGCGCATCGCGGGCATGTGAGCTTAAAAGTTGTCGTGTTTGACGATGAAGATTTTGCATACGCCAAACATGTGCATCAACGCTATCCAACCGTCCCGTTTTACGTACAAGTCGGAAACGATCACATACACGAAGCGGATGACGTTACGCTTCGCCTTCAATTATTGCAAAAACTTGAATGGCTCGTTGACAAAGTAGTACAGTCTAAAGAGATGAACAACGTCCGCGTCTTGCCACAACTACACACGTTATTATGGGGCAATCGCCGCGGCGTATAAATAAAGGAGGAAGGAATCATGAGAAAAGAAGAGGAATTACAAGGCGTCACACTTCTTGGCAACCAAGGAACGAAATATGTATTCGAATATAGTCCTGACATTTTAGAAGTGTTCGACAACAAACATCCAGATCGCGACTACTTTGTAAAATTTAACTGTCCGGAGTTCACGAGCTTGTGTCAATGAGGGCACACTTCAGTGGTGACACTGTCGGCTAAACCTTGTGAATTCAGGGGAAGAGAAAAAAGGGTTGGAATTATCTGAATTTTTATGTACAATACAAGCATAGGAATATTTGTTCGTGAAAGGGTGTTTGTATTGTACGGTACACCTTGGAGAGATAAGGAATGGTTTACTGAGCAGTTTATTTACATTGGGAAGAGTATTCATGAGCTGTCCATTGAATTAGGTATGGATTGGTCTAGTCTTGAAAGGTGGAGGCAGATTCACGGGCTACCTAGGCACTCGGAAAAAGAAAGGATTATTGCGGAGTACGGATTAGATGTTTTTGAAAACATAGTGAAGAGGAAAAAGGAAAGATATTCGATTTCTAATAAAAGAAAAGCAGAGATTATGTATAAAGGGAAAAGCTACGAGGATATTTATGGTAAAGAGAAGGCTCAAGAAATAAAAAATAAAATTTCTGCTTCAAATAAAGATGTGAAAAGATCGGAGGAATTTAAAGAAAATCTATCCAAAAAACAAAGAGGAAAAAATAATTCGAATTGGAAAGGAGGATTTTACAGTTCTCAGGTCTATAAACACATTGATCGTCTTAGCGTGAAAGAGTATGTTCTTGACACTTGGAATAGATATATAGTTATTGAAAAAGACTATACTTGTGAGTGCTGTGGAATCAGATCCATTACTTGTAATGGACATCATCTTCTATCTTTTACAAAAATTTTTGATGCTATTTGCTTTTATTTAGATAAGCGTAATTGTTTAGACACACTGTCTGTCATTTCAGAAATGCATAAATTTCATAAAGAAAACTTTAGTGAAATTTACCAATGTTTATGTTCTTCATGTCATCGCAATATCCATCGACAAGAGAATTACTATATGAGGATGCAAGAAGAGAATCGTCTTATCCATTTATTAGAACCCTATTTCTCCAACCCTGAGCCAAGCCTTAAAGAAGAAAGTGCGATGTATACAGCCTTTTTCTTTAAGGAAGGTGCAGAGACTATCGAAATCACTTTATCACGAAGCGAGTGAAAGTAGTGATAAAGGAAGAGAGTAGAGTACATCACGATGAAAGTATCGTGGTGGAAGCGCAAGGGTTCTTATTCGATATCGCAGTCGAGTAAGAATAAGATATAGTCCACCTGCTCTACAAAAAGCAGTTGCCAAAAACCGGACAACCAGATTTTGCCACTATTTACATTAGTTACATTCCTGATAAAAAATGTGTCGAAAGTAAGTCGTTGAAGTTATATTTATTTAGCTTCCGCAATCATGGTGATTTCCATGAAGATTGTGTCAATATTATTATGAACGATTTAATTCGCGTCATGGAGCCGCGCTACATTGAAGTATGGGGCAAATTTACACCGCGCGGCGGCATTTCGATCGACCCATATTGCAACTGGGGACGCCCGGGAACGAAATATGAACAAATGGCGGAATATCGCCTATTAAACCACGATTTATATCCAGAAAAAGTCGATAATCGTTAATGGGGCTGGCTTATAAGCCAGCCTTAAAAAATTCACAAAAGATAGCTAGTTTTTTTTCGTAAACGGGTATATAATGACAAATTGTTACGAACCTTTTTTTCGTTTGGGGGGTCTTCATTTGAGACAGAGAACGGCTCTTGTGATCGGGGCAAGCGGATTAGTCGGAGGAGAACTTCTCCAACGATTGCTTCGTTCAGAGCATTATGAACGAGTGACGGTGCTTGTTCGAAAGCCGATGGCATGCAAACACGAAAAATTACAACAAGTCATCGTCGATTTTGACCGAATTGAACAATATGAAGAATATTTTCATGTGGACGACGTATTTAGCTGTTTAGGTACGACGATGAAAAAAGCAAAAACAAAACAGCAATTCATTAAAGTCGATTACGAATATACGTTACGTGCCGCAAAACTAGCAGAAAAATGCCATGTTAAAACGTTTTTATTCGTTTCTGCGATCGGCGCGCACCCGCATTCGATGTTTTTTTACAACCGCGTCAAAGGAGAAACGGAAGAGGCGTTGCAGCGACTGACGATTCGCTCGCTTCACATTTTCCGACCATCGTTATTAACAGGAGAGCGACAAGAATTTCGCCTCGGCGAAAAAACAGCGGAATGGCTATGTTCCGGTTTTTCATTTGCATTCGTTGGCAAATGGGAAAAATATAAACCGATTGCAGCTAAGCAAGTGGCGGAAGCGATGTATCGTGCCGCGCTTTCGGAAAAGCAAGGTGTATATATTTACGAATGTAGCGAGATGAAAGGGCAATGTGAACAACAAAGAGGGCTGTCTCATCAACAATAAGCAGCCCTCTTTTCATTACTCAACAATTTTGTAATTTTTATGGTTGACGACCGTCCGTTCTTGCAAGTCGAGTTCTTTATAGTTTTCCATGTACGTTAAATCGACAATGACGGAATTTTCGTTTACTTTTTCAACGATCCCCCGCAACCCATTTTTAAATTCAATGACGTCGCCAATTTGCGCTTTTTTCATTGAAAATCCCCTTTACTTTTGAATTTTTAAACCTTTTTTCTATTTTGCATGATTTTTCCTCGTTCGTAAAGGGCATTTTCAACTATTTTTAACGCTGTGGCCCATACGGCATTGGCATTGGTGGCCACATCGGTGCACCGCAACCGTCTGGCATCATTTGCGGCATTGGCATCGGCTGCATTTGTTGTGGCATCATTTGCGGCATCGGCATCGGTTGCATTTGTTGTGGCATCATTTGCGGCATTGGCATCGGCTGCATTTGTTGTGGCATCATTTGCGGCATCGGCATCGGTTGCATTTGTTGTGGCATCATTTGCCCCATTGGCCACATCGGTCCCATCGGCATACCACAACCGCAATCGCCCGGCATCATTTGTGGCATTTGTTGTGTTTGTTGTGGCATTTGTTGATCAGCGCGAAACGGGTCATACATATTCCAGTCATTCATTGTCCATCTTCCTTTCTTTCATTTAGAATCCACCAACATTGTATGTGCATTTTTTATAGACGTGTGTCAGTATGACAAAATTAGGCATTCGCACATCGTATTGACATGTATAGTGAAGCGCGTTAAAACAAAGAAAGGAGGGATGAACGTGACTGAACAAGAAGCAAAGCAACTGATTGAACAATTGCGCACACGAAATATTCCGCATGCGCTTGTAAAAAAAGAACATTTTTTAACGTTTCGTCATGTGCTCGTCCAACAAGAAGATTTTAAACATTTTCGCGGCGTAGCACAGCGCGGTGGCGATGTCGTGTATTACTACATGGATCAGCCGCGCAGTTGACGTATGGCTTTAACTTTTTTACAGCAGACATGCGCCATTGTTTGACGGCATTGACGGTGACGCCTTCTTCAGCGGCAATTTGTTTGAATGTTTTCCCTTCAATTACATGGCGAACGAGCCAAATTTGCTCGCGTGGCGATAAATAAGACAACGCATCTTGAATGAACATGTCCGACAAAAAATCGACATTTTCTTTTAGCACATAGTCATCTAGCAACGGAACGTATTCGTGTTTCGTTTCTTTCCGTAGCTGTGATACGATGCGCCAACGAATCATTTTAAACGCAAACGTACAAAATGAACCTTTCGTTTCGTCGTATCGTTCATATGCTTCCCAAAGCGCGATCAAACCGATTTGCACATATTCATCGACATGACGACGAATATGTAATTTGCGAATGATGTAAAAAATAAGTGGACGATATTGTTCAACAACCGTTTCAAACGACATATATATCCCTTTCTCAAAGGCGCGCCTTCACGTATTCCGCGGTTACATGTAGCTTATCAAACACACCTGCGTTGCGCGAAAGAGAAAATAGAAAAAAATGCCCCGTTTATGTTAGGCATACGCAGCGTTTCCCTTAGGGAAATACAGAAAATGAGGGGGAGAAAGAGCGGAAAATGGTGCATTTGCCTAAAAAAATGCTTTGAACAATGGGAATTTTTTGTGTTATGATAATAAAAAATGGAAAGGCTTGAGCAACATGAAAATAAGAAAAACAATGATTGATTCACCATCTTTGCAACAAAACGTGTACATTTACGAAAATAAAAAAGAACAATATATCGTTGTCGCCATTCCTTATTTAGAATGGTCGATCCATGTCACTTATGACGATTTAGCAAATATTGAATTACGCTTGCAACAATCGCTTGCGAACGTATTAGACGAAGAGCATGTGTTGCCACTTGCGATGAAGCTCGCGCAATGGATGAGAGAAATGTAAGGAAGGTTTCGTTGCTAGATGAAATACGCTGTTTCCCTGTATGTTGTCGTAAGTATCGTTTGGATTGTATTGACAGACTTTTACGTAGAACTGTTACCGATTCCACCACATATGAAACCGTACGTTCAGACGTTCAAAGGTGCACTTTTTGTTATTTTATCTGCGGTATTTATGTATATCGCTTTAAAAAAACATCGCCAGTTAAAGCAAATGAGCGAAAGCGAGAAAGAATTGTTAACGCTCATCCATGCGATGCCTGATTTCGTATCATTTAAAGATGGACAAGGCCGCTGGTTAAGGGTTAACGATTTCGGTTTAAAACTGTACGGGCTTGAGCACGTCGATTACAAAGGAAAAACCGATGCCGAGCTTGCGGAATACACTCCTCATTTTCGCGAAGCGTTGCTTTATTGCATTGATTCCGATGAAGAAGCGTGGCGAGCAAAAACAGTAACGCGCGCAGAAGAATCGTTTCCGATGCCAAACGGTGAAATGAAAACGTTTGACGTTATTAAAGTGCCACTATTTCATGAAAACGGCAAACGCAAAGGACTTGTCGTCATCGGACGCGACATTACACAACAAAAAGTTGCTGAGCAGCTGTTGTTGAAAAAAGAAAAGCTGTCGGTTATTGGAGAGTTGGCAGCGGGCATCGCCCATGAAATTCGCAATCCGTTAACGTCCATTAAAGGCTTTTTACAAATGATGAAAGAGACGAAAGAAGTAGACGAACGTTTCGTGCAAATTATGTTAGATGAAATTGAACGTGTCAACCAAATCGTCAGCCAGTTGCTCGTACTTGCGAAACCGCAAATGAAAGCGTATAAACCGTTCGCTTTGCACGATGTGCTCGAATATGTCGTTGGGTTGTTTACGTACGAAGCGATTTTACAAAACGTACAACTAAAATACGAGCCGCGCACGTCTGCCGTCGTATACGGAGATAAAAATGAACTCATCCAAGTGTTTGTGAACGTCGTGAAAAATGCATTAGAAGCGATGCCAAGAGGAGGAACGCTCACCATCTCCGCCAAAGATGAAGCTGACTGCGTGTATGTCATCGTCGAAGATACAGGAAAAGGTATTGAACAAGAGCGTTTAAAACATATCGGCGAACCGTTTTATACGTTAAAAGAAAAAGGGATGGGGCTTGGTTTGACGACGAGCATGAAAATCATTCATGAACATAAAGGCACGATGCAAATAGAAAGCAAAGTCGGCAAAGGGACGCGGGTTCAGATCATGTTGCCAACATGTAAAGACCCGTCTTAAAACGGGTCTTTTTTACTCCACCCATGTCGTCAATTCGTTGATTGGCAAACGAGATGACGGATGGGCAGGTGCGCTCGCTTTTCCGATCGTAATTAGCATGACAGGAACGTATCGGTCTGGAATATGGAATGTTTTCATAAATGCTTGTGGGTCAAAACCGCCGATGGCGCATGTGTCGAACCCTTCTGCTTTGGCGGCAAGCATCAATTGCATCGCAGCTAACGATGCGTTTGAGAATGCTGCATCGCGTGCATATTGTGCGTTTGTATAGGCGTTTTCAATTTGTTTGGCAAGCGTGTCTTTGATTTCTTTTGTCATTTTTCCTTGTGCAACGAGCGGATCATACACCGCATCTGTTTTTTTATTCGCCTGTAAATCGCCAAGTACCGCAACGACCGCAGACGCCTCAACGATTTGTTGTTGATTGTAAGCGATCGGAAGGAGCTTTTGTTGCGCTTCCTTTCCATAGAAGACGACGAAATGCCAATGTTGCAAATTCCAAGCAGAAGGCGCCTTGCCTGCTAACTGCAACAGTTTCGTTAATTGTTCTTTCGAAATTGTTGCAGTTGGATCATATTTTCGAACGGATTGTCGTTGTTCAATAACCGAACGAACGGATTGTCGTTGTTCAATAACCGAAAGCATATATATCCTCCTTTTATACACACAAAAATATCTTTACTTACTTTTTATCAGTAACAATATTTATGTTAATTTAGTTACAATAAGTTTGTCAAATTTCATGCATAGGGTGATGATTGATGGAACATTCACACGTCTGTCCGAAAATCGAAGCGGCATTTCAGTTGCTTGGTAAGCGATGGAACGGACTTATTATTCACGTTTTATTTCGCGGACCGCTTCGCTTTAAAGAATTAGCAGAGAGTATTCCAGAAATTAGTCAAAAAATGTTAACGGAACGATTAAAAGAGTTGGAAGAAGAGCGCATTGTCGTTCGTCACGTATATCCTGAAAAGCCTGTGCGCATTGAATATGAATTAACGGACAAAGGGAAAGATTTGTGCATTGTGATGGAAGCTGTGCAAGTATGGGCAGAAAAATGGATGTAGTCCCTAACCTTTTACGCTCGTCGTTGCGATAGTAATAAGTGAAAGGAGGGGAGAGACATGCTTCAACGTTCTCAACTTCGCTTAACGTTTGAAGTCGGTGTGACAGAAACGGGCAAACCGCTATATAAAAACAAAACGTATACGATTAAGCCAAACGCAACGGAAAGCTCGCTCGTCTCTGTGGCCCAAGCGCTTGCCTCTTTGCAAAGCGCTCCGCTCGTTCACGTGTATCGCAACGATGTGCATGTATTAGGTGAATAGGAGGGATAATGAATGAAAACGCTTGAATTACAGTTTGTGAATGAAGAAGGAAAGACGGTTCGCTTAAGCGTTGATGCCCCGCGCGACGATGTGACAGAAACACAAGTGGCTAGCGTGATGGACGTGATCATTGCAGCAAACGTCTTTTCATCAAGCGGAGGCGACTTGATTGCGAAAAAAGGAGTGCGCCTCATTGACACAACTGTGACACAATGGACGTTTGCCTAAATGGTGCAAGGTGTCCCGTAACTGGGGCACCTTGTTGTATATAAGCTAAAACGAGGAAGGAAGGGGAGAAGATGGAAGCATATTTGTCACTTCTTTCCGATGTCGGTTTTCCGATTGCGGTCACATTTTATTTGCTGCATCGGATTGAAGGAAAATTAGATGCGGTCATCGACTCGATCCGCACGTTAGGCGAACAATGGAAAGCACCCAACTAAATGGGTGTTTTCTTTTTATTTTTTTGTTTTTTCCTCATGCTTTTCGATTTTACGAATATATTGCCGCGGTTGAAACGGCTCGACATGCCTTTCGTTTACGGTTGCGTAAATGGAAGGCTCTATTTTTTTTGCTTCAGCTTCATAGTCATGGACGATCATGGCTAACATAAAGAAAAGAACCATTACAATTCACCTTCGCTCACTTTTTACTATATATGTTGAAAAAAAATGAAACTTTTTATACATATTGTTCGTATAAAAAAGAGGATTGCTATGTCAGAAGGAGGTTGATTTTTTTATGTCAACATTACATATGACGATGTTGTCGCCATTTTTGTTGGCGATACTTGTTCCGCTTTTATACAAATTTGTTCGTTCGCTTCATGTCGGATGGTTTGTTCTTCCACTCCCTATCGCGCTATTCATTTATTTTTTGTCTTACATGGACGAAGTGCGCAAATATGAAGTTGTTCGAGCAACGATGCCTTGGATTCCGTCGCTCGACATTTCGTTCGACGCATATGTCGATGGATTAAGTTTGTTGTTTGCCCTATTGATTACCGGAATCGGTTCGCTCGTTGTACTGTATTCCATTTACTACTTACAAAAAGGAAAAGAACAGCTTGGCAACTTTTACGTCTACTTGCTTTTATTTATGGGCGCGATGCTTGGGGTCGTGTTATCCGATCACCTCATTGCGTTATACGTCTTTTGGGAGTTGACGTCCATTTCGTCGTTTTTGCTCATCGCTTATTGGTATAAACGTGATCGTTCGCGCTACGGGGCGCAAAAATCGATGTTTATTACAATGTTTGGTGGATTGCTTATGCTCGGGGGATTTGTTGCCCTTGCCATCGCAGGTGGGACGTATAGCGTTCGTGAGCTCATGCAAGTCTCGTTAACAGAACATGCCCTCTTTATTCCTGCACTTTTCCTTATTTTGTTTGGTGCTTTTACGAAGTCAGCCCAATTTCCATTTTATATTTGGTTACCTGACGCGATGGAAGCACCAACGCCTGTTAGTGCATATTTGCATTCAGCGACAATGGTGAAAGCAGGCATTTATTTAATTGCGCGCTTGACACCTATTTTTGCCGTATCTTCTCTTTGGGTTTGGACAGTTGCGCTCGTCGGTCTTGTAACGTTATTTTGGGCATCGTTTTTAGCATCGAAACAAACCGATTTAAAAGCAATTTTAGCTTACTCAACTGTCAGCCAGCTCGGGCTCATTACATCGCTTTTAGGCGTCGGTGGGCTTGCGTTTCATTACGATTGGATGGAAGAAAATTTATTTATGGTCGCAGTTTTAGCAGCGATTTTCCATCTGTTCAACCACGCGACATTTAAAGGGAGTTTATTTATGGTTGTCGGCATCGTCGATCATGAAACGGGGACGCGTGACATTCGACGGCTTGGCGGATTAATGACGATCATGCCGATCACGTTTACAATCGCATTGATCGGCTCGCTTTCGATGGCAGGCTTGCCACCATTTAACGGTTTTTTAAGTAAAGAAATGTTTTTTACCGCCATGTTGCGTGCAAAAGACGTACAAGCATGGGCCGTTATTTTACCCGTTGTTGCTTGGGTAGCGAGCATTTTTACGTTTTTATACAGCGTATTGTTAGTGAGTCGAACATTTTTTGGAACGTACAAGCCACATTTATTAGAAAAAGAAGCGCATGAAGCGCCGCTTGGCATGCTCGTTGCACCGATCGTGTTAGCGTCGCTCGTTGTAGTCATTGGCATTGTGCCAAACGTATTGTCCGACTCCGTATTAGCTCCGGCCGTATATGCGGTGTTATATGGATTGTTTGCACCAAATGAAGCGCTTGATGTGTATATTTCTCATTGGCATGGCTTTACGCCAGAGTTGTTTATGACGATCGGCGTATTATTGTTTGGTTTAGTGCTATATCGTACGTTTCCAAAATGGAAAAAAATATATTATCGTTTATCCGAACGGATGTCGCTTAACTTTTTTTACGATCAATCGTTCGTCTGGATGGAAAGGGGATCACAGTCGCTCATGTCGCGCATCATGACCGGCTCGATGCGCACGTATTTAGTGTACATTTTTACGGCGAGTGTTGCTTTGCTTCTGTTTACGGTCGGTTTGAAAAAACAATGGCATATCGATTTAAGTCATTTGGCGTCTGTGCGAGTGTATGAAATCGTATTGGCAGTTGCCATGGTCGTTGCAACAGTGACAACAGTTGTTGCTAAATCGCGTTTAACAGCGATCGTTTCACTAGGGGCAGTCGGTTACGGGGTCGCGCTGTTTTTCGTTCTGTTTCGCGCGCCTGATTTAGCGTTGACACAGCTTGTGATCGAAACGATTTCCGTTGCGCTCTTTTTACTTTGTTTTTATCACTTGCCGAAGTTTAGCAAAAAGCGTGAGAGCGTGCGCTTTCATTTAGGGCATGCACTCATTTCCATTGCGGTCGGGGTGACGGTCAGCGTCATTGCCTTTTTAGCTTACGCAGGAAAGCATTTCGATTCGATTTCACAATATTATGTGGACAATACGTATGAAAAAGCGGCCGGGAAAAATATGGTTAACGTCATTTTAGTTGATTTCCGTGGTTTTGATACGTTGTTTGAAATATGTGTGTTAGCGATTGCTGCTCTAGGTATTTACGCAATGGTGAAATTGCGGCTAGCGAAGGAGGATGAAAAATGAGGCAAAATGATGTCATTTTGCGAACAATCACAGCTGTCGTCGTACCAATCATCGTTTTATTTTCCGTCCGACTGTTTTTTGCTGGGCACTATTATCCGGGCGGTGGATTTATTGGGGGATTGATGACTGCTGGTGCGATCGTGTTATTACTTCTTGCTTTCGATATTGAAACGGTTCGTAAAATGATTCCGATCAATTATAAATGGCTAGTCGCAATCGGACTATTGTTTGCAGTTGGAACAGGAGTCATGAGCATGTTTCTCGGTCGCCCATTTTTAACGCATGCGTACGAATACGTTCATTTGCCGTTGCTTGATTATACTTCTCTTCATACAGCTGTGCTGTTTGATTTAGGAGTTTACTTTGTCGTTATTGGCGTGACGATGATTATTATCGAAACGATAGGGGAGAGTGACTAATGGAACTGATTATGATTGTCGTCATCGGTTGTTTATTTACCGCTGCGACATACTTGTTGCTCAGCAAAAGTTTGCTCCGCATTATTATCGGGACGGGTTTGCTCAGTCATGGTGCCCATCTTTTATTGTTAACGATGGGGGGTTTAAAAGTTGGAGCGCCTCCGCTTTTAGGGGAGAAGGCGGCACGATACGTCGATCCGTTGCCGCAAGCACTCATTTTAACGGCAATCGTCATCAGTTTTGGAGTAACAGCGTTTTTCTTAGTGTTGGCGTACCGTTCGTACCAAGAAATTGGAACAGATCATATAGAAGGGATGAAGGGAGATGAATAACCTCCTGCTTTTGCCGATTGTTATTCCGCTTGTCACAGCCATTACTCTTATTTTCTTTCCGAAGCACGTGCTTTGGCAACGGATGATTTCTTTCATATCGACATGTAGTTTAATTGTTGCAAGCGGCGCGTTGTTGTACCGTGTGCATATAGACGGTATTCAAACGTTGAATCTTGGCAATTGGCCAGCTCCATTTGGTATTACGCTCGTGTCCGATTCGCTGTCCGCTTTGCTTGTGTTGACAACAAGCATCATCGCGCTTGCTTGTTTAGTGTATTCGTTTTATGCGATTGGGCATAAGAGAGAGACGTTTTATTACTATTCATTTTTTCAATTTTTAATCGTCGGTGTGAATGGGGCGTTTACGACAGGTGATTTGTTCAACTTGTTCGTCTTTTTTGAAGTGATGCTTATGTCGTCTTACGTGCTGTTTGTGCTCGGAGGCACGAAAATACAGCTGCGTGAAACGATTAAATATACGCTTGTGAACGTTATTTCTTCGGCGCTATTTGTCGTTGGAGTCGCGTATTTATATGCAGTAACAGGTACGTTAAATATGGCGCATTTAGCGGAGCGTATAAGCGAAATAGGAATGTCGCCTATTTTAACGGTTATTGCGGTATTGTTTATTATCGTATTTGGTTTAAAGGGAGCGATTTTTCCGCTATATTTTTGGCTTCCAGCAGCCTATTACGCCCCGCCTACCCCGATATTAGCCTTGTTTGGAGGTTTGTTGACAAAGGTTGGTGTGTACTCGATTTTGCGCACGTTTACGCTTTTATTTACGAGTGATGTCGGCTACACGCATACGTTGCTCGCTTGGCTTGCGCTCGGCACGATCGTCATCGGTGTCATTGGAGCAGTTGCGTATAACGATATGCGCTATATCGTCATTTACAATATTATCGCTGCAGTCGGCGTTATGATTTTTGGGGTAGCGATGATGACGCCAGAAAGTTTAGAAGGAACGATTTTTTACATGTTGCAAGATATGGTCATGAAAGCAACATTATTTTTACTAGTCGGTATTGTTTTTTCCATCACTAGTTCAAATAACATTCGTTCATTTTCGGGGTTAATGTCGTCTTATCCGCTGCTTGGTTGGTCATTTTTCATCGCTGCATTGTCGCTTGCGGGCATTCCGCCGCTTAGCGGATTTATCGGGAAGTTGCTCATTGTAAAAGCAAGCTTCGATGCGCAACTCATCTTTGAAGCGATCGTTATCTTACTGTCGAGTTTGCTTGTGCTATATTCGGTTATGAAAATATTTATGAACGGTTTTTGGGGCGAGAAAAAAGGATTTGAACAAAAGCAAGTAGACGGACGATTGTTTCCGGTGTTGTTTTTACTTGTTTTATCTGTTGCATACGGCATCGGCATCGAATTTGTTCGTCCATTTGTTCTCGACGCAGTAAACGTGTTAGTCGATCCGAGTATGTACATTGAAGCGGTGTTAAAGGAGTAGAGAACATGGCATTTCAAATTTTATTAAACGTCATTTTAGCGTTCGTATGGATGTTTTTAACAGTTTCGTTTGACGGAGCGTCATTTCTTGTCGGGTACATGATCGGGCTGTTTATCATTTTCATCTTGCGTCGCTTTTTCCATTCGCGCTTTTATCTCGTTCCGGTGTTTGTCATCATCAAATTGCTGTTCATTTTTTTCAAAGAGCTCATTTTATCAAACATCGCCGTAGCGAAAGTCGTTATGCAACGTTCGTTAACGATTCAACCTGCCATTTTTGCTTTGCCGACGGAATTAAAAAAAGAGTGGGAAATTACGGTGTTAGCGATGCTCATTACATTAACACCCGGCACGCTCGTTTTAGATGTATCAGATGATGGAAGTACGCTATATATTCACGCGTTAAATAGCCCAGATGTGCACGAAGCGATTGAAAGCATTAAACAATCGTTTGAAAAAACGATTATGGAGGTGAGCAAATGATGTTAAACATCGCCCTCGTCATCCTTTCTTTAGCGATGGTTGGTTTTTTATACCGCGTTGTCAAAGGTCCAAGCGCTGCTGATCGAGTGATTGCTCTAGATGCGATGGGCATTACGCTCGCTGGGATCGTTGCGATCGTTTCTATACTGTTAAATACGAGCGCGTTTTTAGACGTCATTTTGCTCATCGGTATTTTAGCGTTTGTCGGTACGGTCGCGTTTGCGAAGTTTTTAGAGAAAGGGGTTGTCATCGAACGTGGTGATCGCGATCGGTAATGTGCTCGTCGCAGCACTTGTTTTGTTCGGAGCGGTGCTCGTGCTCTTGTCGGCAGTTGGTGCGATTCGTTTGCCGGATGTATATACGCGCAGCCATGCCATCAGCAAAAGCACGACGCTTGGCATGATGTGCATTTTACTCGGTGCATTTTTTCACTTTTTGCTTGAAAACAGTGAATTTAACTCACGGCTTTTACTTGGCATCGTGTTTATTTTTATGACATCTCCTGTTGCGGCCCATCTCATTAGCCGCGCTGCGTATTACACAAACGTGTCGCGCTGGGAAGGAACGGTTCGTGATGATTTAAAAGAAAAAGCTGGCGGAAAATAACCGTCAGCTTTTTCTTATGCAAAATATGAGCGGATGATCGTGTTGAGCTCTGCATCGTGTTTCGTCGGAATTTGATGTCTTGCCCCGTCCACGTACACGATACGAACATCGCGGGCATGTTGTTTGAAGCGTTTGCGTCCGCATTCTCGTGACTTTAGTCATGAGTAAGGACACTAACATATGTTATTTATCATGTGGCTATAAAACCAGATAAAAAATTGATTTTCACTCATGCACATGTTACCCTACAATTAGGTGATAATATATGGCACAAATACACTACGGACGAGGTTATGTCTATTCTATTCAATATCATATCGTATGGTGTGTGAAATATAGACGCAAAATATTAACTGACAAAATAGAACAGCGTTTGGTGGAAATATTGCAAAAGATTGCCGCAGAAAATGAGTTTGTGATACAAGAAATCAACGGAGATTTAGACCACATACACTTACTCATAGAATGTAGTCCGCAGCATTATATACCAGATATGATTAAGGCATTAAAAGGTGTAAGTGCGAGGTTGTTATTTAAACAATACCCAGAGTTAAAGAAACAACTTTGGGGAGGACATCTTTGGAATCCATCTTATTTTGTCGCAACAGTTAGCGAAAATATAGAAGAACAAATAAGAAATTATATTCACTCCCAAAAGGAAAGGTAGGTGAGTTTATCTATGTTAAGGGCATACAAATATCGCTTATATCCTAATGAAGAACAAAAAATACAATTAGCTAAAACATTTGGTTGTGTAAGATTTGTATATAATTATTATCTCGCTAAAAAGATAGAGTTGTATGAAACAAAAAAGAAACAAATGTCTAAAACGGATTGTAATAATCATTGTAATAGGGAGTTAAAAAGCGAATTTGTATGGCTTAAAGAAGTAGATAAATTTGCCTTAACTAATGCAATCTACAATCTAGACAGTGCTTTTCATAATTTTTTAAAAAAACAGTCTGGTTTTCCTAATTTTAAAACAAAAAAATCACACAAATACAGCTATACGACTAATTTCACTAATAACAATATAGAGGTTGATTTTGATAACAACAAAATCAAACTTCCAAAACTTAAATGGGTAAGATGTAAGTTGCATAGAAAGTTTGATGGACAAATAAAGTCTGCCACTATTTCTCAAGTGCCGAGTGGAAAGTATTTTGTATCCATATTAGTTGATGCTGAAATAGAACAATTACCAAAAAACAATCATGTGTATGCTTTTGATTTGGGTCTAAAAGAATTTCTAATAGACAATCACAACAACCACATAAAAGACCCTAAAGCCATATCAAAGTATGAAAAGAAATTGGCAAAGCTGCAAAGACAACTTGCAAAAAAGAAAAAAGGAAGTAAAAATTGGAACAAGCAAAGAGTTAAGGTGGCAAAAGTACACGAAAAAATAAGTAATACTAGAAAAGATTTTCAACATAAGCTATCTTCGAAAATTGTTTACGAAAACCAAGTAATCATTAGCGAAGATTTAGCTGTGAAAAACATGATCAAACATTCACGTCTCGCTAAAAGAATATCGGATGTAGCATGGGGTGAATTTTGCAGACAGATAGAATATAAGTCGATGTGGTATGGTAGAACGTATCATAAAATAAGCAGATGGTTTGCATCATCGCAAACTTGTTCAGCGTGTGGGTGTGTAAACAAAAAAGTAAAGTTATTATCCATAAGAGAATGGGTTTGCGATCATTGTGGTACGATTCATCAAAGAGACGAGAACGCTGCAAAAAATATCCTACAACAAGGCTTAAAAGAATTAGGTTTATTTGCATAAATATCGTACGGCAGGAACTGTCGGAATCATACGCCTGTGGAGTTAGTAGGTTGCGAGGACGATGAAGCAGGAAATTCTCACTGCGAAGTGAGAAGCCCGCGACTTTAGTCGTGGGAGGTTCACAATATACGGTTAATAGATTAATAGTTTCATGTTATGATATGAGCAAGGAAATGCTTTAGAAAAAGAAAAAAGGGGTTTCACACGATGAAAAAGACGATTGTAGCTGGAGCGGTATTATCGACGTTATTTTTAGGGGAAAAAGCGGTTGATGCGGCACAATATACAGTTAAGTCGGGCGATTCGTTATGGAAAATTGCTCAAACGTTCCGCACATCGGTTAATGAATTAAAAACGTTAAATCAATTAACGACGGACATCATTTATGTTGGACAAGTATTGCAATTACCTCATGCGAACGTGCAACCAACGGCACCTGTGACACAACCAACAGCGCCAACGACACAAACAACAACATATACGATTCAGCGAGGCGATACGTTATCGACGATCGCGCGCCAGTATAATACGGCCATTACACGCCTTCTTGAACTAAACCCGACGATTACAGACGTAAACCGCATTTACGTTGGCCAAACGTTAACAGTACCGACAACAAATACAACAAATACAACGAATACAACAAATACAACAAATGCAACAAGCCAACTTATATCGCCGAGACCGGCATCAACAGGGCCGACAAATAGCGCAAGTAAATCGTATATCGTCCAACCAGGCGACACATTGTCGACGATTGCTAGAAAATTTAATGTCAACAACCCAATGACTAAAGTCATGGGCTTGTAAGCCCCATGTTGACCAGACCAAGGCTTGAAACAGAGCCTACGTTATAGATGTCATGACACGTTCGGGTGCTTCTCCAGCCCGTTCCTCTGTCGTGCAAGATTAAACAAGCGTGGTGGGTGGCGCTAGTGTCTTGCACATAACAAGCATCTATAACATGGTCGAGGAGAATATGACCTGCTTTATGCAGAGGAAAGGGGAGAACCCTATGGTTTTTGTATTAGATACAAATAAGCGTCCACTCGCCCCTTGTCATGAGGCGGTCGCAAGAAAGTTATTAAAGCAAGGAAAAGCAGCGATCTACAAACGCTATCCATTTACGATTATTTTAAAAGAAATTGTCGATAATTTTCGACCGAAAACACCGTATCGGCTCAAAATCGATTACGGAAGTAAACACACAGGACTTGCGATTGTGCGAGGAGAAGAAGTGTTGTGGCTTGCACAACTTGACCATCGCACAGACATCAAAGAGCGATTAGACAAAAGACGGGCGTTTCGTCGTGCAAGAAGAAAGCGAAAAACTCGATACAGAAAACCACGTTTTCTTAATCGTAGGAGAAAAGACGGGTGGTTGCCACCATCGTTAGAGAGTCGTGTGCAAAATATTCAAACATGGGTGGAGCGTTTAAGGAAGATATGTCCGATTGAGCATATATCGTACGAGAACGCAAAGTTTGACACGCAACTCATGCGAAATCCTGAAATCAATGGTGTAGAGTATCAACAAGGTACGCTACAAGGATATGAAGTACGGGAGTATTTGCTCGAAAAGTTTGGACGAAAATGCTGTTATTGTGGAAAAGAAGGCGTTCCGCTTGAAATCGAGCATATCATTCCAAAATCGAGAGGTGGAACAGACCGAGTGGATAACCTATGTCTTGCCTGTCATGACTGTAATCAGCGCAAAGGAAGTAAGACAGCAGAAGAATTCGGGTATCCACATATTCAAGAAATGGTCAAAAAAACGCTAAAAGACGCAAGTGTAGTGAATGCCACTCGATGGAAAGTGTATGAAGTGTTAAAACAAAGCGGATGCGAAGTAGAGTGTGGAACAGGCGCACGAACGAAAATGAATCGAATACGATTAGGACTACCGAAAATTCACTATTTTGATGCTTGTTGTGTAGGCGAAAGCACGCCACTCCAATTGCATTTCAAAACAAAAGAAGCATTATTTATCAAGGCAAAAGGACGCGGAAGTCGCTCTCGTACAAATCTTGATAAGTATGGCTTTCCAAGAGGATTTTTGGCAAGACAAAAGTTCTTCTTTGGTTTTCAAACAGGGGACATGGTTAAGGCTGTTATCCCAAGAGGGAAATATCAAGGCGGTTGGTTTGGCGAAGTCGCATGTAGAAAGACTGGAAGTTTCGACATTAAAGGCAAGGACGGAAAGCGTATCGCACAAGGAATAAATTATAGATATGTCCAAGTCATTCAGCGATTCGACGGATACACATATCGAAGGGAGGGAATGAACATTGCGTAAGGCGCAATTCCTCCCCGTGCCTTAAGGCAGGGGCTTCCTTGCGCAAGTGTTCGTGAACTTTATTCGCGTTGGACAAACGATTAACGTGCCGCTTTCATGGCAAGAACGAGCAGATGCAATCATTGAAACAGGAAAAAAATATCTCGGAGCGGCGTATTTGTTCGGTGCACCAACGACGCGCACAGACGTTTTTGATTGCTCGTCGTTTACGTATCGCGTATATAGCGAAAACGGTATAACATTGCCGCGCACATCGCGCGAACAAGCGATGGTTGGAACAGAAGTGCCGCTTGCGAGCGTACGCAAAGGTGATTTAATCTTTTTTGATACGGATGGCGATGGCGTCATTAACCATGTTTCCATCGTTGTAGATAGCGAGACGTTATTGCACGCTGCCACAAGCACAGGTGTTGCTTTCGCGAATATGAGACCTTATTGGGCGCCGCGTGCGGTCAAAGCTGTTCGTCTTTTTTAACGGAACAGCAAGCAAAAAGATGCCTCTTACGTTTGAGGCATCTTTTCGTTTATCGTTAGCACCGTTTCAATCGCTTCATGGACGGAAGAAACGATGTAACGAGCTTCTCTTTTTACTTGTTCGGGCGCATGTGACATGACAAAGCTATGTGGGGTCAGGCGAAACATCGGAATGTCGTTAAATGAATCGCCAAAACAAGCGACGTCTTCCGGTTGAATGTTGAGATGATTCATTAACAACCGAAGCGCCTCGCCTTTACTAATTTGTTTTGGCATAATATCTAAACAGCGCGGTTCAGAAATAAACGTATCGACATATCGATCCCATTGTTTATGAACGAACGACTGAAAACGATTGATGACGTCTTCTTCAGCAATAACGGTAATTTTTGATGGAGAAAGATCATGGCCGATCGCATCGAGCATCTGTTTCTTTTCAACAATATCGAAAAATAGTCGCGATCGCATATGCTCCATTTGTTCCGTTTTTGTTTCGACAAAGCTTGTATGTTCATCGCAGACGAGCACAATCGCTTCAAGTGTGCGCGCTTGTTCATAAATGGCGCGCGCAACGGCTGGATCAAACGCGCTACGATGAAGGAGACGATGGTCGTTCGTGTATACAAAGGCGCCGTTTTGGCTAATGCGATGAGCGTCATGACCGATTTCTTTCAACACTTCTAAAATTTCATTGTCCATTCGTCCAGAAGCGACAGCAAAGTCGATACCGTTTGTAATCGCGCGCACGACTGCTTCACGATCTTCTTCTTTTACACGACGGTCATAACCGAGCAGCGTACCGTCTAAATCAGTAACAATGAGTCGAATCATGCTTGGCAAGCTCCTTCCATTTTTATGATGAACAAAAGTTTAATCGAATACATGCATTTGTGCAACTGAAACACCTTTTTGTCAAAAAACATTCATAGCTGTCTTGACAAAAAACATCGCATTTCCATTGACGTAGCTTTGTTCGTTTCGTAACATTGAAAGTAATGTAAACGTTTTTAAAGGGGCGAACTAGACGTGGAACAATCGTTTCGCATTGAAAAAGTGTTAAACAACAACGTGCTCATTGCCTCCCATCCGACGTATGATGAAGTCGTATTAATCGGAAAAGGAATTGGATTTGGCAAGAAAAAAGGGGACGTCATTGAACAAAAAGGTGTAGAAAAATGGTTCATTTTAAAAAATGAGCGTGAACAAGAACAATATAAAAAATTGTTGCCACACGTTGATGAAGAATTTATCGGCTTAATGAACGATATCATTCGCCACATTCAAAAGCGGACGAACAGCTCGTTAAACGAACATATTCACGTTGCGTTAACAGATCATATTTTGTTCGCAATCAAGCGATTAGAACAAGGGATGGACATTAAAAATCCATTTTTAGTTGAAACGAAAAGTTTATATCCGCTTGAATACGGCGTAGCAACAGAAGTCGTTAACATGTTGAATGAACGGTTACACATCGAGCTTCCGGAAGGGGAAATCGGCTTTATTGCTTTACACATTCATAGTGCGCTAACGAATCATCAACTATCGGAAGTAAATCAACATTCGCAGCTTATTTCTCGGTTAGTTTCGGTCGTCGAAGAGCAGCTCAACATTCGCATCGACCGTGAAAGCATTCATTATTTACGATTTGTTCGCCATTTGCGCTATGCGATTGAACGGGTGAAAAAAGGCGAAAAAATTGAAGAGCCAAAAAAATTGTCGAATATATTGAAAGAGACGTACCCACTATGTTATAATTTGTCGTGGAAGCTCATAAAAATTATGCAGCAAACGTTGCAGCTTTCGGTAGATGAAGCAGAAGCGGTATATTTAACGTTGCACTTGCAACGGTTAACTGGTAAAAGTGAATAAATGGGCACTTATCTTTACGTGTTACTGATTCGATCAGGCATGAGTAAAGAAGGCAAAAAAAGTGGTGCAACGATAAAAGTCGTTGCATAGTACCCTTTTTCTGTCGTTCTTTGCTTATGCTTTTTTGTTTTCCATCTTTTGCAAATGCTTACATTCGTTAGACGTCTAACTTATCGCTTCATCTACATTCCATACATGAATGTGCCGTTTGTTGCAAACATTAACAAAATGAAGGAGGGTTCTATAATGAAAAAAGCGTTCGGTACGTTACAAAAAGTCGGTAAAGCGCTTATGCTTCCGGTTGCGATTTTGCCGGCAGCAGGTATTTTGCTTGCGTTCGGTAACGCATTGCAAAACCCAGCGTTAATTGAAAAAATTCCAGCGTTAGAAACAGGCTGGGTCGAAATGGTTGCGAAAGTGATGGAGCAATCGGGTGGTATCGTATTCGCGAACTTACCGCTTTTATTCGCGGTAGGGGTAGCCGTCGGATTAGCTGGCGGTGAAGGGGTTGCTGGTTTAGCAGCGATCATCGGCTACTTAGTGATGAACGTCACGATGAGCGTCATTTTAGGCGTCACATCAGACCAAATCGGAACAGATCCATCGTTTGCAAACGTATTAGGTATTCCGACGTTGCAAACAGGGGTATTCGGCGGGATTATCGTCGGTATTTTAGCAGCGTACATGTACAACAAATACTTTAACATTGAATTGCCATCTTACTTAGGTTTCTTTGCAGGAAAACGTTTCGTTCCAATTGTGACAGCCGCATCGGCATTAATTCTCGGTATTGTGATGACATGGTTATGGCCGCCTGTCCAACATGGCTTAAACGCATTCTCGCACAACATGATCGATGCAAACCGTACGTTAGCGGCATTCATTTTCGGTGTCATCGAGCGCGCATTAATTCCGTTCGGTTTACACCACATTTTCTACTCGCCGTTCTGGTTTGAGTTCGGTCAATACGTCAACAAAGCAGGCGAGCTTGTGCGCGGTGACCAACGTATTTTCTTCGAACAAATTAAAGACGGTGCTGAATTAACAGCTGGGACATTTATGACAGGAAAATTCCCGTTCATGATGTTCGGTTTACCAGCAGCTGCGCTTGCCATTTACCATGAAGCGCGTCCAGAAAACAAAAAAGTCGTTGCCGGTATTATGGCATCTGCAGCATTAACATCATTTTTAACAGGAATTACAGAACCGATTGAATTTTCATTCTTATTCGTTGCGCCAGTATTATTTGCGATCCATACAATTTTCGCTGGATTATCGTTCATGCTCATGCACATGTTAGACGTCAAAATCGGTATGACGTTCTCTGGCGGGGTCATCGACTTCTTATTATTCGGTGTGTTGCCAGGACGTACAGCATGGTGGCTCGTCATTCCGGTCGGTTTAGTGTTTGCGGTCATTTACTACTTCGGCTTCCGCTTTGCGATTCGCAAATGGAATTTAGCGACGCCAGGTCGTGAAAAAGAAACGACAGACACAACAGCGACAGCGGATGCAGGCGAACTCCCGCACGAAATTTTAGCTGCGCTTGGCGGAAAAGAAAATGTCGCTCATTTAGATGCGTGCATCACACGTTTACGCGTTTCAGTAAACGATATTCAACAAGTCGATAAAGATCGTCTAAAAGCGCTCGGAGCAGCTGGCGTATTAGAAGTTGGAAACAACATTCAAGCCATTTTCGGACCAAAATCAGATATATTGAAAACACAAATTAAAGATATTATGGAAGGTCGCGTGCCGACAAAAGCGGTAGAAAAAGCGAAACCATCTGTACAAGCGACAGGAGAAACAGAACAAGTCGCATCTCCATTAACAGGAAAAGTTGTGCCGCTTTCCGAAGTGCCAGATCAAGTATTTTCAACGAAAATGATGGGTGACGGATTTGCGGTTGAGCCAACAGAAGGGACAGTCGTATCGCCAGTCGATGGAACGATCGTTAACGTCTTCCCGACAAAACATGCGATCGGCATTCAATCAAAAACAGGTCGTGAAGTGCTTATCCACTTCGGCATTGATACAGTAAAATTAAACGGTCAAGGATTTGAAGCGCTCGTATCAGAAGGAACAGAAGTGAAAAAAGGACAACCGATTTTAAAAGTCGACCTTGCATATGTGAAACAACATGCACCATCTGTTGTGACGCCAATTATTTTCACAAACTTGCAAGCAGGAGAAACGGTAAATATCACGAAACAAGGAACAGTAACAAAAGGCGAAGACGTCGTCGTCGTTCAAAAATAATTTACTTGCAAAATGCGTCATTTTTCGGTAAAAAAACATAGAGGGTTTTCGCCCTCTATGTTTTCAAAATATAAAGTGAGGAGATGAGCAAAATGGAAAAAACGTTTAAAGTAACTGCAGAATCTGGTATTCATGCCCGTCCAGCAACGATGTTAGTGCAAACAGCGAGCAAATTCGATAGCGACATTCAATTAGAGTACAACGGCAAAAAAGTCAACTTAAAATCGATCATGGGTGTCATGTCTTTAGGTATTCCACAAGGTGCGCAAATTACAATTTCAGCTGAAGGTAGCGATGCAGCAGACGCGATTAACGCATTAACAGAAACGCTAGCAAAAGAAGGATTAGCGGAGTAATGAAACGATTACAAGGGATTGCTGCATCGAATGGCATTGCCATTGCGAAGGCGTACCGTTTAGAACATCCCGATTTAATGGTTGAAAAACAAACGATTGAAAACCCAGCTGAACACGTTCGCCGCTTTCAACAAGCGCTCGCTAAATCGAAAGAAGAACTTGAAGCGATTCGAGCGCATGCATTAAAAGAGCTCGGCGAAGATAAAGCGGCCATTTTCTCCGCCCATTTGCTCGTACTAAGCGACCCAGAGCTCGTGCAAGCGGTCGAACAAAAAATTGAACAAGAACGTGTGAATGCAGAATTTGCACTTCATGAAGTCGCATCAATGTTTATTGCGATGTTTGAAGCGATGGATAACGAATATATGAAAGAGCGTGCCGCTGACATTCGCGACGTCACAAAACGCGTGCTTGCTCATTTATTAGGCGTTACGATTTCAAACCCAAGCATGATTACGGAAGAAGTCGTCATTGTAGCTGAAGATTTAACGCCGTCTGACACAGCGCAATTAAATCGAAAATATGTGAAAGGTTTTACAACAGACATTGGCGGTCGCACATCGCACTCTGCTATTATGGCGCGCTCGATGGAAATTCCAGCTGTCGTCGGAACGAAAGAAGCGACAGCGGTAATTCAAAACGGCGATATCGTCATTATTGACGGGATTGACGGGGAAGTGATCGTTAACCCAACCGAAGAAACGATCGCGGAGTACGAACAAAAACGTGCTGCTTTTGCTGCCCAAAAAGCAGAATGGGCAAAACTCGTTCATGAACAAACGACAACAAGCGACGGTCATCACGTCGAGCTTGCGGCAAACATCGGAACGCCAAACGATGTCGAAGGTGTACTAGCAAACGGGGCAGAAGGCATCGGCTTATACCGTACCGAATTTTTATACATGGGACGCAACGAATTGCCGACAGAAGAAGAACAGTTTGAAGCATACAAAACGGTGCTAGAAAAAATGGAAGGAAAACCGGTCGTCGTTCGCACGCTAGACATTGGCGGCGACAAAGAATTGCCGTATTTAGACCTTCCAAAAGAAATGAACCCGTTTTTAGGTTTCCGTGCGGTTCGTCTTTGCTTAAATATGCAAGACATGTTCCGTACGCAACTTCGTGCATTGTTGCGCGCAAGTGTTTACGGTAATTTAAAAGTGATGTTCCCGATGATCGCGACGTTAGACGAGTTCCGTCAAGCGAAAGCTGTTCTTTTAGAAGAAAAAGAAAAGCTTGTCGCTGAAGGTGTTGCGGTATCCGATCATATCGAAGTCGGCATGATGGTCGAAATTCCAGCAGCCGCTGTATTGGCGGATCAATTTGCAAAAGAAGTAGACTTCTTTAGCATCGGAACGAACGACTTAATCCAATATACGATGGCGGCTGACCGCATGAACGAGCGCGTATCGTATTTATATCAACCGTACAACCCTGCCATTTTGCGCCTCATTTATAACGTCATTGAAGCGGCGCATAAAGAAGGAAAGTGGGTTGGCATGTGCGGTGAAATGGCGGGCGAAGAACTTGCTGTGCCGATTTTATTAGCGTTCGGCTTAGACGAATTTAGTATGAGTGCGACATCGATTTTACGCGTCCGCTCGCAATTAAAAAAGCTTTCTAAACAAGAAGCGGAGCGAGTGAAAGATCACATTTTATCGCTTGCGACTGCAGAAGAAGTCGTTCGTTTCGTGAAAGAAACGTTCCAACAATAAGAACCGGACGCCCCGGTTCTTTTTTTATATGATTGCGCGTAAAACCCCTATGCCTTTAGGCTAGGGGGTGTAAGCCCTAGCCGCCTTGTGTTTCAATGTATGGATGTATTTCATTGCTTTTTCAAGCCTTTACGGATCAGTTCATAAACCGCACCTGCAAAACTTGAAATGTAATTTTCTTTTTGATACTTTTCT
>NZ_SDLG01000025.1:0-40369 GCF_013096965.1 Anoxybacillus sp. CHMUD
CTCAACTGTAAATACAGCTTGTTGTACCGTCAACATGCGATTCACCTCCTTGTCTATCAATATCCACATCATAGACAGGAAATACAAAAAATATTCAGCTCACTTTATGATGTGGCTGAATAGTTACAACAGATGCGAATGGAACGTCGTCAATACTAATAATCGCTACATCGTTCGGAATCGTGAGTTGATGGTTTTTAGTGAATGTCAATACTTCCATTAACGTTAAATCATTAATCGCAAATATCGCTTCAGGCAGTTTATTTTGATGAAGAAGCCCGTCTAATCGCTCCGAAATATGATTCACTCGTTCAGCGATGATCCATTCTTTTTCGACAGGAAGACGAGCCTCGCATAATGCACGCTGAAATGCTGCGATCCGTTCCATTCGCGGAACGACATGAGGCGCAAACGGCGGTGCGACAAGCCCAATATGTTTATATCCTTGATCAACGAGGTGGCGTACAGCTAACTGCACAGCTCGTTCATTATCTAATAAAACCGCATCTGCGTCGATTCCCTCAACGGTTCGGTCAACAAATACGAGCGGGAGACGCGCTTCAATCATTTTTTTATACAAATCTACGTTTTTTCCTGTTGGGAAAATGATAAAACCATCCACTTGCTTCGCCCATAGCATATCAATATATTTTTTTTCCTTTTCAGGATCGTCATCTGTATTACAAACGATGACATGAAAATCATGTTGTTGACACATATCCTCAATCGCCCGCAACACTTGTGTCGTTAACATATGTAAAATGTTAAAAACGATAACGCCGATCGTCGCTGTTGATTTTTGCTTTAAACTGCGAGCAATGACATTCGGGCGATACTGTAACTGCTCAATCGCCTCTGCAATGCGCTTTTTCGTTTCCTCACTCATATATTCATATCTTTTGTTTAAATATTGCGACACTGTACTTTTTGAAACATTTGCTAGTTTCGCTACATCAGCCATCGTAACTTTTCGCAATGCATTCTTTCTCCTTTACTAAATCGATTTAGTAAGTAAACCGGTTTAGTGGTATTATACACGAAAATGAAAGCGTTTTACAACATTTTTTAACAGTATATTCAAAAAAAATGATGCACAAATAAGAAACGGAGTTCAGCGAAGAGATATGGTTATATTCCTAACATTGTAAAAATAAACACAATATGGCTCTTCACCAAAAGTTGTACTTGATTTTTTTCTGAACATACCCTATTTACGATTGTGAGGAAAAATCAGTAAATCAATGGTTTTTGCACATCTTTGTACAAGAAACCGTATTGCTTGTCAAGTACATTTTGTGGTGATGAACCAAACAAATATCAAAATGGAACAAAATGGTTGTGGGGCAGTTGCCTTACAACCATTTTGTCAACAGTCTGAGACCCGTAAAGGTCTTTTATATCAACGAATATTTTTCTTCTGCATAGTGAATGAATTTTTCAACGGTCCATAATCTATCCTGATATTCTGCTGGATACAATGAGTGATAAGGTTTTGGCACAACTAGAATAACTTTTTCTTCAGCCATTTCATCCAACTGGTTTGGAGATATCCCTTGTTGAAGTGTTAATAAGTGCTTTTCTTTTATCCTGTTTGCTTCATTAAGTATCTGTCTCCATCTGTCCTTACAGGTGGTCTTTACTCCTAAAAAGATCAAATTGTTTTCAGGAAATGACATATCCGCATATGCAGCATTTGAAGGAAACAAGAAATCTGGTTTTTTATTTCCTTCAGATTTGCCGGGATGACTAAATGGGATATTGTATGAAGATAACAAGAAATCAACATGATGTTCTAAAGACTTTCCTGCACGACTTTTTCTTCTATTTATAACACTGTTTGCAATAGTAATTAATGTCTCTAAATCATTCAAAGGTTTTGTTAGATAGTCTTTATAAACATTTCTTTCAATCGATCTAAATACACTATATTCTGTTTTCACCCACTCTAAAATAATATTGTCTGGTGAAAATTGCTTTTTCTTGTATACATGTTGATGTATTCTTCTTGCTATTTCTGCAAGTTGAATAGTTTCAGGGAAATCATGAAATTGAGCAGCAACATCTTCAATTTCTTTTTCCAACTTTGCTGATAAGTCAATATCTTTTACTTTACCTCCATTGTATACTGCATTATTATCCATAAGAGATAAAGAGAATGTATCTATAAATATTTCAATCTCTTCTTCTGTGTCTAAGATATAAACTTTATAATTCTCCATGTCCATTGGAATAAAGATAATTAAGTTTCCTACCTGCTCTGTTTTATCAAAAGGCGAATTACTCCAAAACCTAGTAATTCGATATTCATTTCGTGTTCTTCTTCCATAATAAATCACACGGCTTTCAAAAGGATGATAACCGTCAATATGTACTTTTATAAACTTATCTTTATTTTCCCCTTTTACTCCTTTCTCCTCAAAAAAGATATTCCAAGCCTGTTTTGCAATGTAAAGTCCTACTTGATGTGCTCCTGTCAAATCAACATCATTAGCAGAAATAAACTTACAATAAAAGCGACCAAATTTCTTGGCCGCCTCAATAGCATTAGTCAGTTTTTCAGAATTATTTTGTTGCATACTCGGCCCGACCCTCTTCCAGATTATCTTCAATTGTTTCATCCCGTTCTATGGCTTGTATCATCTTTTCTGCTATCAATTTAACAACGGGAACAGCAACACTGTTGCCAAATTGCTTATATGCAGCAGTGTTACTAACTACAATCTTAAAAGAATCTGGAAATCCTTGCAAGCGCGCACATTCGCGTGGAGTTAATTTTCTCGGATTTTTCCCTTCTTGCGGGATCAGAATTTCTGAACCGTCCTTATAGTATCTGGCAGAAAGAGTACGGGAATATGAATCTAAATTGGCTAACCCATAACCGAAACCATTTCCTTTTTTAGCATGTTTTTCTTTGTATGCTTGTAGGTATTCCCAAAGTTTGTCGCTTAATGTGTATTTATCATCTACATTCTCTTCCAAGATGCTTCTTAGTGGTGGTCCCTGTTCAGGTATTTTCGGAAACTCAAATTTAAGGGGCTTTTTAAAGCCTACAATATATATACGCTCACGATTTTGAGGAACAAGCCCTTTTGCATTTAATATCGCATCGTAAACCGTATAACCTAAGTCGTTTTCCAAGACATTTTTTATTACTTTGTATGTTCTACCTTTATCATGACTTTTAAGGTTTTTTACATTTTCCAATAGGAAAGCCTGTGGCTGTTTTTCCTTTAAAATACGAGCGATATCAAAGAATAAAGTTCCTTGAGTTTCGTCGAGAAATCCATGTGGTCTTCCCAAAGATTTTTTTTTGCTTACACCTGCAATAGAAAATGGCTGACATGGGAAGCCAGCGAGCAAAATATCATGATCGGGAATATCCTTAGCATCAATCTGTCTAATATCACCATGTGGTTTCTCACCAAAGTTAGCCATATAGGTTTCCTGTGCTTTTACATCCCATTCAGATGAGAACACACAAATACCGTACGGTTCGAAGGCAAGCCGCATACCTCCAATTCCTGCAAAAAGATCAATAAAACGATATAGCAAATTTGACACCTCCTTCGAACACTAGTTCTAATTCAATTATAGCAAATTTTGTTGTTTAATGGTCGTTTAAATGATAAAATATCATAGTTGCCTTTTACAATACCCTAAAAGAAAGGGTTGATACAAGTGGCAAACGTCGTAATTTATTACCAAACAAAAAAAACAGAAAAGACGGAAGAAGCAATTGAATTTATAAATAACTTAATACAACAATTAGAAACAAACTATGTTATAAAAGGAGTATTTATAGATAATCTCAACGAGAGAAATGAATTTTATGAATTACTTAATTCCCCATTAAATGAAATCGATATTATCTTTCTTGAAAAACCGTTGGAAGACGAGTTTGATAAAAAATTATTGTTTGAAGTAGCAAAAATGGAAAATATACATATAAAATATTTTGGACAGATATAACCTTCTTTTTGGTTATAAAAGAGGGGTTCTTTCGGAAATCTGAATTTGCATATGACGAACATTTTGACTGTTACCTTTGTCCCAATAACCAAGTGTTATCTTATTCAACAACGAATCGGGAAGGCTATCGGGAATATAAATCCAATCCATCTGTGTGCAAGACGTGTCCTTATCTAGAAAAATGCACAGAAAGCAAAAGCCACACGAAAGTGGTCACACGCCATGTTTGGCAAGATTACGAGCACTTACGATATGTGCCGGAGCATCGAGAATTGTATGAGCGGAGAAAAGGGACAATCGAACGAAATTTTGCAGATTTGAAAGAGAAGCATGGTCTGCGCTGGACGAATTACCGTGGATTGGAAAGAAACCAGATGCAGGCGATGCTTGTTTGTGCTGCGATGAATTTAAAGAAATTAGCAAACTGCCTATGGAGAATGGGCATCTCCCCTCTTTTTCACTTATGTATGTCGTTATTTTCGTCGGTTCATCGAGGAAAACAAATATCAAAATGGAACAAAATGGTTGTGGGGCAGTTGCCTTACAACCATTTTGTCAACAGTCTGAAGTCAGCGCTGAACACGCTGACTTTTTTTTATGCTGATGTTTTCGTCGGGAAACGTCCGTTTTTTTCATCTGTTTGTACATACGTTTTTTGAACATATGGGGACGTCATGAGCGAAATCATCGCACTGTAATCAACCGCAAAGCGAATATGGTCGCCGACTTGAATGTCGGTACGTGTGGCATCAATAATCATATGATCGCTGCTTGAACCGATGATATCAACGGGCGCAAGCGGCGTTAATCCGTTGACGTTTACATCTTGGCGACCGATGCCGACGATGGCGCGTTTCATCATGCCGCGCTCTGGAAACGTCGGTGCTTCGCCAAATGCATTGCGGCTTTGTACACCGTACGGAACAGACGGTTTCGTTTTTACTTCAATGACTTCTGCCACTAAACAAAACGCATCTTGATATAAGTTAGGGATCGCAGCACCTCGAATCGTCTCCCGTCCTAAAAAAATGGCTTCACCTAATCGTAAATGGTTAATGCAACCGACGTCTTTCGTTTGTTTTAACCAATAATAGTTCGCGGAATTGCCACCGGATACGTACGGCAAAAACAACGAATATTGTTTTTGAATATGCTTCGCGAGAGAGGAAAGTTCACGCATTTTTTGATCGGTCGGAATAATGCCGCCAAAGCAGGCAAAGTTCGCCCCAATGCCGACAATTTCAATATTCGGCAACTGCACCGCCTGTTCAATAAACGCCGGCACATCTTCAGGCATAACCCCTTCGCGCAAGTCGCCCATTTCAACCATGACGATAATCGCATGCGTTTTATTTTGCTTTACCGCTTCTGCTGAAATGGCACGCACGACGTCGATTTCCGATTGTGCGCTCACATCGACATGTCGAACGACTTCGCTTACTTCGCTTAACGCAGGCGTGCGAATAAGCATATATGTGGCTGGAATGTGCGCTAATTTTAATTTTGCGATGCGCTCAATTTTTGTGTCTGCCAAACTTGTCACACCACTATCGACAAGGGTGCGGGCAATTTCCACATCTCCATTTACCCCTTTGACGACAGCGGTCATTTGAATTCCTTTTTCTTCGCACCATTTTTTCAACGTTTTAGCATTATGACGAATTTTCCGCAAGTCAATTTCGACTCTCGGCGTCATGATACGGCCACCTCATGTTTTTGTAGAGATGGGAAATAGTCAATGAGACGATCAACGACTTTGTCGGCTCCGTATTTTAATACATCAGTCACAGGCATACGGAATTTTCGTTCGTACTCATCAATTGTTCGTTTTAATTCGTCATCCGTCATGCCTTCATGGTTTAACGTAATCGCAACAACTTTTGTTTTTCCGAAATGTTCAATTAACGCAATTTCACTTTCAACTGTTGGCATTTCAACAAACGGGAAATCACCAAGCACTTTTCGCTTCGGTGGGTGTTGTAAAATAACGGCTTGCGGCCGCGCCCCTTTTAAAATGCCAGCCGAGCTGACGTACGCTGGATGGCTAAGCGCCCCTTGTCCTTCGACGATAATAATGTCCGGTCGTTCTGTTTCATATGCGCGCACAACTTCTCGTTCAAGTTCGCCGATCATATATTGAAGCGGAAACGCATCCATCGCAAAGCCGTATGAAGCGCCTTGAATTAAGCCTGTTTGCCCTGTGGCAACGAATGCCGTTTTGTAGCCGCGCTTTTGCATTTCTTTTGCGACGATCATCGCTGTCGTCCGCTTTCCGCACGCGCCGTCTGTCCCAAGCACCGCCACAATCGGCGCTTTCACTTGCAAAATGCGTCCGGTAAACAACGTCCATTCTTTTTTCGGACGCGGCTTGCGAACGTCGCGAATCGTGACCCCGTAGCGCTTCGCTAGCGCCATCATTCCTTCATCTTCTGTTAAAAACTCTTGAAGGGGATTCACGATGTGCATCCCTGCTTCCATTGCTTCGATGATCACTTGACGTTCTTCTTTTTTGAGAAAAGCGTTCGCTGGAGCAATTCCTAAGATGAAGTAGTTCGGTTTTTCTTTTGCGGAGGCCATTGCATCTTGAAGGTTTTTACAAATCGGAATGCCATTTTTCTTTTGATCAAGTACTTCTCCAGCATCTTGACCAGCTTTTGTCGAATCAATGACCGCAACAATGTCATACAGCCCCGAATCACGCACAAGCCCATTCGCTGTTTTTCCATCCATGGAACCGAATTGATGTTCACAATACACAATGGCGTATTTCTTCATCAGAAATCCCTCCATTTCGTTGTGAAATCAATATCTCCATGAAAAAAACATCTTACTTTACCATAATCGGAAAGAAAGATGTCCTCTACCTTATATTATAACAAATTTTAAAGAAAAAGTAAAATAATATATACAAAAAAATCCAGATCCTAACGTGCTATTGTTTTTTCCTATAAAAATCTTGACTCAAACTAAGCAGGACAAATAATTGACCAAAAAGAAAAATGTGTGCTACAATTTTGCTTAGTAAAAATGAAAAGCGTTCTCAATAAAATGTTTTCCACTTGGGAATCGGCACATGTTGGAGGGGTACGATGAGCTTCATACAGCTACAACAAGTCACAAAAATATATCACCGTTCATTAAAGCCAGCTGTCGATAATATGAATCTTGAAATTGAAAAAGGAGAAATTGTTACGCTACTCGGACCGAGCGGCTGTGGCAAAACGACAACTTTGCGCATGATTGCTGGGTTTGAACAACCGACATCCGGAATGATCCGCATCGGCGACCAAATCGTTTACGATCACCACTTTTCGCTGCCACCAGAAAAGCGCGGCGTCGGCATGGTGTTTCAAGATTATGCTCTTTTCCCTCACTTAACGATTGAAAAAAATATTATGTTCGGATTGAATAAATGGCCGGCAAAAGAGCGGAAAGAACGGGCGCAGGAAGTATTGGAGCTTGTCGGCTTAGGCAATTTCGCCAATCGTTATCCTCATGAACTTTCAGGCGGTCAACAACAGCGGGTAGCTCTCGCCAGAGCTTTAGCTCCGTTTCCGAACGTCGTGCTTATGGATGAGCCTTTTAGCAGCCTCGACGCCGGTTTGCGCGAGAAAATGCGCCATGAAATAACAGCCATTTTGCGCCAAACGAATACGACAGCGATTCTCGTCACTCACGATCAAAAAGATGCTTTCGCTGTGTCTGATCGAATTGTTGTTATGAATGAGGGAATTATTCAACAAGTCGCCACTCCAAAAGAAATGTACCGTTGTCCGAAAAACTGCTTTGTCGCCCAATTTGTCGGGAAAACAAATTTGTTAGATGGAACAATTTGCCCCGACTTAAAACACGTCAATACGCATATTGGTCGAGTTTGTCTACCAAGACAGCTGGAAAGACGTATGGAGAATGTGAAAGTGTCTATTCGTCCTGAAGGCTGTAGACTTTCGAGAGACGGAAAATATTGTGGCATCGTCGAGCGCATCACGTACAGTGGCGAGTATCAAGAATTATTTGTTCGCCTTTCAACTCAAACAAATGATGAAGATCCACTCATTATTTACGCACCGATCGATCAAGACGTTGAAATTGGGTCGGTTGTATCGTTCGACATTACCCCTGAACTCGTCGCACTAGTCGATTAACAGTCTCCTTCGCCTCTTACCAAAATGGCTGGAGGCTTTTTTTGGAATCTATTGACAATGATTCTCACTTTCTGTATACTTCATATTGTGTTGATAATGATTATCATATTAATCAAGTTAAAGGGGGACATACATAATGAAAAAGCCATTTAAACTGATGCTATCTGTCATCACTTCACTCTTGCTCGTGTTCTTAGCCGCATGCGGCAGTTCAAATGAGCAAACTTCACAACCGGAACAAGATACAGAAAATGAACAAAAACTTACTGGAAAACTCGTTGTCTACTCATCTCGTAATGAAAACTTTGTTGATCCGTTGCTTAATAAGTTTAAAGAAGAAACAGGTGTAGAAGTATTAGCTTTACATGGAGTAGAGCCATTGCAGTTAATCGAAGAAGCTGGAAATGTCCAAGCAGATATTTTTATTTCAAACGACGTTGGTGCTCTCGAATATTTACGCATGAAAGGCATATTGGAAGGATTTGATGCAAAAGGAGCTGAAACGATTGACGCACAGTTCCGCGCCGAAGACAATGCGTGGATTGCTTTATCTGTTCGAGCACGCGGATTTATTTACAATAAAGATTTAATTTCTGAAGAAGAAATGCCGAAAACAATGGAAGAGCTAATGGATCTGAAATGGGCTGGACAGTTTGCGATCACTCGTGGTGGAAACGGCAGCATGATCGCAAACGTATCTGCTCTTCGTCATGAGTGGGGCGATGAAAAGACGTCTCAATGGGTTACAGCAATTAAGAAAAATGCAGGGGCCATTATGCAAGGTCACGGAGATATCCGTCGTGCCGTTGGAGCTGGAGAATTTAAATTCGGTCTTGTAAACAACTACTACTACCATCAACAATTAGAAGAGCCAACAGACAATAACGTTGGATTTATCTATCCAGATCAAGGCGAAGGTGAAATGGGTGTCATTTTAAACGCTGCTGGTGTTGGGCTTGTTAAGGGCGGCCCGAACTCCGCAAACGCAAAAGCGTTCATTGAGTGGCTCTTAAAAGAAGAAAATCAATTAGCATTTGTTGGTGAGTCTCTTGAGTTGCCAATTAATCCAAAATTGGATCCACCATATAAACATGCTACTAAAATTAGCGACTTAAAAGTTCAAAGCATGCCATTGAAAGAACTTGGTCAATACTTTGAAGATACAAAAGCATTAATTGAGAAGGCGGGTCTTGATCTCGAACTGAAATAACGGTAGAGCGTGAGGAGAAGACATGATGAACAATAAAAATAATCACGTACCACAGCAACAAGATGTCCAGGTTAGGGAACGTATGTCCCTAACCTTCCGCCGTTTATCGCAAAAAAAATGGATGGATATTTGGCACGGAAATCCCCCGGGGATTATTCTTTTCGTATTCGGTCTCATCGTCGCCTTAATTATGTCGATTCCGATCGTCTATGTCATTTGGCGATCGCTATTTGCAGGGGCAGATCGATGGGCTCGTCTACTCGATGAACGAATTCCGCAATTATTATGGAACACGTTATCATTAACGGTCGCTGTCACAGCCTGTGCGCTTGCGATTGGTGTTTCGCTCGCATGGATTGTCGTTCGGACAGACTTACCCGGAAGAAAAGTATGGCAATGGCTATTGGCGTTACCTTTAGTCATTCCTCCGTATGTGGGAGCAGTCACATACATTATCGTTTTTGGACCGACGGGATGGGCGCGTGACGTGTGGCGAGATACACCTTGGCTCGTTCAGACATTTGGGGAGTACCCTTTAAATATATATTCGTTTTGGGGCGTCTTTTTCGTGTTAACGATGTTTACGTACCCATACGTCTTTTTAATTGCTAGCGCATCGCTTCGCAAAATGAATCGAAACTTTGAAGAAATCGCTCGCTCACAAGGGTTAAGTACATGGCAAATTTTTTGGAAAGTCAACTTTCCTTTCCTTCGCCCTGCTATCGGCGCGGGTGCTATTTTGATTTCTTTGTACGTGTTATCAGATTTTGGTGCGATCGCCATGTTACGCTATGTTACTTTTACAGCCGCTATTTATTTTCAGAGAGCTAGCTTTGACACTGCTTCGGCATCTATTTTAAGTTTAGTGCTTATCGTGTTAACCGTTCTTATTTTGTGGGTGGAATCGTGGACGAGAAGGAAAAATAAGTATTATCAAACGTCTAACTCTTTTAAAGAGCCAGACATATTGTCATTAGGCAAATGGAAGCCAGTAGCTATTTTTTTCGTTTTTGTCATCTTCTCTTTAGCAATCGTCTTACCTATTGTAGTTTTAACTTATTGGTCGATCATTGGTATTCAGATGGGCGCTTTAAACGAACGCTTTTTCATTTTTGCTTTCAATAGTTTAAAGGTATCTGGATTTGCTTCCCTTCTTTGTATGGTGCTTGCATTGCCGGTCATTTATTTAAAATCGCGCTATCCTTCCGTCATATCTAGCGCCATTGATAAATTGAGCTATGCAGGTTATGCATTGCCAGGGGTCATTGTCGCTCTCGGGTTCATCTTTATTTTTAACAATCATATTCCGATGCTATATAACACGTTCTATATGTTAGCTCTTGCTTTCGTCGTTCGTTTTCTCCCTCAAGCGATGCAAGCAGGAGAAGCTTCATTGAGCCTTGTTTCGCCTAGAATGGATGAAGCAGCTCGAAGTCTCGGCTATCCGCCATGGAAAGTCATGTTTACAGTTATTCTTCCTAACATATTGCCGGGAATCCTTGCTGGTGGTGCGCTCGTTTTCGTCAGTTCAATCAAAGAACTACCAGCAACCCTTATGCTTCGCCCACCAGGTTTTGATACGTTAGCGGTAAGAATTTGGGTAGACGCATCTGAAGCACTTTATCATCTCGCTGCCCCTGCAGCATTGCTCATTATTTTCATCTCTATCATTCCTCTCCGCTACATGTTGAGGAAATACTAATATAGTGCCTATAGTAAAAAGTCAGCGCTTCACACGCTGACTTTTTCGCTCTGATAGATACGATACAAACCAAAAAAGTGTTGATATATCAACACATGGAAAAGCTATACGACGTCATTATAAATCCAACCGAAAATTCGGTCAATAGTCTTTGTCGCTTGATACATCTGAAAAAGTAACAAAAATTAAATTGTCATCGATCCCCCGGTTTTTTGCAAGATTGGAGATCGACGACAGTTGTGAAACAATAAATAAACTAATTATTCCTTTTCTAACAACTCCCTCACTTCTTCTTCCGCAAGGTCTGTGATGTTTGCAATATCTTCTACACTCATCCCTTTTTTCGCCATCGTTTGTACAAGGTGCTTCATCCCTTGTTTGATTCCCTCTTCTCTTCCTTTTTCCAACGCCTTTTGTTCATACGAAATAATGAGTTCTAACACTTGTTCTTTTTCTTTCGTCTCCATTTCATTCACCTCGCTTCGCAGTCTTCGTTCTTCTTCGTCTGATAGTTTCACATATGTTTCAAAAAAGCCAAACAATAACCGTTGTTTCGCTTCGTCTAGTTCCATTCGGACAAGCATGCGTAAAAATTGTTTTTTCAGTTCTACCCGTTCACTTTCAGTATAACCCATCTTGCTTAACAATGCAGCGGCGATCGGGTTGTCCTGTCGGATGTAGTTGCGCCAGTTTTGTTTACGAAGTTCCACAGTGAAAAAATGAAAGTCGAGGACTTTGCCAAAAGGAAATTGAATGGTAAATGTAGATCGTTCGTCGCGGATCGGATCGTAGCTAAATACAGCAATCGGTACAATATGTTTACGGTATTTTTCAAACAAGCGGCTAAAGTAAATAAACATGCGTTCAGGAAACGATGGTTGGACGTAGCTTTGGTTTTCGATATGGACAATAATGAGGCTATCCTTTCCTTTTAATTTCGTTTCAACCAACAAATCAACGCGGTATTTCTCCCCTGCCGTTACATCGGTAAACAGCTCTTCCGATAAAAACGATACGTGGCGAAAGTCGATATGCTCATGCATCGTTGGGAAAAAGAGAACGATAAACTCCTCAAAAAACGTTTGGATCAATTCTTTAAACAAACGGTCGTGGTCAATCGGCATACATTCACCTCACATACAATAGTTTCGATGGTTTTATTCGACAATATCATCTCTTTTCCTGCATGTCATAATAAAAAGCCAACTCCTAGCGAGCTGGCTTTTTATCGCCTAATCGGCAAGCTGATAACAAACGTCGTTCCTTTCTCCGAACTGTCGTGAAGCGCAATCGTTCCGCCATGGTTTTCAATAATTCGTTTCACGATCGTCAGCCCTAAGCCTGTCCCCGATGACTTTGTCGTGATGAATGGTTCGAAAATAGTCTCCTGCATATCTTTCGGAATTCCGCTTCCAGAGTCGTATACGTACATGTTGTATGTTTCACCTACATCAGAATATAGGCAAATTGTGCCATCTTCCCCGACGGCTTCGATGCTGTTATAGAGTAAATTATACAACACTTGCATCATTTGTTTCGGATCGATCGATAACGGCACTCGGTCAAGCCGAACGTGCACGCGTATGCTTTTTGCTTCTAACGTTTGTTGTAACAATGAAAGAACATCTTGAACGATCGTTTCCATATACGTCTCTTTCAACATCGGGGCGCTCGGCTTCGCAATAAGAAGCATATCTTCGACAATTGCATTGATGCGATCAATTTCTTGTAATAAAAGCGGAATATGATACTGTTCGCGCTCGTTTTCCGCTAAATTTCCATTCATAAACGCTAAAAAACCGTGAATCACCGCAAGCGGATTGCGAATTTCATGCGCTGCTTTCGCTGCCATTTCCCCCATTAACGCAAGCTTTTCTGACTGATGCATACGTTTTGTTAGTTCTTCAATTTCGGTGATGTCTAAAAAGAAAATAGTACGTCCCACCTTCTCACCATATAAATTAAGCAAATTCGATTGAGACGTTAAAAATATTTTTTTCTCCCCATCCTTTTTATACGGTACCTTTACTTGTTGAAATGGAACACGGTGAATGAAAAGATCCCAAAATAGAGCGTTTTTTTCACTTTCTCTTTCCCGCTCAATCATTTGTTTCATTTCTTTTTTATCTAAGTCGAGCAATGTAGCAGCGGAATCGTTAATAAAGTTGATCGATGTCGCTCCATCCATTGTGACAATTCCGATAGGCAACGAGTTTAATAACTGTTCAATGTACACTTTGTCATTCACCACTTTTTCGTATAACTGTCCATACTGTCTAAACGTTAAAGATAACAACAAACTAACACTTGTAAATAACAAAATTCCAAAATATTCATTCAACAAAAGGAGACTTACTAAAATCAATGACGCTAATAGCGTAACACCATAAGTAAAAAGCCATTCCGTTACTATACTAATCAACATATTTCTAAAGCTAAAAGAAGGGGAAAACGAAAAAAACCCTATCATCAACAATATGTTGATAAAAGAATAAACAATTAAAGAAAATAAGTACGCATCAAGAAAGTAAATTGAAAAAGAACCACTTTCTCCCCCTAGCATCAAAAAAGAATAATAAGCTCCAACAATCATGCATGTATACATCGCAAAATTACATACATGTTTCCACCAGGCCATCTTCTTTTCATGAAAGAAGTACGTTGGAATCATACTAAATAACAACACTAGTAAAGACGTTTCTAATCCATATACGAAGATGGTAGCTAAATAAATTGTTGAGTCTAATGAAAAGGCATTCCCCTTTGGAGGGAGATGTATAATATAAATATTTAACAAAGTTGTCGAGAAAGAAAGTAAAAGCAACAATAGCCATTGTTGTTCTACATATTCAAACGGACGTATATACAAAAATAAGGCACACCCCATAATCGAGATGAGCGCTACATACCATGTGTATAATCGCTTCATAAAATATATTCACCTATCATATCGGTTTCTTTCACTCTCTCATTCTATTCTAAACACCATCAAGAAGCAACGGAAGCTTATGCCTTAAACTTGAAACAAAAAAACATGGCGCAATCACGCCATGTTTTTATCGAAACATCATATCGTCTTTGCGGGCGACGCCGGTTTTGTATGCGGCTTTCATAACGGCTTCGCGCACGCGTTCTGCGACTTTGTTGTTAAAGACGCTTGGGATAATGTACGTTTCGCTTAATTCTTCTTCGGTGACGACAGAAGCGATCGCTTCGGCTGCAGCGAGCTTCATTTCTTCGTTAATTTCAATGGCGCGGCAATCTAGCGCCCCGCGGAAAATGCCTGGGAAGCAAAGGACGTTGTTGATTTGATTCGGATAATCTGAACGTCCAGTTGCCATGACGCGAACGTACGGTTCCGCCACTTCTGGATCAATTTCTGGCACAGGGTTTGCCATCGCAAACACGATTGGGTCTTTCGCCATTTTTTTCACATCTTCTACCGTTAAAATGCCTGGTGCGGATACACCAATAAATACGTCCGCCCCGGCGATAACGTCTGAAAGCGTTCCGCTTATATTTTCCGGATTCGTCATGTTTGCATATTCGTTCCAATACGGATTGTCATATTGTACGCCACGATGAATCGCCCCTTGACGATCTACGCCGATAATGTTTTTCACACCCGCTGCTAACAATATTTTTGTGCAGGCGATGCCTGCCGCGCCGATGCCTGTTAAAACAACTTTAATATTTTCAATCTTTTTATCTACAATTTTTAACGCATTAAGTAACCCTGCAAGCAAGACGACAGCTGTACCGTGTTGGTCATCATGAAATACAGGAATATCCAACTCTTGTTTTAACCGCTCTTCAATTTCAAAACAACGTGGGGCAGCGATATCTTCTAAATTAATACCACCAAACGCCGGGGCGATCGCTTTGACGATTTGCACAATTTCATCTGTATCTTTCGTATCTAAACAAATCGGGAACGCATCAACGCCGGCGAGCTGTTTAAACAACATCGCTTTTCCTTCCATGACCGGCATCGCCGCATACGGCCCAATGTCGCCAAGTCCTAATACGGCCGTGCCGTCTGAAATGACCGCAACGGTATTTCGTTTAATCGTTAATGAATACGCTTTTGTTGGATCTTCAGCAATCGCCGTACATATGCGCGCCACCCCCGGCGTATATACGCGCGCCAAATCGTCGCGCGTTTTAATCGGAATTTTCGATTTCACTTCTATTTTTCCACCGATATGCATTAAAAACGTCCGATCTGAAACGTGAATAACTTTCACACCTGTCGTTTTTCGCAACGTATCGACGACAACGTCCGCGTGCTTCGAGTCAAGAACGCTCACCGTAATATCACGCACTGTATGCGTTTTGCTTGAAGAAATGACGTCAATGCCGACAATATCTCCACCAGCTTGTCCAATTGCGGTGGCAATGTCGCTAAAAGAGACGACGTTTTTCGCAAATTGTAATCGGATCGTAATGTGCATGTTTGCTCCGCTTGACATGTTGTACCCTTCCTTTTCTCTATCGCTTCATGTTATTTTCCTGCAATGCCCGGACTTGTCATGGCATACGGGTCTAAAATATCATGTAATTGCTTTTCATTCAACAAATCGTACTCCAAACATAGCTCGCGCACCGATTTTCCTGTGCGAAGCGCTTCTTTTGCGATGCGCGATGCCGCTTCGTAACCGATGTACGGATTGACAGCTGTAATGACGCCGATGCTATTTTCGACGTGTTGCTTCATTCGCTCTTCGTTCGCTTCAATGCCAGCTAAACAGTAGTCTGTAAACACGCGGAATACGTTGTCCATCATATGGAGCGACTGAAGTAAGTTAAAAACGAGCACAGGCTCCATGACGTTTAATTCTAACTGACCAGCTTCTGACGCTAAACAAATTGTATGATCGTTTCCGATCACTTGAAACGCCACTTGGTTGACGACTTCCGCCATAACCGGATTCACTTTCCCCGGCATAATCGACGATCCCGGCTGACGGGCAGGCAACGTAATTTCTCCAAGCCCTGCCCGCGGACCAGACGCCATGAGACGAAGATCGTTTGCGATTTTTGACATATTAATCATACATATTTTTAAAGCGGCTGACACTTCCGTATAAGCATCTGTATTTTGCGTCGCATCGACGAGATGTGCTGCACGCACGAGCGGCAAGTCGGTCAAACGAACGAGATGAAAAATGACGCGCTCAATATAGGCGGGATCGGCATTTAATCCCGTTCCGACAGCCGTTGCACCGATATTCACTTCGTACAAATGTTGGCGCGAATGGGCAATGCGCTCCATATCGCGCTTTACGACGCGACGATACGCTTCAAATTCTTGTCAAATTCTTGTCCGAGCCGAATCGGAACGGCATCTTGTAAATGCGTCCGCCCCATTTTAATGACATGGTCAAACTGTTTCGCTTTATCGGCGAACACATCGTGCATATGTTCCATCGTCTGAAGCAATTGGTTCATCATCTTCAGCACCGCAATATGAATGGCAGTCGGAAACACATCGTTTGTTGATTGCGACATATTGACGTGCGTATTTGGGCTAATGATATGATAATTTCCTTTTCGCTCCCCTAACCATTCAAGTGCGCGATTCGCGATCACTTCGTTTGTGTTCATATTAATCGACGTTCCTGCGCCACCTTGAATCGGATCGACGATAAATTGATCGTGCCATTGTCCTGCGATCACTTCCTCGGCTGCTTTCACGATCGCTTCACCGATGCGCCGCGGAAGTTGACCTGTTTCCATATTCGCGAGCGCCGCCGCTTTTTTCACGATCGCCATCGCTTGAATGAGTTCGCGATGGAGACGATAACCGGTAATCGGGAAGTTTTCTGCGGCACGCATCGTTTGAATACCATAATAAGCATCGTACGGAATTTCTTTTTCGCCAAGCAAATCTCGTTCAAGTCGTACTGCTTTCGTTTGCAACATCTATGCATCCCAACTTTCTTCATGTTTTTCTGTCATATCATTGGCAATCGGTGTTTCCATTATCTTTTTTACGTCAAGCACATTCGTCGTTTTTCCTAACGCCCACATGAGCTTCGGCACGATCGCTTCCGTATTCATATCCCCTGATAAAATAACTGTGTTTTGCGCTACTTTTCGCCCAACTTCATATAATGTTAAATCTTCTCCTTCTTCTAAACATTGCGTCGTAATGACAACGGCCATGCCATCATCAATTAGCTCCTTTATTTTCGGCAACAAATTACGCCCTTGAAACGGCACACCGCCGCTTCCAAAACTTTCGATAATGACGCCGCGATATAAGTGGCGAATGTAATCGAATATTTCCGGCTTCGTGCCCGGATGAAGCTTCAGTAAAAACACGTCCGGGCAAAGCGACGTATCAAATTGCAACTCGCCGCTCGGCTTTGGCAGTTCGTATTGATAATTGATGCGATCGTGATGAATGTAAGCGACGTACGGATGGTTAATGCTTTCAAATGCGTCATAACTTTTCGTCCGCATTTTGACTGCTCTCGTTCCTAAAATGACGCGCCCATCGAAAACGACAAACACCCCTCCGACGTCTTCACACGCAAAACGGAGCGCATCGCGTATATTTTTTTTCGCATCCGTTTTCGGAAAACCGATCGGCACTTGTGAGCCAGTTAACACAATCGGTTTTTGGCTGTTTTGAAGCATATATGACAACGCGGCCGCCGTATACGCCATCGTATCTGTCCCATGTGTGACGACGAAACCATCGTATTGGTCGTAATGTGTATAAATCGCCTCCGCAATGTCTCGCCAATGTTCTGGCTGCATATTCGTGCTATCGATGTTCATTAAAATTTGACTATGTAACCGATACGGCTGATTTTCGATCGTAATGTAGCTTGTTAATTCTTTTGCGGTTAGTTTCGGTGTCAATCCTTCTTCGCTCGGCACCGAAGCAATTGTGCCGCCTGTCGCAAGCAACAAAATTTTTTTCATCATCGTCACGAAACTTACGCAAGGAAGCCCCTGCCTTTAGGCACGGGGAGGAATTGCGCCTTATGCAAGTTCCGCTTCCTCCTTTCTATAAGCATATCCGTCAAATCGCTGAATGACTTGGACATATCTATAATTTATTCCTTGTGCGATACGTTTACCGTCCTTACCTTTAATATCGAAACTTCCAGTCTTTCTGCATGATACTTCGCCAAACCAAACGCCTTGATATTTCCCTCTTGGGATAACAGCCTTAACCATGTCCCCTGTTTGGAAGCCAAAGAAGAACTTTTGTCTTGCAAGATAACCTCTTGGGAAGCCATATCTATCTAGGTTTGTGCGTGAACGACTACCACGCCCCTTTGCTCTAATGAATAACACTTCTTTTGTTTTGAAATATAAGTGATTTGGTGTGCTTTCTCCCACGCAACAAGCGTCAAAATAGTGTGTTTTCGGCAAGTCTAAACGAATACGATTCATTTTCGTTCGTGCACCTGTTCCACACTCTACTTCGCATCCGCTTTGTTTTAACACTTCATACACTTTCCACCTTGTCGAGTTGACAGCACTTGCATCTTTTAATGATTCTTTGACTTGCTTTTGAATGTGCGGATACCCGAATTCTTCTGCTGTCTTACTTCCTTTGCGCTGATTACAGTCATGACAGGCAAGACATAGGTTATCCACTCGGTCTGTTCCACCTCTCGATTTTGGAATGATATGCTCCACTTCAAGTGGAACATTTTCTTTTCCGCAATAACAACACTTCCGCCCAAACTTTTCAAGCAAGTATTCTCTTACTTCGTATCCTTGAAGCGTGCCTTGCTGATACTCAATGCCGCTGATTTCAGGATTTCGCATGAGTTGCGTGTCGAATTTGGTATTTTCGTATGATATATACCCAATGGGGCATAACTTCTTTAGGCGGTTAACCCATGTTTGGATATTTTGCACGCGACTCTCTAGTGATGGCGGCAACCACCCGTCTTTTCTCCTACGATTAAGAAAACGTGGTTTTCTGTATCGAGTTTTTCGATTTCGTCTTGCTCGACGAAAAGCACGCCTTTTATCCATTCTTTCCTTGATGTCTGTGCGATGGTCAAGTTGCCCTAACCATACCACTTCTTGTCCTCGCAAAATCGCAAGTCCTGTGTGTTTGCTTCCGTGATCGATTTTGAGCCGATACGGTGTTTTCGGTCGAAAATTATCGACAATTTCTTTTAAAATAATCGTAAATGGATAGCGTTTGTAGATCGCTGCCTTCCCTTGTTTCAACAGCTTTCTCGCAACTGCTTCGTGACAAGGAGCAAGCGGACACTTATTTGTGTCTAACACAAAAACCATAGGGTATTCCCCTTTCCTCTGCATAAAGCAGGTCATATTCTCCTCGACCATGTTATAGATGCTTGTTATGTGCAAGACACTAGCGCCACCCACCACGCTTGTTTAATCTTGCACGACAGAGGAACGGGCTGGAGAAGCACCCGAACGTGTCATGACATCTATAACGTAGGCTCTGTTTCAAGCCTTGGTCTGGTCAACATGGGGCTTACAAGCCCATGACTTTAGTCATTGGGTTGTTGACCTCAAATATGGCGATTTTAAGTCATCTATTGTATTCTTTGTGTCGTGTATTGTAAACTATAAATACATTCGTTCGCGATTCGCGTACATTCACTTCAATTATATTCAGAAAAAAAGAAAATAACAAGTGTTTTTATTCATTTCGCGAACAGCAATAAGGGGGAGAAACATGATGATTTCAAAACGATTATCGGAATTAAGAAAAAGAAAGCAATGGTCGTTGCAATATATTGCCGATCAACTCAATATCGCAAAAAGCACATACGCCGGATATGAGTCCGGTTATCGCCAGCCGTCGCTCGAAGCGGTCAAGGAGCTGGCGACGTTGTTTGGCACAACGACAGACTACTTACTCGGGGCAACAGACGAGGAACAACCGTCGATTGAGCTCACTCGCCCGACGGTTCGACTGACAGTAGACGGCGAACCGTTAACGGAAGACGAAGTGATGCAGCTTGTAGCTTTTATTCGTGCGAAACGCGAACTTGAAAAACATAAAAAATAGGCGCCTCAAAACGCCTACTGAACGATCCGTGCAACATCCATGGCTAAGTGCTTAACAGACGCATATGGTCTATCTAGCTGCAACATGCGTCGCAACACGTGGCGTGCTTCTTTTGTGAGCGATAGCTCCTCTTCCCAGCTTTTTTCTTCGCCCTCTTTTGGCTCATAAGCCGAATATAACAAAAACAGTAAAAAATGGCCAAGAGCGTATATGTCGCTCTTTACATGAATGCTTCGCCTTAGCCGCTGTTCAAGTGTAAACAACCGTTCGTTTTTTTCATGTAAAAAGCGCGCAAGACCGAAATCTAGGACATACACAACCCCATTACGAAAAACGATGTTCGGAATGCGCAAATCGCGATGCACAATGCCGTGCGCGTGAATGTATTGCACGACACGTAACACATCCGCCAATAACGAAAACGCTTCTTTTTCCCCATACGTTTGTTTTTTCTCAAAAATAAGCGTCTCGATCGTATCTCCATCGATATATTCCATGACAAGATGCGGAATGCCGCGCACATCGAACATATCATATAACTTCGGAATTTGTGGATGATTGAGCTTTTTTAAGATATGCGCTTCTCGTTCAAACGATGCGATTCGCTTCTTTTTTTTCGTTCGCTTCATTTGCTTTACAACGACAAGCTGGTTCGTCTCCTCATCGCGCGCCACATATGTTATCCCGTAGCTTCCTTCACCGAGCCGCGCTTCAATCGTGTATCGCCCGTTTACGACCGTTCCTTCCCGATACGGCTTTTCAATAAAAATCATGAACTGCCAAAAAAGCTAGAAAATACGCTATGGCTACGATGCTTCTTTTTATAATGTTTGTATCCGTATTGCGACGGATGGCGATGCGGACGGTACGTATAACGGTCACTGCTGCTGTAACGATGCTTGTGCATATTTTTGTGTAAAAGCATCTCAAGCAATTTTTTCAGCATGGTTATCATCCCCTTCATAACGGATAGCTTACTATACGGAAAAATAAGAAAAAAGTTTCATATTTAAAGTATATCCTTGCGAAATAGAAAAAATTTTAAGAAAATACACAAGAAGGGGGGATACATATGTTTCATAGTGGTGTCAAAGCAGGAATCGCCATTGCGATTGGATATGCGCCCGTTGCGCTCACATTTGGCTTGTTAGCCAAGTCGACAGGACTTTCGATTGTAGAAACAACGCTGATGAGCATGATTGTATTTGCGGGGGCGGCGCAATACATTTCGCTCAATTTACTTTCTCTTGGGACAGGCGCATTTGAAATCATTTTAACGACATTTATTTTAAACATTCGCCATTTTTTAATGTCGGCATCATTAAACGAAAAAGCCGAACGCGAGTCGCTTTGGAAAAAAGCGTTGTACGCATTCGGCATAACGGACGAAACGTTTTCTGTCGCTGCGATGAAAGAAGGAACCGTCTCCGCTTCGTATATGTTCGGGCTTATTTTTATTTCTTACAGCAGCTGGGTAATCAACTCTGCGATCGGGCATATCGTCGGCGCATATTTGCCGGAAAACGTACAACAAAGCTTATCTGTCGCCTTGTATGCGATGTTTATCGGCTTGTTAGTCCCAGCCATCAAAACAGAGCGAAAAGCGCTTTGGCTCGCGATCAGTTCCGGGCTAATGAACTGCGCGCTCTTCTTATGGCTCAACGTCCCAAAAGGATGGGCGATCGTCATCGCCACGATTGTATCGGCTGTGGTCATCCAATGGCTTGCCGAGAAAGGAAAGGAGACGGAATATGCGCAGTGACATCATTTTTATCATTCTCGGCATGGGCATCGTCACATACATTCCGCGCATGCTTCCATTGACGCTTTTTCATCGCATCGACTTGTCGCCGTTTTGGCGCGGCGTGTTGCGAAACGTACCATACGCTACGCTTGGTGCGCTCATTATCCCAGGCATTTTTCTTATCCAAGACGATCCGTGGTTTGGCATTCTCGGCTTTTTTAGCGCCGTACTCACCGCTTCACTCGGCGCTAACGTCATGATCGTCGTTTTCGTTGCGGTGCTTGTATTAAGCGTGTATACGTCACTATAAAACAATCCCCCACTTGGACAAGTGAAAGTGGGGGATGTTCATTTTTGTTGTTGGGTAGTTGTCAACCGCCCTGATGCAACCCCAAGTGAAGGAAGGAGGATAACATCCGCTTGCACTTCTGGGGAGTTGCAAGCCCACGGCTTTAGTCGTTGGGTAGTTGACTTAAGCTCTTTTCTTTTTCATTAACCACACAATAAAAGCAATAAAAAGAACGATTAACAACGCATAAACAGCATGTGAATACATGTCCATATACTCGACAATATTTTCCCACGATTCGCCAACCATCGCGCCAATTTTAATGAGTACAATATTCCAAATGGCTGTACCAATCGTTGTCAACAATAAAAAGATGCTAAATTTCATGCGCGCCATGCCAGCTGGGATGGAAATTAAACTTCTTATTAAAGGAATAAAACGGCATAAAAATACCGCCCACACCCCGTATTTTAAAAAGCGAGCATTCGCATGATCGACATCTTTTTTCGTCAGGCGGAGAATATGTCCCCATTTGTCAACGATTTTTCCGAGCCGCTCAATATCCATCAACAAACCGACACCGTAAAGGATTGCAGCCCCAAACACAGAACCTAGCGTCGATGCAACTACTACGCCACCGATCGTTAAATTCGTTTTTGTCGTCATGAATCCGCCAAAAGTTAAAATCACTTCAGAAGGGATCGGGGGAAATACGTTTTCCAACGCAATTAAAAAGAGAATGCCGATGTACCCGTATTGTTCTATAATATGTATAATCCAATTTTCCATAACCCACCTCATCTCATAGACCTTGTGATAAATGAATTTCAAAGACTACAATATTATAATATGACCAAGCAATAAATATTCACCTAAGTTCGTCACGAAACTTACGCAAGGAAGCCCCTGCCTTTAGGCACGGGGAGGAATTGCACCTTACCTCCTGCTTACTACTTATTTATAGAATTCAACATATTGCACAACCTTAAACAGAAGGATATAAAAAAAACAACCATACAGTCAACTTTGACGCTATGTAAAAAGGTCTTTGCTAACATGTAGCAAAGACCTTTGTTCATCATTCGCTAGCAGAAGCTTTTTCGTTTAGCGTGCTATGTTTGCGTCCGTAGGTGAAGTAAATCACAAGACCAATCAATAACCAAGTCACGAAACCGATCCACGTCGTTAACGGCAATTGAAGCACTAAATAGCCGCAGAACGCCACCGCCAATAATGGCACAAGTGGAACGAGTGGTGTTTTAAACGCCCGTTTTAAATCTGGCTGCGTTTTACGTAAAACAAGAACACCCATTGAAACGACGATAAACGCGAACAATGTTCCGATATTTGTTAATTCTGCAAGTTTATTTAATGGTACAACTCCTGCAAAGAACGCAACTAATAAACCTGTTAGCCATGTGTTCACAAACGGAACTTGTCTAACTGAGCTAACACGTGAAAATACTTTTGGCAACAATCCGTCACGGCTAATTGCATAGAATAAACGAGTTTGACCGTACATCATAACGAGCAATACTGTTGTAATTCCTGTAATTGCTCCAAGTGAAATAAATCCAGCGACCCAATCTTGTTGGATGTAGTTTAAAGCAAATGCTACCGGATTTTTTACGCCTAGCTGATCATACGGAACAATACCTGTTAATACGAGTGAAACGGCAATGTACAATAACGTACAAATTACGAACAGTGCCTGGCACCGTTCGCTAGTTTACGAGAAACATATGTTAGACGAAGCGACAAAACAAAAAGTACAGGCGATTATGGAAGAATTGAAAACAAACTTAGCAAGCTTAGGGGTCACGTTCCCTGAAAAAGGCGATAAATTCAGCCGTCTGCTCGCTAACTTAGACGAAGATACAAAAGCAAAAGCGCAAGCCATTTTCGAAAAACAAAAAGCTGGAGAGATTACTCGGGAACAAGCAAAACAACAGCTTGAAGCACTCGGCATCTCTTTCCCTAAAAAAGAGGATAAACTCAACGAATTACTCACTAACTTAGACGAAGATACAAAAGCAAAAGCGCAAGAATTGATCGAGGAAGCAAAAGAAAAACTCGCTGAACTTGGGGTAGACCATCTCCCACACCGCGGATTTTAGTTTGGGAAAGCCCTCAATTGGCGTGGGATCTTTCTAGCATGTTGCTACCAAAAGAAAAGATAGAACGCATGATACCGATGACACCTAAAGCAACACCACTCCCGTCGATCCAAAAAAGAATCCTTTGCTTGTCGCAAAGGATTCCTTTTATTTTCCTTTCGTATGTTGATGGGCATCGCGTTTCCAAATGAATTGTAAAGCAAGTAAAATCGCAAAACTACCGAGCCCGATGACATCTGACCAAACAGTCGGGTTAATGAGCATCACACCGGCACCAACCGCAACGACTCGCTCAATCCAATGCAAACTGCGCATCCAATGTCCAACCATCCCTGCACCGATCGAAACCATCCCTATGATAGATGTAAAAACAACCCAAACTAACTCGGTCATCGTTGTATCAATCATAAGCAGCTGTGGAGATAAAACGAACATATACGGAATGATAAAGGCTGCAATCGCCAATTTAGCAGACTGAATACCCGTTCGAATCGGTTCTCCCCCCGATACTCCCGCTGCCGCAAACGCTGCAAGCGCAACTGGAGGAGTAATGTCCGCAATAATACCGAAGTAGAAGACGAATAAATGTGCTGATAAATCAGGAACACCGAGTAAAATAATTGCCGGTGCCGCAATCGTTGACGTAATGACATAGTTGGCAGTCGTCGGTGAACCCATTCCTAAAACGATCGCCGCAATCATCGTTAAAAATAAAGTCGGCAATAAATGCCCTCCTGCAATATCAAGCAATCCGTTTGCGAGCTTTAACCCTAATCCTGTTTTCGTCACGATGCCGACAATAATTCCGGCAGCTGCAGTAGCGGCGGCGACCCCTAACGCTGTCCGCGCTCCGTCTACAAGCGCATAAACGATATCGACAAGTTTCATATTCGAATCGCGGTTTATAAATCCGACGACGATGGCGATAGCGATGGAATATAGCGCCGCATGCGTAACAGTCACACCAGCCATCAACAAGACGATGACCGAAACAATCGGAATAAGTAAATATATTTTCTTAAACACTTCTTTTCGATTTGGCATTTCTTCTTTTGACAGTCCACTTAAACCGATGCGCTTAGCTTCAAAGTGCGTCATAATCCAAATGCCTGCGAAATATAAGACGGCTGGAATCGCAGCTGCCTTTGCGATATCCCAATAAGTGAGCCCGCCACCGATAAACTCGACCATAAGAAACGCTGCCGCTCCCATAATTGGCGGCATCAACTGCCCACCTGTTGACGCTGCGGCCTCAACCGCTCCGGCAAACTCTTTCTTATAGCCGAGCTTTTTCATCATCGGAATTGTAAAAGACCCTGACGTCACAACGTTTGCGACAGAACTTCCGCTAATCGTTCCTTGTAGCGCACTAGAGAAGATGGCTACTTTTGCCGGTCCTCCTGTGCTCCGACCAGCAATCGCCACTGCTAAATCGTTGAAATATTGCCCAACACCTGTTTTCACGAGAAACGAACCAAACAATAAGAAGAGGAAAATAAATGTCGACGATACACCTAATGGCGTTCCTAAAATTCCTTCCGTCGTAAAAAACATCGTTTGCACGAGACGCTGCAAACTCAAACCGCTATGACGCAAAAAGCCCGGCATCATTTCTCCGAAGTAACCGTACAGTAAAAATAAGGTCGCGATTATGGTAATCGGCAAACCGACCGCGCGACGCGTCGCTTCTAACACAAGCAAAACTGCCAAAACGCCTGTGTAAAAATCTTGATCGGATAACATGCCGACACGCATGACGATCTTATCAATATGGAGCGGCCAATATAAACCGACGTAAATACTTAATAAAGCGAGCACGATGTCGTACCATGCTACTTGAAGTTTCCCGCTCTTTCTTTTTCCGCGCCGAGCAGGAAATAAAAGAAAAATGAGGGCTAACGCAAATCCTAAGTGAATGGAACGTTGAATTTGCGCAGTAAAGACGCCAAAAATAGCCGTATACAACTGAAACAGTGAAAAAGCTAACAATCCCGCAAACACAACTTTTTGAAAGCCACCTGTCAATTTGCGCGTATTCGATTCAGGATCGTATTTTTCTAATATTTTTTGCTGTTCCTCAGCTGATAATACGTCAACCTTCTCATTCGTCAATGATGTTCACTCCTTTCAACTGTTGCCATAAACTGATTCGAGTTGGAACGATTCTCACCCACTTGCCATAACCGATTTTCTCACCGAGCACAACTTCTTTTCCTTTGTAGATGAGGCGATGATTGGCCCGAACTTGTCCGATGCGGAGATCAATCGTTTGAAAGCGACGGTTCATATTTGTAATGGCGTACTTCCCGTCTCTTTGTTCGAACACTTCATTCCCTTCCGCATTCGATGGCATTCCAACCGCAAAGTTCTCATACATCAACTCTGTAAGTACGAGTTCTTTTTCGAATATCGTATATGTTTCGACAACATCGGTGAAATGAATTGAATGTGTATAAACGATTTGAAACGTTTGCGATTCAGCGATCGGAAAAAATGCGATGAGACGATCGGAATCTTCGAAATAAAACGCAATTACTTGCTTATAAGGAAAGAAGAACAAGCAAGCAAGGATGATGAACAGGGGCAAAAAAAAGAAACGTTTTAGCAAAGACATCACCATTCACCTTTAAACAAAACGAAACGATAGACCGAGCAACGTCGGTCTATCATCGCATTTCCGTTATTTTACGCCTTTTTCAGCAAAGTATTTTTCGGCTCCTGGATGCAACGGAATGTTGCCGATGCCATCAAGCGCTGTTTCAGCTTTAATTAGCTTTCCTTTCGCATGCGTAATTTTATCTGTGTTTTCAAAAATAGCTTTTGTAATATTGTATACTGTCTCTTCATCTAAGTCTTTGCGAGCAACAAGCATCGCTTTAACTGCCACAGTTGTAACGTCTGAATCAATTCCATACGTACCAGCAGGAATTGTATCTTCCGCGTAGAACGGATATTTTTCAATCAATTGTTTCACTTTCTCAGCAGAAATCGGTATAATTTTCACTTCTTTTTGAGCCGCTAATGCTTCTACTGCCCCAGTTGGCGTACCAGCTGTAACGAACGCCGCATCGATGCTGCCTGATTGAATGCCGTCTACAGACTCATCAAAAGACAAGTTTTGTACTTTAATATCATCTAACGAAATACCGTGAATTTCTAAAATTTGTTGTGCGTTTGCGCTAACTCCAGACCCTGGGGCGCCAATCGATACTTTCTTTCCTTTTAAGTCTTCAACCGATTCAATGCCACTATCTTTTGTTGTGACGATTTGAACTGTTTCTGGATAAAGCGTACCGATCGCTTGCACGTTTTCCACTTTATTTCCTTCAAACATTAATTCCCCATTCAATGCGTAAGAAGCGATATCTGTTTGTGCAAACGCCACCTCCGCCTCTCCTTGTTTTAACGTGTTCATATTTTCCGCAGAAGCACCTGAAGATTGTGCGTTCGCGTTAATTCCTGTCTCCTCTTGAATGATGCTCGCCATCGCTCCACCGAGTGGATAATATGTACCACCTGTACCACCTGTTAAAATGCTAATGCTTTTAACTTTCTCCTTCTCTCCTCCGCTACTTCCTTGCTCGTTCCCCCCGTTACATGCCGTGACAATCATTGTAAACGCTAACAGCAAGGCGAATAAAACTCGACTGCGTAGTTTCTTCAATGATAACACCCCTTTTTCTTTTTTATAAAAACACAATACTATAATTAATAATAACATATACACCTAGAAAATTGTCAAACAATTATGAGAAATTCCCAATTTATTAATCATTCACCAAAAGTTACGTTTTTTATAACAAGCGTCGCTTGTATTCCTAAGAGAAATCTCATAAGCCGATCCGTTTTTGTACATCACGTTCAACGAAGAAGTGGTAAAATTTTTTATGTCACCAAAAAGAAAAAAAGCCAGCTAGACGCTGACTTTCGTAACTATTCAACCATTTATCTTCTTCGTGGTTTTCGTCATCCGTTTCGTTATACTGTTAGCTGAATAACAATACAATATTATTTTTATTACAACTTTAATATGATTTATTGTATTTATTTCTTTCATCGACCATATGCAAAAAGAGAGGAAACCCCTCTCATTCACGCTGTCTTCCTTTACTTTTTCTCAAACACAGCAACAATAACTCCGACAATAATAAGCGTCCCACCAATCCAAAATGAAACATGTAATTGCTCATGTAAAAACAGCCAACCGAACAAAGAACCGACAAGCGGCTGGAAAAAGAAAAAGAGCGAACCGATACTAGCATCCATCATTTCCATCCCTTTATTCCAAAGAAAAAACGCCCCTGCGGTTGACACAACGCCGAGATAAATGACCCCAAGCACAACAGGAAACGAAAAAGTTACAGGCGTCACTTGCCACCATTCCCATACCATCATCGGTGTTGTACCAATCCATGCGACAAAAATCGCATAAGTCGTCATGACTAATACCGACAGGCGATCCGATGCGATTTTGACAAGCACCGATAAAAGCGCCCACGTTACTGCCGCTCCAACGAGTAGCACGTTTCCAAAAAACGAGGTCGTCTCCCCTTTACCAAATCCAACAACGACAACAACCCCTGCCGTCGCAAGCAGAAGCGCACTTAGTTTTCGTAACGTTAGCGCTTCATTTAACATCCAACGAGCAAAAATGACAATAAACGCAGGGGTTGCTGACGTAATGAGCGAAGCCGTATGCGCATCTGACCATTTCGTCCCGACAAACTGTAAGGAAATAGAAACGACATACCCGACGATCCCAATCGATATGATATGCTTCCAATCTTCTTTTTCTTTTGGTACCGGAACACGTTGCACCTGTAAAATTGCCCATAATACAAAAAAAGCAATCGCATAACGAAGCCATACGAGCGTAAATGGCGGAACGTAATCGAGCACATATTTACTCACGACATACATGCCACCCCAAATGCTCGCCGCAAGCGACAAATACAACGAACCGAAAAGCGTTTTTCTCATCAAGCTTCCCTCCGTCTTTTTTCTTTTTTCTACAAGACGGAACGTGCGCTTGCCCCGTCTTAGAAGCAAGCAACTGGTTGATCGTTCTCAAACAAGTACATATACATGTTCTTCACCCCTATACGATGGTTATTTTTCATTGTATCAAATTTTTCTGATTTTTCTATTCTTTTATTTTCACGATGTGTGTTTTGTTGATTTTCCTTAATGAACAAATTGATTTTTAATATAAAAATTTTCTATTTTTCAACAGTGGAATGAACGATCTTTTGTTTTTATAGTAAAATAGAGTGACATACTCCCACCACCTACGCTTCGCTTAGAGGTGGGGGCTTCTCGGGTAATCCCATCTCATGATGGGAAGTTGACCGAGCGATCCCCGTGTGCCCCACGGTTCGAGGACAAGTTAGACAATCGCCAATCGTTTCATGCCCTCATGTTTGATATTGATAGCCGCATTGACGTCCCTGTCGCTCTCGAATCCACATTCACAGCGGAATGTACGTTCAGAAAGCGATAGAGACTCCTTGACTCGACCGCAGCACGAACACGTTTTGGACGAGGGGAACCATTTGTCAATTTTGATCAGCTTCTTCCCCTGTTCTTCCAATTTGTACCGAAGGAAAGTGATAAACATGCCCCAGCCGTTGTCATGAACGCGTTGACCGAAATGGAGGGCTTGTGACATCCCTTTCATGTTGAGGTCTTCGATGACCACGCAATCATACCGTTTCGCTAATTTGTGCGACTCCTTATGCAGAAAGTCCTTGCGCTGGTTGGCCATTTTCTCATGCAGCTTCGCTACTTTCAGACGCTGTTTGTGCCAACGATTCGAGCCTTTCTTTTTACGAGACAATTTACGCTGTTCTTTCGCTAATGTTTCCAATGCTTTGCGATAGAATCGAGGATAATTGGCTCTCTTACCCTCGCTATCGACATACAGCGTACTCATGGAAAAGTCAAGCCCAACAACCGTTTGTACTTCTTTTAGGGCAGGTTGATGTTCGTACTCTGTGAGAATCGAAATATAGTATTTTCCTGTTTTGGTTTTCGTGATCGTACAAGACTTGATGATATGGTGGGCAGGAATCTCCCGGTGTTGCTTGAACTTGATCCATTTCAGTTTGGGCAGCTTGATATAGCCATCTGAAAGCTTGATGTTGCCATTTACCATATTTGTGGTGTACGACTGTTTCGCCTTGCGGTTTTTGAACTTGGGAAATCCAGCGCGGCCAGAAAAGAAGTGTTGAAACGCTTTCTGCAAATTTAGTTGAGCATTTGCCAGCGCAAGGCTGTCCACTTCTTTTAGCCAAGGAAACTCCTTTTTGTACTTGGCAGGGGTCGGAAATGTTTGTTGTTTCAAGGATTCTTTATCGTCCTTGAACTTTTCAAACATTTGTATGCGTTCTTCAAGCATTTTGTTATACACAAAACGGACACAACCGAAGGTTTTGGCGAGCAATTCTTCTTGTTCTTTTGTTGGGTATAGACGGAACTGATAGGCTTTGTTTGCCATATCGACACCACATCACTTCATACCTTGATTTTCGATATATTTTTTGATTACTTCAATGGGCGCACCACCCGTTGTAAGCAGGCAAAAGCTTCTTGACCAAAAATATTCTTTCCACAGTTTTCTTTTCACTTGCGGAAAATGCTTTTTGATCAGCCGAGAACTTGCACTTTTATAGGCATTGATGAACTTGGATAATTCACTATTTGGATGTGCTTTGAACAAAATATGCACATGGTCCATATCGTGATTCCATTCGACCAAGGAAATATTGTAATTTTTACCCAATCTCACAAACATATCTTTTGCATTACGAACAGTGCCTGGCACCGTTTAAGGTAAAAAGACTTTAAGTCACCACTTTCATTACACCATTCTCGTATGATTTGACGTTCTTCCTCTGTTAATTTCTCTGGACATTGGCTCAATAAACGGCAAACGGAACGAACATTTCCGTGTTTCTTGCCTCCTTTGCCCAAATATTTGCGACATCGTTCTAACGCATCGGTAAACAGCTGAATGACGTGGAAATAGTCGACGACATGTGTCGCCTCTGGGCAAACCCGTTGAATCGCTTTTTTCATCGCTGGAGCCAAATCACCCACGACATACTGAACGGAACGAGACACATGAGCCAATGCACGCCCAATGGCTTCCTCGTTCTTTCCTGCTTCCATGGCATACACTTCTCCCGTTTCGGCATCCATGATCGCCACTCCATAGTCGTGCCCTTTTCGAAAAGCAAACTCATCGACACAAACCGCCTTTGGTTGGACGTCATTCGATAGGAAGGAAGGGGCATGGGTATAAAACCATCGTTCAACGGTCGTGTAAGGCAGCTTGAGCATACGAGCCACCGCCTGAATGGATGTTCCGATGCAAGATTGCGCGACCCATCGCTGAAACGCATCGGTCGCCACACTTCGAGGAGAGATGGCTGGATACGACGTGCTGAACGTCACGCCGCACGTACGACAACGTCTGCGCTCGACAAGAAGTTCGATCCAAAAAATTCCGATTCGCTGAGCATAGCCATGCATCCATTGCTTCTTTTTGTCTGTCATTTTGATCGTGCGCTTCAAGCAGACAGGACATAACGGGCATTGTTCGGGTAGAGAAAGTTCGAAAATCCAACGTTCCCCTTCTTTTCGCACCTTTTGAATCAAAACATCTGGTCAATCGATGAGTTCTTTGATAAACTGAGAGTACATGCGAATTTCCCTCCATGGTTCGGTTTGGTCACCTTTACCATACAGGAAAATTCGCATTTTTTGTACCCTCTATGCACACCCACCTTAAATGATCAAGTACAACTTGTGGTGAAGAGCCTATTCTTTAACTTTTAGCAATCGCATGCTGTTTAATGTTACGATTAATGTTGCTCCCATATCGGCAAATATCGCTAACCATAGCGTTAACCAACCAGGCACAATTAACAGTAATGACAATGCCTTAATCCCTAAAGAGAAAGTAATGTTTTGCTTAATAATCGCTAAAGCTTTGCGGCTCAATTTAATCGTATATGGCAATTTGCTTAAATCATCAGACATTAAGACAATATCGGCTGTTTCTAGGGCTGTATCGGTTCCAGCACCACCCATTGCCACACCAACGGTTGAAGCTGCAAGAGCTGGTGCATCGTTCACACCATCTCCAACCATCGCAACACTTCGATACTTGTCGCGAAGCTCTTTGATGAAATTCAGTTTATCTTCTGGAAGTAAATCGGCTTTAATGTCGGAAACGCCGACTTGTTTTCCGATGGCTTCGGCTGTTCTTTGGTTATCCCCTGTCAACATCACCGTTTTTTCAATACCGACTTGATGAAGTTTTCGAATAACCTCTTTGGATGATTCTCTTATTTCGTCTGCCACGGCAATTAACGCCAGAATTTCTTTTTCCGTTCCTAACGCCATGACCGTTTTCCCTTGTGTTTGAAGGGTTGTAATTTGTTCTTTTATTTCTGATTGGATGCCATTTGGAAGAAGTTCTTCAAAAAGACCTGGACTTCCGACATAATACATTGCGTTATTTACTTTGGCTTTGACCCCTTTACCTGTAATGGATTGGAATTCTTCAACCGATACATCATTAAAATTCAATCCATCTTCTTCTGCTTTTCTTATAATGGCGGAAGCAAGTGGATGTTGTGAGCCTTTTTCAATGGCTGCTGTAATGGTCATTAGTTCATTTTCATTGCCATTATAAGTGACTACATCGGTGACGGAAGGAATACCTTTTGTTAATGTTCCTGTTTTATCAAAAGCAATCACTTTTAAGTTTCCTGCTTCCTCTAAATAAATACCACCTTTAATTAGCACCCCGTTTTTCGCTGCATTTCCAATGGCGGTTACAATCGCAACAGGAGTGGAAATGACCAGCGCACACGGACAACCAACTACTAATACAGCTAGACCCCGATAAATCCATTCGCTCCAATCAGCACCCATAAATAATGGCGGAATAACGGCTAGTAAAAGAGCAAAAATGATAATGGCTGGTGTATAGTATTTGGCAAACCGATCTACAAACGCTTGAGAAGGTGCTCGTTCTGCTTGAGCTTCTTCCACTAAATGGATGATTTTCGAAAGAGTTGTATCTTCCACTCGTTTTGTAACTTTTACTTCCAATAACCCTTCTTCATTCAATGTTCCTGCAAAGACTTCATCACCGACTGTTTTGGTTACTGGAACACTTTCTCCCGTAATGGCAGCCTGATTTAGCGTAGATGTACCCTTGATGACGATTCCATCCATCGCTAATTTCTGACCAGGCTTTACGATCATAATATCTCCGACTTGAATATCGTCAACAGGGACCATCATTTCTTCATTTCCGCGACGAATTAATGCTTCTTTTGGAGCAATATCCATCAACGATTCAATGGATTGACGAGCTTTATCCATGGAATAACGCTCTAAGGCTTCACTAATGGCGAATAGAATAACAACCGTTGCACCTTCTCCCCATTCACCAATTGCTGCAGCTCCTAAAATCGCCACTGTCATCAGCGTATTCATATCAAACTGTAATCGAACTAGGTTTTTGAAACCTTTTATAAATAGCGAATATCCACCGATTAAAATTGCTGCAGCATATCCAATTGTCGCAAAGATATGCTCTTCTCCGTATTGCTTCCCTAAAAACCAACTGATCACAAGCAAAACGGCGGAAATGTACACTTTAATATTCTCTTTTTGCTTCCAAAAAGGTTCACGCTTGACTGCTTTTTCTTTATCTTCCCGAATCTTTAAGTTTTCAAAAGCCCCTGCTTTTTCTAATTCTTCGATGGTTGTTGTACCCCAAACGGTAATTTTAGATGCTCCAAAGTTTACTTTAGCATCTTGAACACCTGGCAATGCTTTTACGTTATTTTCAAACTTTGCTGCACAGTTTGCACAAGTAAATCCTTGAACACGGTAGGTTTTCGCTTCTGATTTAGATAATTTTGCTTGTTGTTCAGACATGGACTTTCACCTCTTTCTCATGTGCTAACGCAATCATGATTAACTGCTTAATATGGTCATCATCCAGCGAATAAAATGTTAGCTTTCCTTCTTTTCGATACTTTACAATCCCTTGTTTATAAAGGGTCCGTAAATGATGGGAAGTGGTTGCAACAGAAGCCCCAATGATATTGGCAATATCACATACACATAACTCTTCATCTTGGCAAAGTGAATAGGCAATTTTTGCCCTATTTTCATCTGCCAGTGCTTTAAACAACAGGACAACACTGGATATATCTTCTTTTTGCAATTCCCCTTGTATTCGATTGACTTTTTCTTCGTCATAACAATAAATTTCACATGTATCTTTCTTACTCATTAATTATCCCCCTTTCATATTCAAATTTCCGTTTGAATATATTATACATCATTCCTTTTATTATTCAAGTATTTATTTGAATGAAAAACAAAAAAAGAATGGAATTTAAAAAAATCAACCCAATATTTACCGTGCGATTCATTTAATTAGCTACATCAAAAAATTCTGGGTCTTCACCATTTTCTGTGATTTCTACTCAATCCTAGAAACATGTTAGCTGGATGAAATAGGTTCATCAGTCAGGATCCTTCTTCCGCATACAGACCAACGATCATACCGATAGCGGAAGAAGGGAGCGCTTAAGCAGCCTGACTGCCTGTAGTGTTCCCTGTACACTCCAGAAATACACGCAAACGAAACCGTTCTAGATTTCGATAGCCATATGCCCGGCGTTTGATGTTTTAACAACAGTGCCTGGCACCGTTCGCTAAGAGAAAAACCGCAGTGCTGCCAATAAGGCAACGCTGCGGTTTTTATTTTAATACTTCTTCTCGATGGTTTAATTCAGGACGTATTTGAACAGCGAATCGATTTTCTGATCGCTCTCCAATCACCTGTGCAACATCATTGACGTGGGACAAAGAGGAACACAACATAGTTGAACAGCACCCGACACCGTTCGCTAATCCCCCAACCGCTCCCGTACTTCCTCCTCTGTCATGTCGAGAATATGGGCAACGTCTGTTATACTCATTCCTTTTTCGACCATTTTTCGAATCGTTTCATTTTTTCCTTCTTCTCGACCTTGTTTCAACCCTTCTTGTCTCCCTTCTTCCCGACTGCCGCGAATGTTTGAGAGTTGATCAAGGAGCCATTTCAGCCGCATTTCGTACGCGTAGCGGTTTTCGGGGTCGACGCTTAAGTTTTGCCATTCTTCTAGCGCTTCTAAAATGTCTTGTTCTGTCATGGCTATTCCCTCCAATTCACGAAACATCTCTTCATCCATTTTTTTCGTTCGTCCATCGACAGCCGACAACATCGTTAGCCATGGCCATTCCGGTGACTGTTTCACTTCTCTCCGATATTTCTTCCATTTTACCATAAATTGTGACAAGTCGAGTACATGAAATTCAAGGTGATGGCTCCAAAGAAACTGTTCTTCGTCTTCACGAATGTGAAAAACGGTATGGAAGCGATCTGTTTCATGTGGGAAAAGGGGATAATTTAAGATGGCGATCATAATCGTTGGAGGGAGGATGTCGTACCGTTCTCCTTTCGATAGTGAAGATGAAAACAACCTTGCCCAGTAATACAATAGCCGTTCGGGCATACCGTATTGTGGGATGATTTGAATTTCAACGTGAATGCGCTCGCCGCGATTTGTGCGAACGATGACATCTAACCGTCCAGTCTTACCGTCTTCTGTTTCTTTCGTTAGTTCGGTGTTTTCAAACTGTACGTCGATGATGCGATCATCTCCAGTCCGATGTAGCAACGCATTTAAAAACGCCATCGTGATTGACTTTCTGCTTGGGTGGCCGAACAGTTGTTTAAACATAAAATCCATTTTTAAATCGAGGTATTGCACACAAATCATCCTTTCGTAGAATATAAGGGACAATTTGATTAAAATCGGGAAATAAGGGAAATGCAAAAGTGGAAAATTGAATTTTGCGGAAAATTTTTATGACAAATGGGGTAAAAAAGTGAGAGGATGAACCGTTTTTTAGGTTGAAAATTTAATTTTTAAAGGGGGAGAGTGATTAGAAGATAAAGTAAATTCCAACTGTTTAAATTCAGCCCACTTGATCATGTGGCTGAATAGTTACAAAGCGTTTATTCTTCGCTGGACCATATCTTTGGAAACGAATAAAACGGAAAAGAGAAGAAGTTTTGATTAAAGTCTCAGATGACTAGATATCATCCACATCCATTTCAGGGGAAAGCCATTGTCGCTTTGCCTTTTTTCTTTTTAATCAAAGAAAAGGAAGACAAAAGAAAAGCCCTACAGAGATTTCTCTCCGCAGAGCTTTTCGACATACTTCGGGCGGTGACAGTGGAGTGAGCCTTACTGCGCCGCCGAATGGAGAAAAAGAACGTTGACCGTCTATTCTATCATGTTTTCTCCATTATTCCACTATTTCTGCGCCTAGCGTATGGCGAAAATGGCGGAGCGCCCATTCGTGTCCCGCCGCGTCGAAGCTCGCGACCGCCCGCCGGTGGACGACGATGCGAAAGCCTTTATTATATGCATCGACCGCCGTATGGAGGACGCAAATATCGGTGCAGCAGCCGACCAAATGCACTTCCGTGATGCCTCTCTCGCGCAATTTCAGCTCCAAATCGGTCCCGGCGAACGCGCTGTAGCGCGTTTTGTCCATCCAGTAGACGTTGTCTTTATGCTTATTTGCTTGATACACCTCTTCGAGCTCCCCGTACAGCTTTCGGCCCTCCGTCCCTTCAATGTTATGCGGCGGAAACAGCTTCGTTTCCGGATGGTAGTGATCTCCCGCCACATGTTTGTCAATGGCGAAGACAACAAAATCTCCACGATCGATAAACTGTTTCGTCACCCGTACAAGTTCTTCTTCAATCGCCTGCCCCGGCTTCCCGCATGTGAGCGCGCCATGATCGGCGATAAAATCGACGGTATAGTCGATGTTAATGAGTGCTCTCTTCATGAAAATCCCTCCTGCGTGTTTGTCTAACAAACGGGTCTTGCTGTACATTGGTATTATGTCAAGAAAACAGACACGTAAAATCGAGAAAAATTTTAAAGCCCTACTACCGCACTTCGTTTGGTGGCCTCTTGAGAAGGAGAATGGTTTGGTAAACCCTTCCCCTTCTCAAAAGGAAAGATGCCTCTTATATCGTGACTTTGTGGAGAGAAGAGTTCACTGCTTTTTGCCTTGCTGATGCATCTTCTCATACGCCATCGGAGACATGTACTCATTAGCGGAATGAATTCGCTCGGCATTATAAAAACATTCCAGGTATTCGAAAATTCGCTGTTTGGCTTCTTCTCTTGTTGTAAAGGTCTCGTGGAAAATCAGTTCCTTTTTGATGATGCTGTGAAACGATTCCGCACATGCGTTATCATAACAGTTTCCTTTTCGACTCATGCTGGTTTGCATTCCGTGCTGTCGTAAAATGGCTTGATACTCGTTCGATGCATATTGGCTCCCTTGATCTGAATGGTGAATCAGACCTGGTTGAGGCTTTCTCTCGTTGATGGCCCGGTTTAATGCTTTGATCACTAACTCTTTTGTCATGCGCTCGGAAAGACACCAGCCAACGATTTTACGAGAAAACAAATCCATGACCGAAGCTAAATACAGCCATCCTTCTTTCGTCCAAATATACGTGATATCCGCTACCCATACTTGATTCGGCTCATCTGCTTCAAACTGCTGATTCAATAAGTTGGGATACACAGGCAAATGATGCTTCGAGTTTGTGGTTACCTTATTTTTTTCTTTGTTTTTGAACGAATATCACCATCTTTCATGGACCGTTTTTTGAGATACCTTAACCCCTTGTTTCTGAAGGATTTTTGTGATTTTTGGACTGCCATACGTTTCTCTTGAATCGATATGAATCTTTTTGATTTGCTTTTTCAATGCTTCCTGTCTTTTCTTTTGTTGACTTTCGGGTCGTTTGGCCCATGCATAGTATCCACTTCTTGAAACGCCTAAGACTTCACACGTCTTCGCCACGCGAAACTCTTTTCTATGCGTATGAATGAATGTATAAATTACTTCTGGTTTTTGGCGAAGATGCTCATGGCCTTTTTTAAGATCGCGTTTTCCTCCTCCAGATCCCGAATGCGTTTTTGAAGTTCACGCTTTTCACGATCTTCCGGCTTGAGGTTTCCACTCCCCACAAAGCTATGCTCATCATCTTTTTTATAATCTGCTACCCATTTATGAAGCGTTTTTGGCGAAATATCGAGTTGTCTTGCGGTTTGAGCGACCACCTTTCCTTCCTCGACCACTAATTTTACTGCATGTATTTTGAATTCTTTATCAAAACGTCTTGTCATTATAGACACCCCTCATCATTGATAGATTTACTGTACATTTCTCTATTCGTTGTGTCTATAATCTAGACTAACATCAATCCGCTGCATATCCAATAAAGCGTGCACCAACGCAAACGCCGCCCGGGCGATCGCACTTTCCCTCGGCTCCTCCACCCGGCCTTCGAGCGCGGCGGTCAGGCGCGGAGTGAGCGCCTCTTCCACATCGAGCGGCCGGCGTTGATCGAGCCATTCGTCGCACAACCACGCGAGCGTCTGCAGCGTGTTGAACTTCCGGTGGGCGTACCGGGCGACAAGCCCGCTATGCCGGTACATAAGCGCGTAGTCGAACAGGCGGACAAGCGTCCGAAACGGTTCGATCTCGTCCCACGAAGCCATGAGCGGCCGCACCTGGGCAAGGGCATCCACGATTCGTTTTTCTTCAACGAGCAATGCGATCGGTTTGATATGATTCATACAAAGAAAACTCCCTTATTCTTTTTCCAGCTATTTATAAGTGTAGAACAAGCCCGGCAAAACAGCCACATATTTTTTCACAAAAATACCGACAAACAAAAAATGGCCTCTCCTTTGAACAGGATCAGCCATATACCGATTCGTTTTATCCGGCGTGCTTGGCGAAAAATTCGAGAGACCGTTCAATAATCATCGGTTGATCGTAATCGAGCGTCGCCACATGGTAGCTGTTTCGGAGGCAGACGATCTCTTTCTCCGTCGATGAAATGCCTTGAAAGATGATGTCGGCGTTTCCCGGCGGCACGACGTGATCTTCGTCGGAGACAAAAATCAACGCCGGACAGACGATGCGATCGAGTTTCGCTTTTGTCTGTGCCATCAGCCTAGTCAGCTGAAGAAGCGAAGCGGTCGGCGTTTTCTCGTATGCCAGCTCTTTCACATCCGGATTTTTCAAGTCCGAACCGATCGAATCCAGATACCTCGGCAGCTCGCCCCCGCCCGTCATCCCGGCGGCGATGGCCGGGATGTCGACAGCGGCGTTAATCGGCACGATGCCGCAGATGTCTGGGTGATGTTCCGCCAAATAAAGCGTGAGCGTCCCACCCATCGACAGCCCGGTGACAAAAATGGTTTGGCATCGTTGTTTCAGCCATCCATATCCTTCTTCGACCGAGGCGACCCAATCGTGGAATGTCGTCCGTTCCATGTCTTCGTAATGCGTTCCGTGCCCTTTTAAGCGCGGCAGGCAAACGGTATAGCCGGCTTTCGCATACGCTTCAGCGAGCGGACGCATGCTGTGGGGCGTGCCGGTGAATCCGTGCACGAGCAGCACCCCGACCGGCCCGTTTTCGGCGTAAAACGGCTCGGCGCCCGAGAGCACAGGATATTGTTCGCTCATCTTCCTCTCCCCCTTATCTAGTCAAATCCGTTCCTCTCACTATATTCGCCACCTCACCTCTTTTTTCCTTTTTTTTTTGATCGGACGCCGTTACCACATCGACAACCATGACTGCCACCATTCGTGAAACAAGCCGTTGACGCCAAAATAGACGAATGCGATCCAAGCGATGCCAACTAATGCTTTCTCCATCCCTTTTCCCGTCCGATAGAGCGGCACTTTCCACCGCTTGGACGAAAACGGCCAAAACAGCGGCACCCCTGGGCGGTGACAGGCACCGATCCCAAAGCCGTCGAACAAAAGCGAGTGCTTTTTTCGGAAGAGGCGTCTTCGCTTCCAATCGGTGCTGTGCTCTTTCTAGGATGCGATCATACACTCGTTCCCATCGTTTCGCTTCTTCTTCGGAAAGTGCACCGTGATGGGCTTCGACGGCTTGCTTGGCGGCTAACAGAAACGTGGTCATGCGCATCGCCCACGTATGCCCTTGTTCGATGAATCCTTTTAACTCACGCAAATG
>NZ_SDLG01000026.1:0-39091 GCF_013096965.1 Anoxybacillus sp. CHMUD
TGTTACTCACCCGTCCGCCGCTAACGAATCAAAAGCAAGCTTTCGATTCGTCCGCTCGACTTGCATGTATTAGGCACGCCGCCAGCGTTCGTCCTGAGCCAGGATCAAACTCTCCATAGAAAGTTCATATCTCTAGCTTCTTTACGCTTTTCGCTTCGTTCAGTTTTCAAGGAACATCTTCGTCACTATTTGAGCGACTTTCTTATGTTATCACATCACAAATCCGATGTCAACAAGTTTCGTTTTTAACCGCCGCCACATCTCAGTAGCGACGATTAAAAATATATCATGAACATTTTTAAACGTCAACACTTTTTTTATTTTTTTCAACTACATAGTGTCTATGAAATACTCCTTGTCCTTTCGTTGCAATTTTTTCAACAGTAATCAGGTGTTTTTCAACTAAAAATTCAAGCAAAATCTCCAAATCAACACCATATACCGACAACTCTTTTTCGTTTAACAAATCGGCCATAGACCACGATGTTTCTCTCTTCTCCAGCACGTGTATCAGATGACTTGCTCCTTGCTTTAACTTCGAATGAATAAAAAAATCACTTGCTAAAAATAACAATTGCAATCGTTTATCAAGTGGTTCCTCACTCCCGACTAACTCTGCATACAATTTATAAATTTGCGGTTCAATCTGTTTGACCTGATTCCATACAGTAACTTCGGGATAAAAACCGTGCTCGATAATAGATAGACGAGCTAAATGATGAAGAGCATGCAACACATGATTGTACGCATCAAGCCATTGATCTTTTTCAAAAAAACTCCTGCCCTCAATGTAACGACGCACTAGCTTTGCGAACTCTATCCCCATCTTTACCTTTCTTTCCTCTTCCGGAAACTGCAATAGACGTTGGCGCAATTGTCCAATATATTCGTTGCGTTCGAATAAAATTTTTCCATTTAACAACCAATTCATTACTTTACGATTTGAACCGAGCAACACCCATTCTTTTACTCGATGTTCATCTACAACGTACAATGATGCACTTTTTTCACCAAACACGTAATGTTTAATAAAAACCGCTTCTTCTCCCTCTCGAACGATAACGAATAAGATAACATCAAATAAATCCGTCTCCGGAGAATAATCCGATCCTCTTTCAACCATTAAAATACCGAGAGTGCGTGACTGACTAGCTCGCTCTTGGTAAATCGGGCGTAACACATCTTCCATAATCGAATCCTCCACTTTTCAACATTGTTTGACCGTATTCGACATTTTTAAAAAAATTCCTGCTTGGTTAATGCTTATCATTCAAAACTTATGATATAGTTATGCGTAGGAGGAGATAAATGTGGGTGTAAAATATTCAAGCAAAATTAACAAAATTCGTACGTTTGCGTTAAGTTTAATTTTTATCGGATTTTTCGTCATGTATGGAGGCATCTTTTTTCGTACATCGCCGATTGTTATGACATTATTTATGATTTTAGGACTGTTGTTTATTATCGCAAGTACAGTCGTTTATTTTTGGATTGGTATGTTGTCAACAAAGACGGTACAAGTCGTTTGCCCTTCATGTAACAAAGTAACAAAAATGCTAGGTCGAGTCGATGTATGTATGTATTGCAACGAACCACTCACCCTTGATCCAACGCTCGAAGGGAAAGAGTTTGATGAAAAATATAATCGGAAAGTAAGGGACAAAAAAAGCTGATAGCATCGATGCTACCAGCTTTTTTAATGATGTCCCTTTTGACAATCCGGGCACGTTCCGTAAATCTCCATCCGATGATGACTCACTTTAAAACCTGTCACATGTGCCGCTAAATCTTCTACTTCATCTAAGCCCGGGTAATGGAAATCGACAATTTTCCCACATGTTTCGCAAATAACGTGATAGTGATGTGTCGTAACAAAATCGAAACGACTAGATGCGTCACCATACGTTAACTCTTTAACGAGACCGACTTCTTTAAACACGCGCAAATTATTGTACACAGTTGCGACACTCATATTTGGGAATTTTCCTTCCAAAGCTTTATAAATTTCATCCGCTGTTGGATGGGACATTGACTGAATCAAATATTCGAGTATCGCATGACGTTGCGGTGTAATACGGACGCCGGTTTCTTTCAACGTATGAAGCGCTTCTTTTAATTGATGTGCGTGCGTCACCGTCATGCCCCCCACTTTCATTTATAAAAATTATAATTATTACTTTATAATTTTTATAAATAGTGTACAAAAAAATAAAACCTTTTGTCAATTGTATTTTCCAGAAAGAAAAAAGGGCGACTCTACACAGAATCGCCACATACGTCTTTGAGGAGGTGTGTGCTCTACTATATCGTACGCAACGATTTCATTATTTGTTTGAGCTAATCGCCTGTTTTAAAGCGTTTAGCACCTCTTCAACATGCCCATTTACTTTCACTTTTCTCCATTCTTTTATAATTTGACCATCTGGGTCGATTAAAAATGTCGAACGCTCAATCCCCATATACTCTTTCCCAAAATTTTTCTTTAACTTCCACACATTATACAACTTCGCTACGTCTTGCTTTTCGTCGGCAAGAAGTAAAAACGGTAAGCGATGCTTTTCAATAAACTTTTTATGTCGTTCAATGGAATCAGGGCTGATTCCGATGACAACTGCCCCAAGTTCCGTAAATACTTCGTATTGATCACGAAACTCACAAGCCTCTGTCGTACATCCCGGCGTCATGTCTTTCGGGTAAAAATATAATACGATGTACTTCCCGCGAAATTGTGACAGCGTGACGTTTTCCCCATTACTTGCTGGCAATGTAAAATCAGGTGCTTTCATGATTCTCTCCCCTTATCTTCTTTCTGCATCTATCACCGTTCGGACAACAAAAGCGGCGGGTAGTGCGTAGCCGAGTAGCGCTTCGACCATCGCAATCCACCGACCAATTCCAATCGGTACAATATCCCCGTAGCCGACCGAAAATAGTGTAACTGCACTAAAATATAAACTCGTTTCGACATATTGAAAAAAGTTAGAAGCGTTTATATTCTCCCCATTTTCCATCATAACAACATGTCCATTTATATGCAAAATTGTATACACGAGTGCAAAACCGATCATTGTCGTTGAATAAACAAATAAAATGGCAATAAAATTTTTCACTGAAATAACAGAACGTTTCGTTTGCCAAAACGAAATAAAACTCATACATATAACAAAAACGATCATGCCAATCCACACATACGTCACAACATCCCCTCCTGTTCCTTTATATATACGAGGGGATGTTTTATTTAATTCCCTGCACCACGATAACGTTTGACGCCCGCATTCCATAGCAGCAATGATAACGTAAAACATACAATGCCCATCACCGGTGTTAAAAATGAATACATATACCATTCCGTTTTACGCAAAAAATACGCCGACGGATACACGCCGACAAACGCAAACGGTAAAATCCATGTCAAAATGTAGCGAATAATACGATTATAAATATCAACCGGATATCTCCCGTAGTTTCCTATGTTATACATCATCGGCATAATTGAACTGCGCGCATCAGACCAAAAACTGATACTTGCTAACGAAATAAAAATGCCTGCGTAAACAAACGTTCCTCCTAGCACGAACAACACAAACAAAATCGCATCATACCAATGAAACGTTATATCTAATCGAGACGCAGCATACCCCATGACAATGAAACCGGTAATACCTCCAAGGAGCGACTCGAGTTCCATTCGTTCAAGTACAATTTGAAATAAACTATGCACAGGTCGAGTTAACACTCGATCCATCTCTCCGCGCACAATATATCGTTCATTAAAATCCCAAATGTTAAAAAATGAAGCAAATAAAGCGAAAGGAATTAAAAAGAAACCGTAAATAAAAATAATTTCATCGCGCGTCCAACCGTTTAATAATTGCGTATGCCCAAATACAACAAGAATAAAAATTAAATTTACCCCTTGAAACATCAGGTCAGACAAAAACTCAACAACCAAATCCGTTCGATATTGCAACTTTGTCTTAATATATTGGCTCATATATTGGAAGAAAATAGACATATAAAACATATGTTCACCCCCCTTGAATGATAAGTTTTCGTTTGGCTGCTTTCCATAGCAAATAAATCGGAACGATCAGTACGACACACCAAACAGCTTGAAACATCATTCCTCTGATCGCAGCATCCCCTGTGAAGCTTTCCGTAAAAATCATACTTGGGATGTAACTAATCGCTTGAAAAGGCAAGTAGTGCATCACATGTTGCGCCCACTCGGGATAAAAACTAATCGGCAAAATGAGCCCCGAAAATAAATCAATGATGAAACGTTTAGCCCGAAGTAATCCTTCCCCGTTTAACGTAAAAAATGTGACCATCCCTGCTAATAAATTGAGCTGCGAGTTAATAATAAAGCTAAGCGTTGTCGATAAAGCGAAGTAACCCCACGTATGAACATTCGTTGTAAATTGAAGCGAAAAAACGAATGTAACGATAACCATGCCCGGAAGCGAGAAGAAAAGTAAGCGAAAAATTCCTTCTCCAAGCCCTTGCATCGTTTTCATGACTAAATAGTTGTACGGACGAATCAGTTCAATCGCCACTTTACCATCACGAATTTCCATCGCAATTTCACGATCAATGTTATTAAAATAAAACGCTCTTGCCATCCATGCGATCGCCACATACGTAGTCATTTGTTCTACTGTCATCCCTTGAATAGACGATTGCCCTCCATAAATGGCAGACCACAAAAAATAATACGCACCAATATTGATGCTATAAATAAAAATGCCGCTATAATAATTCGTTCGATAAGCTAACATCATTAAAAAACGCATACGAATCATTTCAATATATTTAGCCATGATGAATCCCTTCTTCATAAATGTTGCGAATAATTTCTTCCGTTGAAACTTCACGAATGTGAATATCTTTTAACTCATAGGAAGAAACAACTTTTCCGATCACATGTGCCATATCATTCGCGCGAACATGCGCAATCCAGCTGTATCGGTCTTCCCCTTGTTCCCATGTAACATGAACGAGCGATGTCAGCTCTTCTTTTGAAACAAGATCTCGAAATTGGAAGTGAATCTGTTTTCCTTCTCCCCAGTTTTGTTTTAAATGTTGCAATGACCCATCATAAATGATTTTCCCTTCATCAAGCATAATAACGCGTTCGCAAAGCGCTTCAATATCTGTCATATCATGCGTCGTTAATAAAATCGTCGTGTTGTATTTTTCGTTAATTTCTTTTAAAAACTGACGAATTTTTAACTTAACAAGCACATCTAAACCAATTGTTGGCTCATCTAAAAATAAAAGTGGCGGATTATGAATAAGGGCAGCAGCCAATTCACAGCGCATTCGTTGACCAAGCGATAACTTGCGCACCGGCTTATCAAGTAACGGACCAATATCTAACGTTTCAATGACATGATCCATATGTTCGTTATAGTCTTGGTCAGAAACGCGGTATACTTTTTTTAACAACCGGAATGACTCTTGCACCGCAATATCCCACCATAATTGCGATCGCTGACCAAACACAACGCCGATCGTCTGCACGAAACGTTCCCGCTCTTTATGTGGATTCATCCCATTCACAACAACTCGTCCAGATGTCGGCGTTAAAATTCCTGTTAACATTTTGATTGTCGTCGATTTACCTGCTCCGTTTTCTCCAATGTATCCAACCATTTCGCCCTGTTTGACAGCAAATGAAATATCGTCGACAGCACGAATGATTTTATAGTTTCTCGTGAACAAATCACGAAACGCTCCTGCTAAACCAGACCGACTAGAGTGAGATTTAAATTCTTTCCGTAGTTTTTCTACTTCAATCGCATACATGTTCCTCACCTCTTATGAAATCACTATTCACTAGTGTAACGAAAATGTTGAAACTCAACAAATGGTGTGCTCAAATAAATGTGATAAAATAAACACCATGAAAGAAATTTTACATAAAAGGAGGAGGCTTCGCGTGAATTTTACGAAGTCTGAACAATTATATCAAGAAGCGCTCGAACATATCGTTGGTGGCGTCAACAGCCCTTCTCGTTCATATAAAGCGGTTGGAGGCGGTGCTCCTGTCGTTATGGAAAGAGCACAAGGGGCATATTTTTGGGATGTAGATGGAAACAAATATATCGACTATTTAGCTGCTTATGGCCCTATTATTACTGGACATGCTCATCCGCACATTACAAAAGCAATTCAACACGCAGCTGAAAACGGTGTTTTATATGGGACACCAACACCGTATGAAATTACGTTCGCGAAAATGTTAAAAGAAGCGATCCCTTCCCTCGAAAAGGTGCGTTTCGTCAATTCGGGAACAGAAGCGGTCATGACAACAATTCGCGTCGCACGCGCATACACAGGTCGTGATAAAATCGTGAAATTTGCAGGTTGTTATCACGGCCATTCCGATCTCGTTCTTGTTGCGGCTGGTTCTGGACCATCCACATTAGGTACACCTGATTCAGCAGGGGTACCAAAAAGTATTGCACAAGAAGTGATTACTGTTCCTTTTAATGATGTCGATGCGTTTAAACAAGCGATGGATCGTTGGGGAAATGAAGTAGCAGCCGTTCTTGTCGAGCCTATCGTTGGTAACTTCGGTATCGTTGAACCAAAACCAGGCTTTTTACAAGCAATTAACGATATTGCTCACGCGGTCGGAGCGCTCGTCATTTACGACGAAGTCATTACAGCTTTTCGTTTTATGTATGGTGGCGCTCAAAACTTGCTCGGCATCGAACCAGACTTAACCGCACTCGGAAAAATTATTGGTGGCGGATTACCAATTGGTGCGTATGGCGGTAGAAAAGACATTATGGAACAAGTAGCTCCACTCGGTCCTGCTTACCAAGCCGGAACGATGGCGGGAAATCCCGCTTCCATTTTAGCAGGTATTGCTTGTTTAGAAGTATTACAACAAGAAGGTGTGTACGAACATCTCGATCATCTCGGCGCGATGTTAGAGGCTGGCATTTTAACACATGCGAAAACATACGATATTCCTGTGACGATTAACCGTCTAAAAGGAGCACTCACCGTATACTTTTCAACAGAAAAAGTAGAAAACTATGAACAAGCCGAACGAACAGATGGAGAAATGTTTGCTAAATTTTTCAAGCTTATGCTTCATCAAGGGATTAATCTCGCTCCTTCGAAATATGAAGCATGGTTCATTACATTAGCCCATACAGAAGAAGACATTGAATATACAGTTAAAGCGGTAGAACACGCATTTAAATCCTTAAAAAATGAATAAATATACAAAATGACGAGGTGATACATATGTTTCCACCTCGTTTTTTACGCTCAAAACCAATGAAAACGCTTACAAATTTCATGAACGTTTTGTTACATGAACTGAATATCATATCCAAAAACATGAATAAATAATTGATTTTCTGTCATGGTCGTGTTAATATAGACTATAAAATTTAGAAAATTTTATTTTTTTAAAAAGTTTTTGTAGGAGGTGGCGAAGGCGAGAAGCGAATGATAGTCGCTTGTAAGCCGCATGCTATGAAACAACGGTGGAATCCAGCTTCATTTCAACATTTTTACAAACATGAGCACGACGCGTGTGGAATTGTCGCTGCGGTTGAAAAACGACGCATCCCGACAAGAGAAAACATTACAACATGTATTAACGCCCTCGTCACAATGAATCATCGCGCAGGATTTATCAACGGAGAAGGAGATGGCGTCGGCATCCACATCGACATTCCAAAAGCGCTTTGGAAAGAAAAATTGGCTGTTGCCCAACTTAATCCTCAACTCGTTGACCGCGATGATTTTATCGTTGGCCATATATTTATTACACGAACAACGAACGTGGAAGAAAAAAAAGCACGTATGCGCCAATTGTTTGCTCAGTCCCAATTGACGCTCATTTTTGAATCTGACCGCGTTACATCTTCTTCAGCGCTCGGTCCAATTGCTTTACGCGAAGAACCAGTATTTTGGCAAGTTGCTCTTTTACCAAATCATCAACAAAAAACATTATCTCAAACATTATTTGAATTAACAATTGAGATCGAAAAAGATGAACATATTCATGTCGCTTCGTTAAGCAATCATCACGCGATTTATAAAGTCATGGGTGCTGGTGATATTTTACCAAAATATTATCATGACTTAGCGAGTCCGCTTGTCGCATCTACGATGACACTTGGCCATAATCGCTATTCAACAAATACATTATCAAACTTTTTCCGCGTTCAACCGTTCAGCGTTCTAGGTCATAACGGTGAAATTAACACGATTGCCAAACTACGTGAAGAAGCAACAATGATCGGTGTCCCGTTGACAAACGGCGGAAGCGATTCGCAAGATTTAAGCCGTACGATGGAAACGCTCATTTATCGAGATGGTTATACGCTATTTGAAGCGATGGACTTTTTATTCCCACCAATCGTAAACGAAATAAAAAACTATCCAGATCATTTACAAGATTTATATACTTACATTCGCGAAGCTTGGGGACATTTTGCGCAAGGACCTGCCGGCATTATTTCTCGCCATGCCGACGAAGCCGTGTTTAGCGTCGATGCACTTGGATTGCGTCCACTTTGGAAAATTGAAACAGAGCATCGTTACGTGTTCGCATCGGAACCAGGCGTTATTCCAGCGTGCGAATATACAGGAGAACCAAAACCGCTCGCACCAGGAGAAAAAATCGGCCTAACGTGGCAAGCAGACGGATCGATTCGTGTTTACGAATATGCCGATTATCAGCAAGAAGTATACAATCGTATTCAAAAGCGTTTAAATATCGAAAATATGCGCCAACGTTTACAAACACCAACATTTAAACCATATGTGTTCGTTGCGCAACCAACAAAAGTGCATAATGGGCAATACGCTGCATTCGGTTGGGATCGCGAGCATATTCAATTGCTCGAACAGATGGCGGAAAAAGGGGCAGAACCTATTCGTTCGCTCGGTCATGACGCTCCGCTTGCAGCGATCGATCCTGAACGAAAAAACATTGCTGATTTCATAAAAGAAAGTGTGGCGGTTGTCACCAACCCTGCTATTGACCGCGACCGCGAAACAGAACATTTTTCGACGCGCGTGGTTGTCGGAAAGCGGCCAAGTATTGTTTCACATGAAGAACATCCGTACACAGTTGAACTTCTTTCACCTATTTTAATTGAAGGAAAGCTCGGAAACGAATGTGCCGAAACATTGCAACAACCATCATATGATCAACTCGTCCATGCATTTAAAGAAAAACAATTAGCATACTTTATATCAGCGACGTTCGTTGAGCACGAAACGATCCCGATGGCGCTTAATCGCTTAGGCAAAGAAGCATGTGAAGCTGTCGCAAATGGGAAAACGTTACTTATTATTGACGATGTAAAAGCGCATCAAAGTGGGCATTTATGGATTGATCCGCTCCTTGTCATATCAGCCATCGATCAAGCATTAACAAAAGCAAATTTACGAAGAGACTGTTCCCTTCTTCTTCGTTCAGGAGCAATTCGCTCGTTGCATGACTTTATCGTTGCTTACGGACTTGGCGCGAACGTCATTAGCCCATATTTAATGTTTGCGACAGTATCTGACACGTCAACTCGTCCAGCAATTCATTTATATCAAGCATTAAATAAAGGGCTTGAAAAAGTCATCTCAACGATCGGGATTCATGAATTGCGCGGGTATAGCCGTCTGTTTTCGTCCATCGGGCTACACGAAGACATTTCATCTGTATTAAATATCGTGAACTTTTTTGGCTCGGATTCACTTAGTCAAAATTTCGAAGCACTAAAACAAGATGCGATCGCCCGTGCAAAAGATTTTGAAGCAGAGCAAGCAAAGTTACGAAAAACGTTTCACGTATTCCCACGTATTTGGAAGGCAATTGGCGAAGTGGCGCAAACAGGATCATACGATTCATATCGTGAAAAATTAACAGAAATTGAAACCGAAACACCAACAGCCATTCGCCATTTAACAGACTTAAAACAAGCAGACGTCCCTGCTAAAAAAGAACACGTCGACATTTCAGTTGGTGAACATAGCTTGCCGTTTGTCATTGCTTCGATGTCATTCGGTTCACAAAATGAAATTGCCTTTCGTGCATATGCCGAAGCAGCAAATCGCCTCAACATGATTAGCTTAAACGGTGAAGGTGGCGAAATTAAAGATATGCTCGGTAAATATCCGCGCACGCGCGGGCAACAAGTCGCCTCTGGTCGATTTGGCGTTAATGCTGAGCTACTTAATTCATCCAATTTGCTCGAAATTAAAATTGGGCAAGGGGCAAAACCAGGCGAAGGTGGTCATTTACCAGGTTCAAAAGTAACAGCTAAAATTGCTGAAGCGCGAAACGCAACGATCGGCTCTGACTTAATTTCACCGTCAAACAACCATGATATTTATTCGATCGAAGACTTAGCGCAAATGATTGCTGAATTAAAAACAGCAAATGACCAAGCAAAAGTGGCTGTCAAAGTGCCTGTCGTCCCTAATATCGGCACGATTGCGGTCGGCATCGCAAAAGCTGGCGCTGACATTATTACGCTAAGCGGTTTTGACGGCGGCACAGGAGCAGCACGCATTCATGCCATTCAACACGTTGGCTTACCTGTAGAAATTGGCGTCAAAGCGGCACATAACGCCCTTTTAGAAGCCGGATTACGCCATCAAGTGGAAATTTGGGCAGACGGCGGCATTAAAAGTGCAATGGACGTGATTAAAGTTATGCTTCTCGGCGCCAATCGCGTCGGTTTCGGAACGTTAGCGATGATTGCCATCGGATGTACGACATGCCGTGGTTGTCATTTAGATACATGCCATGTCGGAATCGCTACGCAAATTGAATCAGAAGCACAAGCGAAAGAACACGGTTTGCGTCGCTTCGTTCCAAGACAATTCGAGCAAGCCGTACAAAACTTAGTTCGTTTCTTTACCGCTTTCGGTGAAGAACTTAAAGCGCTCACCGCATCACTTGGTTATACAAACTTGCAGCAACTTGTTGGCCGCTCCGATTTACTTGAACAAACACGCGGACGAGATCGCATCAACTTAACGACATTATTAAAACCGTTAGACATCGGCCAATGGTATCAAAAAGAAGTAGCAGCAACATCAGAAGAAGGAAAACTTGCGGTGGCCGCTGGTGCTGAATATTTAGACTACCAAGTTGAAGACTTGCACCGCTCTCGTGAATTTTCAACTGTCACAGCTGAACAGCGTGTACTCGGTAGCCGTGTTGCATGCCATCGGGTACGTGGTCGATTAGACGGATCGTACAAAAAATTACCAAATATTTCTCTGCGCTATAAAGACGGGTCTGTGCCGGGCAATGGGCTCGGTGCGTATAACGTCGCGGGTATTCATATTCACGTCGATGGCGGAGCACAAGATGGCGTCGGAAAAACATCGTTTGGTGGTGGTATTTTCATCTTTAAATCAAAAGGAAAAGACGGGAAGTTTTACAACGGATCAGTCGGAAAAGGATTTGGCTACGGCGCCCAAAAAGGACTATTAGTCGTGCAAGGAAATGCCGATGCGCGTGCAGGCATTCGCCTATCAGGGGCGGATATGATTATCGGCGGTCAAGTGACAAAACCAATTCCTGAAGTAGAACATGGCAATATCGGTGTCAACGCAAACATTAAAGGATTTGCCTTTGAATATATGACAAACGGTCGCGGGCTCGTGCTCGGAGACCCTGGCCCATGGATTTGTGCAGGAATGACAGGCGGTGTCATCTATTTGCGCCATCAACCAGAAATGGGATTAACGAAAACAGCTCTTGAACGCCGCATCGCCAAAGGTGCCAACGTCACGATTCAACCACTAAACGAAAAAGGAAAAGCAGACGTTAAAGAACTACTTGGCACATATATTGATTTACTTATCGAACATGAACAGCACGACGAAGTAGCAACGATTCAACCGCTGTTGCAACAGCCGGAACAACACTTTTTCCAAGTCATTCCGAAAAAAGAACAAGCTGATCCATCGGTGTCAACAGAATAAACATAAAAAGAACTGTCTCGAAAATGAGGCAGTTCTTTTAATTTTTTTCCTTTTTTCTTGATATACTGATGAAAAGCATGTATATTTGTTTGTTGTTCTTACAAGATGATAAAAAGAAAGGAATTTGAGTGACAATGAGACTTGGAGCCCGCGTCTTTAAAACCGGGATTGCAATTACGTTTGCTTTAGTTTTAGCGAAATTACTTCAGCTACCCTCACCTGTATTTGCTGGCATTTCGGCTGTCTTTGCGATGCAACCGACAATTTATCGTTCATATTTGTCTCTAATTGAACAAGTGCAGGCTAACGTTATTGGTGCCATTTTCGCGATCGTTTTTACATTAATTTTCGGACACGATCCATTTATTATCGGATTAACTGCCATTTTAGTTATTGCGTTGTTTCTTCGTCTTCGTTTGGAATCTTCTATTTCTGTCGCGCTTGTGACAGTCATTGCGATTATGGAATATACGGAAGATCACTTTATTGAATTTGCGCTTATCCGCTTTTCGACGATTATGTTAGGGGTGCTTGCAGCGTTTGTTGTGAATTTAGTGTTCCTTCCACCAAAATATGAAAAAAAGCTATATACAAAAATCGTTGAATATACCGAACATATTTTGAAATGGATTCGTATGAACGTTCGCCATGCATCCGAGCATCATTTACTAAAAGAAGACATTGAAAAATTAAAAGAAAACATGATGAAACTTGATCAGCTTTATTTGCTTTACAAAGAAGAACGGACGTATTTTCGTAAACATAAATATAGTAAATCACGCAAACTCGTATTGTATCGCCAAATGATTGTAGCGACAAATCGCGCGTTAGAAACGTTAAAATTGTTACATCGTTTGGAAAACGAGCTAGCTCATACATCTGTTGAACTTCAAAACGCCATTAAAAACGAACTCGACTGTTTACTAAATTACCATGATCAAATATTGCTGAAGTTCATTGGAAAAGCAAAATCCGATCCACAATCACAATTTGCGACAGAAGCGTGCTTTGGAAAAAAAGGATTAATCCACTCATTTTTAAGCCATTACGCTGCACAAAGTGTTCACCAAGAAAATTATCAACTATTTCCACTGATCGGGGCGATTATTGAATATAGTCATCAACTTGAACATTTAGATACACTCATCGAAAGTTTTCATCATTATCATAAAGAAGAACATGTCGTCCCTACTCCAGAACAAGAATAAAAGATGTCCCGTTTATGCCTCGGGACATCTTTTTAGCTCTTCATGCGCGGATCCAATGCATCGCGCAATCCATCTCCCATTAAGTTAAATCCTAACACCGTTAGCATGATTGCCAGCCCTGGAAAAATCATCGTCCAAGGCGCCTGTGTTAAATACGCTTTTGAATCGGCTAGCATTTTCCCCCATTCCGGGTTCGGCGGCTGAGCTCCTAATCCGAGAAACCCAAGCGCTGCTGCTTCAATGATTGCCGTCGCAATCGCAAGCGTGCCTTGTACAATAATTGGCGCCATACTGTTTGGTAAAATGTGATGAAATAAAATGCGTGCATCACTCATCCCGATTGCTTTTGCTGCTGTAATATACTCCTCCTGCTTAATGCTTAATACACGCGAACGAATGAGACGACCGAAGTTTGGAATGTTAATGATTGCAATCGCAATAAGTGCATTTTTCAACGACGGTCCTAAAACGGCAACGATGCCGATTGCTAACAAAATACTTGGAAACGCCAGCATAATGTCAAATATGCGCGAAATGACGGCGTCGATCCAACGCCGATAATACCCTGCGATAATTCCAAGTAAAGAACCGATGACTACCGAACCTAATACAGAAAAAAATCCGACCCATAGCGAAATGCGTGCTCCATAAACGACGCGAGAAAAAATATCTCGCCCGAAATCGTCTGTCCCAAATATATGGTCTTTCGATGGGGCTTGTAAACGCATCGAAAGTTGTTGATCGTTCATCTCGTACGGAGCAATTAATGGGGCAAAAACAGCAAGCAAAATGAAAAATAGTACAATGCCGCTTCCGACGAGAGCCATTTTATTTTTCCGAAAGCGAATCCATCCTTCTTTCCATAACGATGTCGCTTGTTCTTCTTGTTGTACAATATTTGCTTCGTTTCGTGCAAGCTCAGCCAATTCGCTTCCCTCCTTTAGTTATATTTAATGCGCGGATCGATCGCTGCATATAACAAATCCACAATTAAATTAATGAAAATAAAAATCATCGACACAATCAAAATACCAGATTGAATGACAGGGTAATCACGATAGCCGATCGCTTCATAAATATAGCGACCAATTCCCGGCCAGCTAAAAATCGTTTCGGTTAAAATCGCACCGCCAAGCAACAACCCCATTTGCAAGCCAATCACCGTCAACACAGGGATGATCGCATTTTTTAACGAATGCTTGTACACTACCCAAAACATACTTAATCCTTTCGCACGTGCTGTGCGAATATAATCGGACTTCATCACCTCAAGCATGCTTGAGCGAGTCATGCGAGCAATAATCGCCATTGGGATCGTTGCTAAAGCGACGCTCGGAAGCACTAAATGTTGCAACGTTTGAACAAACTGATCTGTATGTCCTTGCATTAACGTATCAATGACATATAAGTGGGTAATCGGTTCAATCGGATTACGAACATCTTCACGTCCAGATGTTGGAAACTAATCTAAGTTAATTGCAAAAATCCATTGTTCCATCAACCCAAGCCAAAAAATCGGCATCGAAACGCCAACTAACGCTAACACCATCGCTACATAATCAAACCAAGAATTTTGAAACCACGCGCTAATAATCCCTGCGTTGACACCGATCACAACCGCAATGAACATCGCCGCAATGGATGTTTTGGATGACGGAAAATCGTTTGAACGTCCCCTTCTTCAATAATTTTTCCTGCATACATCACAACAACGCGATGGCACATTTCTGCGACGACGCCTAAATCGTGCGTAATCATCATAATCGCTGTGCCGAATTGTTCGTTTAACTGCTTCATCAAATGTAAAATTTGTGCTTGAATCGTCACATCTAAAGCGGTCGTTGGCTCGTCGGCAATTAATAAAGACGGGTTGCATACCATCGCCATCGCAATCATGACGCGCTGTCGCATACCTCCAGATAACTGATGCGGATATTCATCAATCATCTCTTCGGCACGAGGTAAACCAACAAGTTTTAACATATCAATCGCTCGTTTCCGCGCTTCCGCCTTGCTTATGTTTTGATGAATGCGAATCGCTTCAATCATTTGGTTCCCAATTGTAAAAAGTGGATTCAATGACGTCATCGGCTCTTGGAAAATCATTGCGATTTCATTTCCTCGTATTTCTTTCATCCGTTTTTCCGACGCTAATGCAATATTTTCATCTTTAAACCATATTTCTCCATCTGCAATTTTGCCAATTCCTTTCGTCAACAATTCCATAATCGAAAGCGATGTGACGCTTTTTCCGCAGCCTGATTCACCGACAACGCCTAAAATTTCGCCTTTATTTATGTAAAAGTCTACACCATCAACCGCAGGAACTTCCCCTTCGTCTGTGAAAAAGCATGTTTTTAAGCTTTTGACTCGTAAAATCGCTTCATCTCCCACGGAAGCCACTCCTTTTATATACAGAAAATTTATATTTTTAAAATAATTTTTTATGTTACGTTCCAAATTATTACATGAATATTAAAAAAATACAATAAAAAAATTCAAAAAATTTAATCATTCTTTGCAAAAAATAAAAAACAACGGTGACAAGTAGCTAACCGTTGTTTTTGATCCATGTATGTATTACTTTTACTTTCCATACATAATAAACTTTTTATACCAATGTTCGACCACTTCAGGAGCAAACGGCCCCTTTTTTTCTTTAATCCATTGAATTAATTTTTGAATGTTATTTTTTAAAATCTTATCAATAATTTCAGGATAGTTCATTTCGTCGCGATGTCGTTCATATTCATCACGATCTAATATATCGTACTGACCGTTTGGAAATACTTTAATATCCAAGTCATAATCAATATATTTCAACGCCTCTCCATCCCAAACGTAAGGCGAACTAATGTTGCAATAGTAATACACACCGTCTGCCCGAATCATCGCAATAATGTTAAACCAATGTTTTGCATAAAAAAAACAAATGGCCGGCTCACGTGTCACCCACGTTCTCCCATCCGCTTCTGTCACAAGTGTACGATCGTTACCACCAATTACTTCTTCCTCACTTCCTTTTAACACGACCGTTTCTTTCCATGCACGATGAATATGACCGTCATGTTTATAACTATGAATTTGAATGATCGCCCCTGTCTGTGGATACTCCATACACATTCCCTACTTTCATTCGACGCTTTTTCCTCTATTATAACGTTAATCAGCGAGGAAGAAAAAGGGCATCGGACGAAAACCGATACCCTTTTCCTGTTATTGATTTTTTTTCGCTTCTGCTTTTGCGTTTTGTTGCTTCACGTGTTGAACATCAGTTTCAGTCGCAAACTCTGTCCCATACTGGCCAGCGTTTTGCTGTTTTACGTGCTGAATATTTGTTCCTGCTACCGTTTTGTTCGGTTGTTTGTTCATGATGCTCACCTCCACGGTTATTACTTTGTATCATTTGTCGAGAAAATATCCGCATGAATAATTTTTATTTCGCTTTCTACACTACATAAAGAGGTGAGAATGATGTATATTGGACGCGACTTGACAGCCCTTCAAATGATTCCGAAACAACAGTGGAAAGATAGCGAGTTAGCATTTTTTCACCATGTCTTCCAACAAGTCACTCCATATTTGAACATAGAGGGACAAACGTTACATCGTGAAATGATCGAAGAAATTGAAGCAAGAGGCGGTTTACAACGAAACGAAGCAACATATACAAATGGAACACGAGTATTTTACGAGTAAAGGCATATGCCTTTACTCGTATGCTTGCCATATTTTTTGGTATATGACCGGGAACGCATATTGGTTTAGTTCATCGACTGTGACCCATTTATTCGTTTCGTCATCGATTTGTAATTCAAGCGCGTTTCCTTTATATGCTTCAATATGCCACACGATATGGGAAAATACGTGTTCGAATGTACCGATTCGTTGTATTGAACGAAGCACGACATGATATCGTTCGCTTATTTCTTTTATAAATGCTTGTTCATTCGGTGTTGGAGCATGTTCATCGTTTGGAAATTGCCAAAGGTTAGCAAGCAATCCGCTACTTGGTCGCTTTTCAATTCGTATTTTCCCCTCTTCGTTCGTAAGCACAATGGCACGAAAAGCCACATGCTTCGGCGCTTTTCCTTTTGTTTTTACAGGTAGCTCTGCCTCTACCCCTTCCGCAAACGCGCGACAATGGCGCTGAACAGGACATAAAAAACAGCTCGGATTTTTTGGTGTACAAACGAGTGCCCCTAGTTCCATTAACGCTTGATTGAAATCAGATGGATCGTCATGTGAAATAATGCAAGACACAATTTGCTCGAACTTTTTTCTCGTACTTGCTCTCGCAATGTCGTCTGTAATATAAAAAATACGCGACAATACTCGCATCACATTCCCGTCTACTGCAGGTTCAGGGATGCCGTAAGCAATGCTTAACACCGCTCCCGTTGTGTACGGCCCGACACCTTTCAATGAAGAAAATTGTTCCTTAGACGCTGGCACACGTCCACCGTACTTTTCTTTGACTTCTTTTACTGCTGCATGTAAATTGCGAACACGGGAGTAATATCCAAGCCCTTCCCACGCTTTAAGCACTTCCTCCTCCTTAGCGTCAGCTAACGCGTCTAAAGTCGGAAATTTTTCAATAAACTGATAAAAGTAAGGGATGACGGTATCGACACGCGTTTGTTGTAACATCACTTCCGATACCCATATTTTGTATGGATCTTTATTTTTCCGCCAAGGTAAATCGCGTTGCTCTGTTCGAAACCAATCAATTAAATCATGTTGAAACTGCTCAATATGAAAATGCTCCAATATTTGTTGTACATTTTCTTTCACGTTCATTCCTCCAAAGTGGTAAACTAAAAGTAAGTCCAATCGGAAAAAGGAGGCCTTTTATTTGGATACAGGTACACACGTTTTAATGGGTTTTGCATTAGGTGGATTAGCAACATTCGATCCAGCAGTTGCTAACGACCCGACACTTGCGCATGCCGTACTGATCGGCACGCTCGCTGGCTCACAAGCACCTGATATCGACACTGTTCTAAAATTAAAAAATAATGCAAAATATATTCGTAATCATCGTGGCATGACACATTCGATCCCAGCTTTGTTTGTTTGGACGTTGCTTATTAGTGCCGCCCTTTTCTATGTATATGACACGTCCTTTTTTCACGTAGCGCTTTGGACATGGATTGCCGTTAGTCTACATGTGTTTGTCGACATTTTTAATTCGTATGGCACGCAAGCATTACGTCCTTTTTCAAAAAAATGGGTCGCCCTCGGTATCATCAATACATTCGACCCGTTCATTTTTATCATTCACTTAGCTGGCGTCGTCTTATGGCTGAGCGGACACCATGCGGGATATACGTTCCTTTCCGTATATATCGTGCTCATTGGTTACTATATCATTCGCTTCCGTCAACAACAAGCGATCAAACGAAAATTAAAACAAATGTTCTCGGATGTCGAACAAATTATTACGGTACCGACAATAAAATGGAATGAGTGGCATTTAGCTGTGACGACCTCGACCCATTTTTACGTTGCGCGCGCACAAAGCGGAGCGATTGATGTGCTTGACGTTTTCGAAAAATGTCCCGTTCCAAACATCCCGGTCATTGAAAAAGCGAAACAGGATGAAAATTTAGCCGCCTTTTTGTCGTTCTCACCAGTATATCGTTGGGAAATTCACGAATATGACGATCATTATGAAGTGCGTTTCGTCGACTTGCGTTACCGAAGTAAAGATTATTATCCGTTCGTTGCAGTTGTGCAACTTGACCGTGACTTAAATATTGTTAGTTCCTATACGGGATGGATTTTTAGCGAAAAGAAATTACGCAAAAAACTAGAACTTATTCCAAGCTAAAGTAGGCGTAAATGCCTCCTCGTCGACAAATACTATATATGTGCTTCGAAAGCACGAAATGAACGTCTGGGGGGACTAACATTGAGCAATAAAGAACGCGGATTTCCGAATCAAAACAACGAAAAATTAGAAGGCGAGCCACGCGCAAAAGCGGAATACGCATCAAAACGTGCAAACGGCACGATTAATACGCACCCTCAAGAACGAATGCACGCATCAAGTCAACGTGGCGACATCGAGGAGGAATAAAATGGGTAAACATTGGCGTAAAAAATTTTATGATAACCGTTATTCCAATCCTTTCCCACAACCATGGGCGAACCCGAAACACGCTCATGCGCAAGTAAACGGTGAAACACAACAATCGCAAAGTTTAATGATTCTACATTCTGAAGTAAGCAAACGGAAAATTTAATGAGAAAGAGGTTGACGCTCGTGTCAACCTCTTTTCTTTAATAATGAAATAGGCAACGCCACTTCTGTGTTCGGATCACTTAGACGATAGCCCCATGCGAACACACCATTCATATATTGAAGTTTAAATAACGAATGCGGATCTCCTTCAATTTCGTAAAATTCTCCCGGTTGGAAATCATTCGGGTTTAATAAATATGCTTTCGCCATCGCAATTTTCCGCTCATATACGGCGTATTCGTTCACCATTCCCATTTGTTCCGCTTTTCGTGCTTTTTCCGTTAACATGGCGATCTCTTGTTTTAATTCCCTTTCGCTCATTTCACTATATCTTTTTTGATCCATTTTCCCCACTCCACTTTATGACAACTTCATGTTCATCGTATCATAAAGTGAGCCTAAAATACATAGATCAAAATAAGGCTAAATATTCCAGTCATCAATACGTAATAAAGCATCGGAATGAGCGTCATACGAATAATTGTCCCTTCTTTTCCAGCTAAACCGACGACGGAAGCGGCAGCAACAACGTTTAATACACAAACCATATTCCCCGCATTTGCCCCTAACATTTGCCCAGCGATGACGATATGATGCGGCACTTGAATTTGATCGGCAACGCTAAATTGGAATAAAGAAAACATCATATTACTAAACGTCGCACTTCCTGAAATGAACGAACCGAGCGCCCCAATTAAAGGAGCAACTAGCGGCCAAGCGGCACCAACTGCCCCTGCGACCATCGACGCTAACTCAATTGGCATGCTGGCAAGCCCAGCATCATTTACACCGGAATTAATGAAAATGCGAACCATCGGCACCGCTGTACCGAGCGCAATGGCACTACCGATGAGTGTATATGCCGATTCTTTCATCGTCGCCAAAACATCTTCTCGTCTCATCTTATGCATAAAGATTGTAATAAAAATGACAACAAGAAAAATCGTTCCCGGCAAATATAATGGCTCAATCGACGTGCTAATGTTCGTTCCTAAAATGTTGTTAAATTGTATTTTTACTGAACGAAGCCACGTTTTTAACGGCAAGTTTTGGAAACGTGTCAACACTAAAATAATCGCAACGAAAATATACGGCATCCACGCAAGCAAAAGCGGCATGTCGCTTTTTTGCACGTTCGTTACATGTTGGTGCGCATCTGTTTTCTTAAAATCCCACGGCTCTTTCGGCAATAAAAATCCTTTTTTTGCCGCAGGCACAACGATCGCTAAACCAATTAATCCTCCGATCATTGATGGAAATTCTGGTCCAAGGAAAGAGGCAACGAGAAATGCGGGAACAGTAAAACTAAGCCCAGCAAATAAGGCAAATTTCCAAATTTCCAATCCTTCTTTCCACGAACGATTTTCACCAAAAAAACGCGTTAAAATAAGCACTAAAATAAGTGGAATAAACGTACCGATAATAATATCAAACGACACTGCTTGTTTTGCTAGCGTTTGAAGAAACGATGATAAATCCGCTGTTCCGATGACATGTTGCACTCGTTCAGCAACAGAGTTTCCTTCACGAAGTCCTTGATCGACTCCGACAATAATTGGCGTTCCGACAGCACCAAATGACACAGGGCTACTATCTGCAACAAGGGCAACAACAACCGCTGCAAGTGGTGGAAAGCCTAAAGCAACAAGAAGCGGGGCGCCAATCGCCGCAGGCGTCCCAAATCCTGCTGCGCCTTCAATAAATGCACCGAATAACCATGCGATAATGATAACTTGCACGCGACGGTCACGCGTAATACCTAAAAATCCGCTACGAATCGCGTCCATTGCCCCACTTTTCGTTAACGTATTTAACAATAAAATGGCACCGAAGATAATCCATAAAATTGAAATGGCTACAATGACACCTTCAATCGTTGCCGCTGCCACTTGAATACCGGGCATTTTCCAAACAAACAACGATAACACGACCGTAATTACAAAACTAATCGGCATCGCTTTTGCCGCTGGAAGACGTAACAAAACGAGAAACAGAAAGACAGCCAATACGGGTGTAGAAGCTGTAACGACTTGTAAAAAACTCATATTGTTCCCCTTTCTTTGTTGTAATATAATGACATAAGACATTATACTACATATTTGTGCATATATTCACAATAACATTTGACTACTTCGTGACACCTGTTTATGTATATGCTTTCCAAATTATTGTGAATGTATCATACACGAAAGGATGAAAATAATGGAATATATTGTTATTACAGGAGCTGGTACAGGTCTCGGAAAAGAACTCGCCCTTTTATATGCACAACGGGGGTACGACATCATTTTAGTCGGGAGAAGAAAGGAGCCGTTACAATCTGTTCAACAGCAAATCGAATCATATGGAAGAAAAGCGATCGTTTTTCCACTTGATATTACAAATTATGAACAAGTGCACGAAGCAGCCGAAACGCTTTGTCGTACATATTATGTAACGACGCTAGTTAACAATGCAGGCGTGGGTCATTTCGGTCCGCTTGAACAAATGACGGAGCAACATATTCACGAAATAATTGACATTAACGTCAAAGGCACGATATATATGACGAAAGCATTTCTTCCGTATTTTAAAACGCTACCTCAAGCTAATATCATAAACATTATTTCAACAGCCGGTTTGCGCGGTAAAGTAAACGAAAGTGTATATGTCGCAAGTAAATTTGCTGTGCGCGGATTTAGCGAAAGTCTTGTGAAAGAGCTCGCCAACACAAACGTCGCCGTCACTGCTGTATATATGGGAGGCATGGCTACACCGTTTTGGGATGACTCCGACCATATTCAAGACCGCTCTCGCCTTCGTTCACCAAAACAAGTAGCCGAAAAAATTATTAATGAGTATAAGCGACAAGCTGAAATCATCGTGGAGTAGGAGGAGTTAGTCCTCCTTTTTCTTTTCTAAAAACTGTTCAATTAACGAAAGCGAAAAACCTTTTCGGTATAGTGCCTGCTTCATTTTTTGTTCGTACGTGTAACGATCATATTTTTCGTAACGGCGATGTGCTTTTTCCCCGTAATATATGAGCGCTTCCCATTCCGTTCCATCATCTGCAGTCACATGCTGTTTTGCCATTTCAACAATATGTGAAGGAAAACCTTTCATATGCAACAGTTGTGCAATGTATGCTCTTTGTTCTTGATGCGACCGTTTTTTCGATTGCTTATTTATTTTTTCCACCCACTTGATCGCTTTGTCTCGTTGCATATCCTCTGTATAGCGTTCCATCGCTTGTGCGATCACATTTTCACTTATCCCTTTATCCATTAGCTCTTTATAAATCACATAAGGTCCTTTCATTGTCGTATTTACTTGCGTTTGCACGTACGCATGTGCAAATTGCTCATCGTCTATATATCGTTCCTGTTGTAGCTTTGCAATCACTTGTTCAATCGTCCGAACATCTATGTCCCTTTTTTTCAAATAGTCAACAACTTCTTGTTTCGAGCGCATACGGTAAGCTAAAAAACGAAGCGCCATCTTATACGCTTGTTTTTCATCATCTTTTTTCATCATTTCCATCCATTGCTCTTCTGTTACCGTCATTCCTTTTTTTAGGCGATACTCAATCAATACGTCTTGATCAACAGACATGATTTGTTTCTCTCCATCTTCTTTCACAAAATGAACGTAAAAACGTTCTACATTTTTTCGATCCACTTCAATTTTTTCAATCCACATCTTGAAAACACACCTTTTCTTTCTTTTTTTCTTCAAACAACGCATAATAAAGGAAAGGAGGGAAAAATAATGAATATTTTGATTGCTGGAGGAACAGGATTTGTAGGTAAGGCGTTAACAGCATATTTTACACAAAACGGACATCATATGTATATATTAACGCGAAATGCACAAAAACGGGAGAACGATCCGTATATTCATTATGTACAATGGTTAACAGATGACGCAAATCCTCATGAACAACTTCCTTCCATTGATATAATCATAAACTTAGCTGGTGAATCAATTAATAGTGGACGATGGAACGAAACGAGAAAGCGCGCAATTATGGAAAGTCGATTACAAGCGACACATGCCATATATGAACTCATTACAAAAATGAGTAAAAAACCGCAAGTGGTTATTCAAGCGAGTGCCATCGGTATTTACGGCACATCGCTTAATGACACATTTACCGAACGTCGCGAAACAATCGGGATAGACTTTTTAGCTCAAACCGTGAAACGATGGGAAGAAGCTGGGCGACGCATTGAATCACTTGGCGTGCGCACGGTATTTATGCGGTTTGGCATTATTTTAGGTAAAAATGGTGGAGCACTTCCACGCATCGTTCTTCCTTACAAATGGTTTATTGGTGGAACGATCGGAAGCGGGAAACAATGGATGTCGTGGGTGCATATAAATGACGTCATTAGCGCCATCGACTTTGCCATTCGGCATGAAAACATATCGGGTTCAATCAACGTTACTGCCCCACATCCTGTGACGATGGAACAGTTCGGAAAAACGATCGCAAAAGTACTACATCGCCCACATTGGCTCCCTGTTCCGTCCTTTGTGCTTAAAATATTGCTAGGGGAAATGAGCATGCTTGTGTTAGAAGGACAGCGTGTCATCCCAGAAAAATTACTTCAAGCAGGATATCATTTTTCCTTTCCAACTGTTGATCGAGCATTAGTGAACATACTACAATCGTGACGAATACACTATAAGAAAACATAAAGGGGCTTTTGACTGTTCATGATAAATGTATAAATATTTATAAAAATCTGATGATCATTTTATGTGAAAAAAGTCAAAAAGGGGCTGGGAGAAGATGATTCGCACGTACAAAGTCATGCTTCTGCCCAATCATAAGCAAAAGGCGAGGACTATTGCGGAAGTATGAAAAGAATAAAGTTGAAACAGAGGGAGGTGAATACCGTTACAGAAAAACGGAAAACATCAAGAAACTTGACCTCGGAGCGCCAAAGAAACGAGAGTAGCTTCGGCAAAATCGGGCGCGATGAACAAGGAAGGAAACATAGACTTTTTTAAAGTCTTGTAAGTTTTCTGTAACGGATTGACATGCGAAGTAAACTATTAAAATATGGTACAGTATATCCAATTACATCTCCTCCCATGAAAGGAGCGGATGTACGTATTGAAAACGGAAAAATTGCAGAAATCGGCTATAATCTTCTCGCTGATGAGCAAACCGAAGTAATCGATGTCTCAGGAAAATACGTCTTTCCAGGTTTTATCGACGTTCATACACACCTTGGTTTATATGACGAAGGAACGGGATGGGCGGGCAACGACGCAAACGAAACGATTGAAACGATGACCCCACATGTACGTGCCATTGATAGCGTATATCCACTCGATCCCGGTTTTCGCGATGCAATCGAACATGGGATTACAACGGTTCATATTATGCCCGGAAGCGCAAATGTCATCGGTGGAACGACGGCAGTCATTAAAACGCATGGAAAAAACGCCGCAAACATGATCATCAAACAACCAGCCGGTTTAAAAATTGCCCTCGGTGAAAATCCGAAACGCATGCATAGTCAAGGGAATAAAGAATCGCTCACGCGCATGGGCATTATGGGAATGCTTCGCGAAACGTTTTACAACGCGAGGTATAGCGATTGGCCGCACGATTTTCGCACCATCCCCATTATTCAAGCGTTAAATCGTGACATTCCGATCCGTGTTCACGCCCATCGCGCCGATGACATTTTATCCGCCATCCGTTTTGCAGATGAATTCGGGCTTGACTTACGCATCGAACATTGTACCGAAGGGCATCTCATTGCTGAAGAACTACAAGGACGAGATTTACAAGTTTCGGTCGGACCAACACTAACACGTCGATCGAAAGTAGAATTGAAAAACAAAAGTTGGAAAACATATAAAATTTTATCCGACGTAGGCGTTCACGTCTCTATCACAACAGATCATCCATACACACCTATTCAATACTTACCTATTTGCGCTGCGATTGCTGTTCGCGAAGGGCTCGATGAACAAAAAGCGCTCGAAGGCATTACCATTTTGCCGGCACGTAATTTAGGAGTGGACGATCGTGTCGGAAGTCTTGAAACCGGAAAAGATGCTGACATTGTCGTTTGGAATTACCATCCGTTTCACTATCTCGCAACTCCTATATTCACCATGATAAACGGGGAAATAATATACAAGAAAAATTAATAAAAAAACTATTTATTTTTCACATCATTTCAAGTATGATATAAAAGGTTATATACAAAAAACTATATATGTATGCGATAGTAAGGGAAGGCAAATGGTGCGCCACCAGCAATGTGCTGGTTCTAGTGGGTTCGATTCCCACCCCGAAATTTTTTGATTTGCATAAATTAAAAAATTTCGAGGGTGGCTCGTTCCCTACGGTCGACTGCCCTCGTGAATGGAGGGAGATTCGATGTTAAAAAAACGCGAACTGCAAGATTGTCAAGCGTTATACGAGCTTATGGTGCACCCAGACGTCTTCCCTTTCGTGCGCCATAAAGCATATTCATATGAAGAATTTTTGTTCATCACAAAGCAAACAATTGAAGCGGAAGAACGCGGGGAACTAATCTCACGCACCATTTTAGATGAGTGGGGCAATCCGATTGGAACGATTAATTTATTTGACATTGAAGATGGCGCTGGCTTTTTAGGCACATGGCTTGGAAAACCGTATCACGGCAAAGGATATAACCAACTTGCTAAAGATGCCTTCTTTAACGAACTGTTTTATGAACGTTCCATCAACACGATCTTCATGCGCATTCGCAAAGTTAATGTCCGCTCGACAAAAGCTGCTGAAAAACTCCCTTACGTCACCCTTGCTAATGAAACGAGAAAGCCATTATGGGAAGCAATGAATCAAGGTGAAGACATATATAACTTATATGAAATTTCAAAGGATAACTATACGTTATATGCGATGCGCCAACAAAAACTTGACGATGAACAACAATTAAAAGAAGCGTAACCTGTTCTGCACGAACAGGTTTTTTATTTGGATAATTTTTTATTTTTCTGTTCATAATGTTAACGTAATATTTAATTAAAGTGAGGGATACATATGGCTGACAAAAAGAAACGTGAAAAAACAAAAAGTACGCTCTCGAGCGCACAAGAAGTGACGTATGCTCGCGATTTTAAACGTGCGGACCAAGCAGGTGGATTTACCGATAAACATGCTCGCCATTAACAACATTTTCTATTCATCTTTTTCGCTATTTGTCACATGCTACTAGCGAAAAAATAACGAGGAGGCAATTCACATGGGACGTTCACGCGGTCAAAAAGCTAGAGACAAAAACAAGTCAACGATGCCACAAGTGCCGAAAACAATGAAATCAGACGGTTATGATGTCGAGTTTTCTGCCGAATTTGCTGATCATGAAGATTTAGAGGCGCAAGCACGCGCCGAAGCAGCTGGCATTCGTCAAAGTAAAAAGAGTAAATCTTAAGAGACGAAGAAGGTGTCCGAATGTCGGAACACCTTCTTTCCTAACCTCATAACTCATACTACACTCTAAACTTCGCCACTTCACTTCTTAATTTCTCGGCCATTTCAGCTAACGATGTAGCTGCGGACATGATTTCTTCACTATATGACTAAAACAGAAACTTTATATGATGTCAACGCCCAAACCAAATTTTTAACTTTTTATCCAAAAATATTTTTCTTTTTTTTGAACGTTTTATTTGCGATATTTTTCACAAGTTAAATGCATGCTACATTACATATGTACAGACCAAAAAGTCCCTTTTTGCCTAGAAGGAGGATTATAATCATGAAAGCTGCAGTTGTGGAACAATTTAAAGAACCATTAAAAATTAAAGAAGTAGAAAAACCAACGATTTCATACGGTGAAGTGCTATATAGATGCAATTTGGAACTTTAACGTTTTCGTCTTTTATGGAGTAATCAGTATTTTTCGTCAGCCATAAGTCAAACCTTCCAGTTGTATTTATATAGTACGTCTTAAATGTCGAAGTACAACCGCTTGAAAACATTAACGACGTGTTCGACCGCATGTTAAAAGGACAAATTAACGGTCGCGTCGTGTTAAAAGTAGATTAAAAGAAGGCGTCACTCGGCGCCTTCTTATTTTACTTCAACGGAAAACACTTGATGATCATGAAGCTCTTCCTTAATTACGTGCACACGAAACTGATACGTTCCCGAAAATGCGAATAAAACTTCCGAAACATACATCCCGTTTCCCTTTTCATTCATTGTGACATATGTATGCTTCTTGTCTCCTCCTCTCCAATACTCCATTGTTACTTGTGCATCTGTTAAAGGTTTTCCATCCGATAGCATTTGTACTTGAAACATCGTTCGTTCATTTTGTTTTGCTTCTTTTGGTGAAAGTGTCATATGTACATGATGGTGTGTATGTGCATCATTAGATTGCGTTGGTGTTTTCGTTGTCGCTCCTTGTTTTTGCTCAACACGAACTTCATTTTTTTCCATACGGTGCAAATGATTCGCTGTCACATGGTACGTCACTACATATACACCATCCGCCCCAAATGTTTTTTCAGCGACGTACACACCGTTTCCTTGATGACGAGCTGGAATCATCTCGTCGTGCTCTTCTCCTTTTCGTCTTATTTCAAACTGGACATCACTCGCCTGTTCAATCGGCTTCTTCCCATCTGTAACTGTCACTTGAAGTGTGGCTGGTTCATCAACATAAATGGTTTGGGGCGTTGTTTGAAAAACGACTTCTAGTTGTGCAAGCTGTTCTTTTTCTTGTTGTTGCGTATTACCTTGTGACGTACATCCATAAACAGTAAACATAATCAAAAGGACTACCCATGCTAGTTTTTTCATCCTATTTCGCGCAGGAGACTCCCACTTCAACGACCAAAGAGAGTAAGTGGGAGAGGAATGCGCGTTCCCCCTTTCTTTTGTGTATGAGATAATAAAGGCGTGGAGAAAACCGTTAAATAAAGGCACTCCAATAACTGCTACTCGATGTATGGAGTTGGTTACAGGAAACGTTGTAACCGTAAAACATCGAGCGTATGTCCGTCTGTTGTGTGTGGAAACCAAGTACTGCCAACAGACAAACTGAGAGAATCGGTAACGATGTAGGCATGACCTGCATCGTTGGGCAGTTGTCAACCTGCCCCTTGATGCAACCCCAAGCCAAAGAAGGAGGACAAAGTCCGCTCGCACTTCTGGGGAGTTGCAAGCCCTCGCTTCAAGCGTTAGCTAAGTGGGGGTAGTTGACTTTATTTCTCTCCATTCTTAGTATTTATTACAAAGCACCGTTCCCCTTATTTACGTCCCACAAAACGTCCGATACGGTCGGTCAGACGGCTCAGGAGGTATAGCATATTGTTCTTGTTCTTTCGTGTATGCATACGGATGTTGCAACGCATGAAGCAACTGCTCCATGACCGTATAATCCCCGCGTTCAACCGCCGCCGTCAGCGCTTCTTCGACCCGATAGTTGCGCGGAATGATCGCCGGGTTGTTTTGCCGCATTCGTTCATACACTTCATCTTTTGTTACGCCTTGACGGGCGATTCTTTGTTGCCAACGTGTATACCAGTCGCGAAGTTCTTGTTCGCAAAAATGCCATTCCTCTAATGTCAACGCCCGAAACGTATTCGTATAATCGAGGCGATGCGTGTACATCAAATGAAGAAGCTCTCCAATCAGCTTTTTATCTTTCGCCTCTTCCGTCCAAAGCCCGAGCTTCGCGCGCATTCCTTGTAACCAATACGTTTCATACAATGCTGGAAATTGTTCAATGACTTTTTGCGCAATCTCGATTGCTTTTTCCTCTTCGTCATGTAAAAGCGGTAGTACACTTTCTGCAAAACGGGCGATGTTCCATCCAGCGATATATGGCTGATTTCCGTACGCATACCGCCCTTGAGTATCAATCGAACTAAACACCGTCTTCAGATCGTATACGTCCATAAACGCACACGGTCCGTAATCAATCGTCTCTCCGCTAATCGTCATATTATCGGTGTTCATCACCCCATGAATAAACCCGACCAATTGCCATTTCGCCACAAGTGCCGCCTGCTTTTTCATCACTTCTTCAAGTAAAAAAACATAGCGGTTGGACGCATGTTCCCCGTTCGGATAATGTCGCTTGATCGCATAGTCGGCTAACGCTTGCAATTCCTCTTTAGATAAAAAACGCGCCGCATATTGAAACGTCCCGACACGCAAATGACTCGCAGCCACGCGCGTCAAAATCGCTCCCGGAAGTTCCGTCTCTCGTATCACCACTTCTCCTGTCGTCACGACCGCTAAACTTCTCGTCGTCGGAATCCGAAGCGCGTCCATCGCCTCGCTAATGATATACTCCCGAAGCATCGGTCCAAGCGCCGCTCGACCATCCCCACCACGCGAATACGGTGTCCGCCCTGAACCTTTTAGCTGAATATCAACTCGCTCTCCACTTGGCGTCACATGCTCCCCAAGCAAAATGGCACGCCCATCGCCAAGCATATTAAAATATCCAAACTGATGTCCGGCATACGCCTGAGCCAAAGGCTCCGCCCCGTCCGGCACACGATTTCCCGCAAACACCGCCACTCCTTCTTCACTCGCCAAAGCCTCTCTATTTAATCCAAGCTCCTCCGCAAGCGAACGATTGAGCACAACAAGCTTCGGATCACGAACAGGCGTTGGACGCATCCTCGTAAAAAATCGCTCAGGTAAACGAGCATAGCTATTATCAAAGTTCCAGTTGGCGTTCAACATATTTCCTCCCCGCATGAAATATTCGAATGATGGTTGTATGTATTAGTATATCCTATTTTCTTTCATCGTGCTGTTTGGGAATGCATGACGTCAATTTTGTTCGTTTAATTCGATAGTGAAAAATTGAAGATGAAACACGATACAACAAGCGAAGAAAAAAGAATATCAAGCGAACAGTGCCTGGCACCGTTGGCTAATTGACGGTCACCTTCTAATTATATATAATAACCACATAACAGTTAAAAAAATATTTTAACTTTTATGGGGGTATAAATTTGTATAGCATTAGTAAAGAAAAAGTTAGGAAGTATATGACGAAATCAGGAATTTCTACACAAAAAGAACTTGCGGAAAAGATGGGAATTAGTAAAAATCAATTATCTATGCTCCTTTCCCCTAATTTCAATCCTATCAAGTCAAATGCCTTAAAACTTTGCCATACACTTGGAGTAGAAATTGAAGATATCATTTATTCCGAGCAACTGGAGCTTGATTTAGGAGATATAGATACAAAAGCTGATGTTGAAACAGAAAATACCGTTAATGTTTTTCACTACGAAGGCTCTCATAGTGTAGAAGTGAGAGATATCGTTGCAGCTAAACAATATACAGCTGTTGAATTATTTGCAGGTGCCGGAGGGTTAGCGCTTGGGCTTGAAATGGCGGGCTTTCACTCCTTAGGGTTGGTAGAAATTGATAAATATGCCTGCAAAACATTAAGAAAAAATCGACCTCATTGGAACGTAATCGAAAAAGATGTTATTGAAGTGGCTGAGCATGGAATAAAAAACTTTATCAATAACTGTCCAAACGATATCGATCTATTATCTGGAGGGTATCCTTGCCAGGCTTTTAGCTATGCAGGGAAAAAACTAGGGCTAAATGATGCAAGAGGAACGCTATTTTACTATTACGCAAAAATTCTGCAAGAACTGCAACCAAAAATGTTTTTAGCCGAAAATGTAAAGGGACTTGTCAACCACGACAACGGAAAAACATTAGCAACCATGCTCTCCGTTTTTGAAGAAATAGGCTACAACGTTCAATGGAAAGTATTGAATGCTTTAGACTATGATGTAGCACAAAAAAGAGAACGAATATTCATTATAGGGATAAGAAAAGATTTAGTTGAAAAATATAGCGTTTCTTATCGTTTTCCTAAACCGTATGGATATACGCTGACATTAAGGGATGTCTTGCAAGATGTTCCTCCATCCGAGGGCGCTAAATACCCTGAAGAAAAGAGAAAAGTTCTTGAACTTGTTCCCCCTGGCGGTTACTGGAGAGATCTCCCAGAAGAAATCGCCAAACAGTACATGGGAAAAAGTTACTACTCAGGTGGCGGAAGAACCGGGATGGCGCGAAGATTGTCATGGGACGAACCATGCCTAACATTAACATGTTCTCCTGCCCAAAAACAAACGGAAAGATGCCATCCAGAAGAAACAAGGCCTTTTACTGTCAGAGAATATGCAAGAATACAAAGTTTCCCTGACGATTGGGTATTTGATTGCTCGATGAACAATGCTTATAAACAGATTGGTAACGCTGTTCCCGTTCATATGGCTAAAGCTGTAGGTTTATCTATCGTAAAAGTTTTGAACGAAATTAACAAAAAGGGGAATGCCTAGGCATTCCCCTTTGCTTTATATTTCTAGCTATCGGCGTTAAACGTTTCCTCGATCTCTTTTGCGAGCTGTTCAATAATCTCTTCGATTAGCTTTGAAGAGTCAAATTCTGTTGCAACTTCCCCTATCGCATCTGTTAATCTTTGATAAAAGTTTTCAATCCCCGTAATTTTGTACCAAAACTCTTGTCCAACAATGACAGGATATTCTTGATTAATTTTTTGATAATGACCGCTTAACTGATCAGGTGTACCATAAAGAACACCAACGACTAAATCAGTGAAGCCAATATGAAGATTATTCGTCCTCGCAAGCCTTTTAACACCTGCAAAATGATTCTTTATCGTTTCTACATCGTCTTTATTAATGGTGTTGGGTCCTGCTTTTACTTGACAATATTTTCTTCTTCCATCTACTTTATCAATAAATTCAATGTCTATCCCTGCTGTAGTAGAAGCAAAGCTCCCCAGTACTTCACTACAAAATTTTTGGAGTTTATTCCCAAACGTTGTGTTAATAGATGTCCCCAATACCCTTGGATACACCAACGCCTTTGCCATGCTAACAGGATCATCATTCCCTGTTAAAAATCTCGCTTTATACTTGTCTAAAAACGGGTTCAAATGGAACTCCTTTAATTTCTTCAACTTTTTTGTATTACGTATATGGCTAGAAGCGATTTCTTTCCTAAAAAATTCTTTCGCTCTTTCAATCATTTCATTCGATTCTTCTTCACTCAATACATTTACATGTGACGTTTCTCCCGACATTTCCATCCCTCCTACAAACACCCTCTACTTTTATATTAACATTTCTATCCTCCAAAATGTGTTAAAGTAGCATCAATTTATTTGAGTTTTAACTTCGCAACACTCTCGACATGCGCTGTATGTGGAAAAGGTCGAACGGTTGAATGTATTCGATGTGATAGTGCTTTGCGAGGGTGTCGATGTCGCGCGCAAGGCTGGATGGATTACAATGGCGAACAGTGCCTGGCACTGTTCGCCAATGGAGATGCTTCAAATACCTAAATTTATTTTTTCTCATTTTTTTCTACAGCATGTCCGCCAAATTCGTTGCGTAAAGCTGCTACTACTTTACCTGTAAATGTATCTGTTTCTAATGAACGATAACGCATCAATAAGGACATAGCGATGACAGGAGTGGCTGTTTGTAAATCTAAAGCCGTTTCGACTGTCCATTTTCCTTCACCGGAAGAATGCATAATTCCTTTGATTTCCTCTAATTTTGCATCTTTAGAAAAGGCGCGTTCTGTTAATTCCATAAGCCATGAACGAATAACCGAACCGTTATTCCATACTCTTGCTACTTTTTCATAGTCATAATCGAATTCGCTTTTCTCTAATATTTCAAATCCTTCACCAATGGCAGCCATCATCCCGTATTCAATCCCATTGTGAACCATTTTTAAAAAGTGGCCGCTGCCTGCTTTTCCTGCATATAAATACCCATTTTCTACAGCCGTATCCCGGAAAAGAGGCTCGACAACGCTCCAAGCTTCAGGATCTCCTCCAACCATGTAGCATGCTCCGTTCCGGGCACCTTCCACCCCGCCAGAAGTCCCGGCATCCATAAAACGAATCCCAGCTTCTTTTAGCTCATTATAACGATGAATCGATTCCTTATAGTGAGAATTGCCGCCATCAATCACGATGTCTCCTTTGTTTAAAAATGGAGTAATTTCACGAATAACCGAATCAACAACATTGTGCGGAACCATGAGCCAAACAATTCTTGGATTTTCTAATGATAAAACGAGTTCCTCTAAGCTTGATACACCTTTAGCGCCGTATTTTTTTATTTCTTCAACCGCATTTGCATTTACATCGAACGCCACTACTTCATGTTTATGGTCAATGAGATTTTTACCTAAGTTTAATCCCATTTTCCCTAAACCGATTAACCCGACTTTCATGTTCATTGCCCTCCTCGAACTGATTTAACCTTTCGACATTATTCACATTTTATACGTATATATGCACAGCTAATCTATAGTTCCATTTAGAAATGATATTTTCTAATGATGAGAATGAAGTTCGACAAGATCATTCGTAACTACCACCAATTGAATCCGTCCTCTTCCAGTAACCGATGAGAAGCCTCTGGCCCCATTGAACCTGAACGATACGAATGAAGGGGAAGGAGATTTCCCTCAAATGCCTCTAAAACAGGCTGTACCCACTTCCAAGAGAGTTCAACTTCTTTCCAATGAGCAAAGAAAGTCGAATCGCCTCGCAAAGCATCAAAAATTAACACTTCATAGGCTTCAGGTACATTTTTCTCATTAGTTGAAAAATGCATATGAATAGGCTCGATTTTTCCATTGTTTAATATATTTTTACTATTTAATTGCAACGTAACACCCTCATTCGGACTGATTTCAATCACTAAAAGATTAGGAACCGTTTCCTCATTTTTTGGCAAGTACCATTCCTTTAATGGATTTTTAAACTCAATCACAATACGAGTAGATTTTTCCTTCATTCTTTTCCCTGTACGGAGATAAAATGGCACCCCACTCCAAAACTCATCATCAATCCACAAGCGAGCCGCAACAAATGTATCTGTTGTTGAAGAAGCAGCAATTCCAGGCTCTTCTTTATATCCAACAACTGGTTTACCAAAGATTTCTCCAGGACCATATTGGCCGCGAACGACATGTAAACCTACTTCTTCTTTTTGTAATGGGCGAAGAGATTCGATGATTTTTCTTTTTTCGTCACGGATGTCTTTTGCGCTGATCCGTTTCGGCAAGTGCATGGCTGTCATCATCAACAATTGCAGCATATGATTTTGAAACATATCGCGAATCGCCCCTGCGCGGTCATAATAACCCGCTCTCTCTTCTACCCCAACCGTTTCACTAGCCGTAATTTGTACATTCGCTATATACTGATTGTTCCATAATGATTGAAACAAAGGGTTGGCAAATTTTAAAGCTTCAAGGTTTTGTACCATTGGCTTTCCGAGGTAATGGTCTACCCGATAAATTTCATCTTCTTCAAAAGCTTGACTTAACTTTTTATTTAAATCTTGAGCGGATCTCAAATCGTGCCCAAACGGCTTTTCGATAATCAGACGTTTCCAACCTTTTGTGGAGCCCAATCCACTTTCCTTAATGTTCGACGTAATTACATCAAAAAACTCTGGCGCAACAGATAAATAAAACATGCGGTTTTCAGGAATATTCAACTCTTTTTCACGTTGCTGAACGATTTCCAATATCTTTTTATACCCTTCCATATCCGTTACATCTAAAGAAGTATAACGAAATGCACGGAGAAATTCTTCCATTTTGGAACGGTCATTGATGAAACGTGTAGAAAATGTTTTTAATGAATGTGCCACATGTGTTTGAAAGTCATCATCCGACCATTCTCTTCTACCTAAACCAATAATGGAAAACGAATGTGGCATTTTTTGATCGAGAAATAAATGATATAATGCAGGAAAAATTTTTCTTTTCGCTAAATCCCCTGTTGCTCCAAACAAGACAAAGGTCATAGAATCCACTTTTGATTTCACCTCCATCTTTTCTTCTTGTACTAAAAAAGTAGATAACCACTATCGAAAATACAAAATTTATCATTTTGGACTCTTTTTACGCCCTTCATCTTTTCCGATCGCGCTCTTGAGTACAAACATTATCTACGCAAGATAAAAAGATCAGAATTTCAATTAAATCCGATCTTTTTATCTCTCGTAAAAAAATGTAGTGATATTTGTCTTTTCTTCTATTGATTAGAAGTTCACATTTAGGCCATAAAACGCGGCGATATATAATTTTTTCATTTCTTCTACAGATGTTTCACGCGGATTCGTGCTTGTGTATGGATCTTGCCCGGCATTGGCTGCCATTTCATCCACGTGTGCATTGGAACAACTCCCCGGATACCCCATATTCTTGGAGCATATTTGGATCACGATTCATGTTGTCCCCTCCTATGCTTACGTTTTGTTTTACAGAAGCTAGTATAATCCGTATAATCCTATTTTAGAAGTACGCACTTTATTATCATGTAGTGATAAAAAGTATACTATTGGTTTATAATAGAGATGGAGGTGGAATAAATGGGACATGTTTGTGGCAAAATGTATAACTGTGAAAAAGAATTGACACTTGCTGTTATTGGCGGTAAATGGAAAATGCTTATTTTATGGCATCTAGGAAAAGGTGGGACGAAGCGGTTCGGCGAGCTAAAGGCTCTCATGCCGGGGATCACCCAACGAATGCTTGTTAACCAGCTGCGAGAACTGGAAGCAGACCTTATTGTTGAACGCAAAGTCTATCCAGTTGTTCCTCCAAAAGTAGAATATTCACTGACTGAACATGGAAAAAGTCTAATGCCAATTCTCGATGCTATGTATGAGTGGGGTAAAAATTATATGGAGACGGTCGTGAAGGGCCAAGTAAAAATCAATGAGTCCGCCAAATAAAAAACGCTCTCTCCTTTAAAAGCTCGAAAACGGCCTTCTCATCCTCCTTTATTTCAATATCGTTATGTTTGCAGAAAGAATGTGTGTTTATTGGAGCACTAAATCTTATAGAGGCATATAGTCATCAAAAAACGGGCAGCATCTTTATAAATGGTCTGCTGCCCATTTTTTACGTATATACATTGATGACTCTCCTCACTTAATTCTTTATATTCCTTTTTAGTATACTTTTTTACACTATGTTACATGAAAGTGTGTACTTGCTAAAGCGAATGATGTGCCTAATAATATCAAATATCATGGATATTAATAACATGAATGGGGTAAAATTTTTTAAGACTGATGACAAGAAAGGAGGAGGCTTATGAAACTAAGAGTTTCAGCCGTTCAATACCATCTCCATACGATAAATTCTTTTGAAGAATTTGCTAATCAAGTGGATCATTATATTAAAACAGCTCAAGAATTTGATGCAGATTTTGTTTTATTCCCAGAATTTTTTACTACTCAGCTCATGTCCATTGGCAATGAACAAGGACAGCCTTTGACGATTCAAGAGCTTCCTGATTTTACTGAACAATATCGATCTTTATTTATAGATTTAGCCAAGAAAACAAAGATGCATATTATTGGAGGAACACATGTCATCCGTAAAGGTGACCGATTATACAATGTGGCTCATTTGTTCTATCCAGATGGAAGAGTTGCCGAACAGGCAAAGCTCCATATTACTCCGACGGAAGTAAAGGAATGGAACATGTCTCCTGGTGATGGTCTACAAGTGTTTGAGACTGAAAAAGGAACGATTGCCATGTTGACGTGCTATGACATTGAGTTTCCAGAAATTGTTCGCATGGCTAAAGCGAAAGGCGCTGATGTTATTTTCTGTCCTTCTTGCACGGATGATCGTCACGGATTCCATCGTGTTCGTTACACAAGCCATGCAAGAGCCATCGAAAATCAAGTCTATGTTGTCACGACGGGTACAGTAGGTTCCCTTCCGACGGTTGACTTTATGCGGGCGAATTTTGGGCAAGCCGCGGTGATTACACCAAACGATATTCCATTTCCTCCGCGCGGCATCTTAGTCGAAGGGGAAATCAATCATGATATGATTGTAACCGCTGATCTCGATTTAGAACTGTTATATCAAGTTCGCGAAAGCGGTTCCGTCACTACATGGCGCGATCGTCGCACCGATCTCTATCCGGACTGGAAATAAGGTAAGACTAGCGCTCTTAAAGGAGGGAGAAAAATGTATCGAAAAGAATTTTACGTCTTTGACCAAGATCGGCCTGTTCCTGCGGTCATTCGAAATTATGAAGAAAAGGACTTTCCCGGCTTAATCCGCATCCAGCAAGAAAGTTTCCCACCGCCATTCCCATCTGAATTATGGTGGAACACGGAACAGCTGAAAAACCATGTTACTCTCTTTCCAGAAGGAGCCTTATGTGTAGAGGTCGATGGCGAAATTGCTGGATCGATGACAGGATTGATTGTTGACTTTGATCCGAATCATCCGGAGCATACATGGGAAGAAATTACCGATAATGGATATATTCGCAACCATAATCCAAATGGCAATACGCTCTATGTTGTTGATATTGGCGTGCGCCCTGCTTATCGCAAATTAGGATTAGGAAAATGGCTAATGTTATCCATGTATGAAGTCGTCGTTCAATTGGGATTAGAACGGTTGTTAGGCGGAGGGAGAATGCCTGGCTATCATAAAAAAGCTCATGAGATGACGGCAGAACAATACCTCGAAGCGGTCGTAAAAGGTGAATTAAAAGACCCGGTCATTACCTTCCTGCTTCGCTGCGGCCGTACCCCTGTTAAAGTGGTGGCTAACTATTTAGAGGATGAAGAATCTTGTAACTACGCGGCGCTGATGGAATGGAAAAATCCTTTTTATACAACAAAATCTGAACAAGGAGAATGATGAACATGGAATATCGGAGAATTACGAGTATTGAAGACCCTTTGTTTAAAAAAATGCACGAATTGATGCAAGAGGTATTTCCTCCTGAAGAAGTATTAGCATTCGATCTTTGGAAAGAGCCTCTAGAGGATCCGGGAATTCGTGTGTGTGTTGCTGTTCATGAAGGGAATGTCGTAGGTGCGACAGAGTACCGCTATTATGAAGATTTAAATGTCGCAATGACAGACTTCACGATCATTGGCCAAGCAGGACTTGGTATCGGGCGATTTTTAGCACAAAAAAGATTAGAGGATTTGAACGCTTGGGCCGCAGCAAGCGGAAAACAGTTATTTGGCATGTTTGCGGAAATTTATGATCCTTATCGCGTAGAACATTATGAATTTGGCGGAATTAAGCCGATGGATCCATATGTCCGCCGTGAAGTATTGTCTCATCTTGGTTATAAGCGTCTTGATTTCCCTTATGTTCATCCGTCTTGGAACAACGATGGAGAGGCTGTAACTGGACTCGACCTTTGTTTCCTTCCGATGGATGATAACGTAAATGAACTTCCAGCGGAGCTTGTTGTGAAGTTTTTGAAACGATATTATTCTGTCTTATCAAACAAGCCAAAGGCTTGGTATGAAATGGTTGAAAATCTTGAAACGAAAAATACGGTACCTCTTTTAAGCATTTAATGTACTAACGTCGTATTCATTTAATTTTAAAAGTCCAAATTCAAAAAACTAAAAAATCCTTTATCAATTCAAATAGTGACAGTACACTTTGTTTGTTAAAATTCTTTCTATAAAATATATCATAGTAGTAAAGGAGCATTCCTGTTAGAAGTTTTTTCGGGGACTTGAATAAAAAAAGCCCTCTTGGTATGATTCGGGGGTGTCAATCGGATGAATTGACCCCTAATTTGGATACCAAGGAGGACTATACATGAAT
>NZ_SDLG01000027.1:0-28036 GCF_013096965.1 Anoxybacillus sp. CHMUD
AAGGCAAGGACGGAAAGCGTATCGCACAAGGAATAAATTATAGATATGTCCAAGTCATTCAGCGATTTGACGGATATGCTTATGGAAAGGGGGTGGCGGAACTTGCGTAAGGTGCAATTCCTCCCCGTGCCTAAAGGCAGGGGCTTCCTTGCGTAAGTTTCGTGAAAAATACGTGCTATCGTTCTTATTCCTTTTGGATTGCTTGCACATATACGGTAATCAGCTACATGTTAAACATATAAAAGAAGCAGGCTGTCTGTGAGCCTGCTTTACTCATTAATGTGCCGGGAATACTTCTGGGCATTGTGGTGGGAATTTGTCTGTTGGGCAAAGCGTTGCTTCTAAAATTTCTTCGCGCGGCTGGCAGTAGCGTGCTTCGACTTCAAGTTTTACCTCGGCTTCCATTTGCACTTCTAAGCATAATGTAATCGATACATCAAGCTGTGAGAAGTTGTCAGTGCAAATTAAGCTAGCGTCACATTCGAAAAATGAAATGTGGCAATCGAGCGTCGTGCCTTCTGGTGCGCATAAAATAAATGTTTGTGCCGTCGCAAATGGGATTGGGCTAGATTCACAAACAACGTGGCCGTTTGCGTTTACGACTTGCACAACGACGTGACCTTTCACAAGCACTTTCACTTTTTGCAATGTGACTGTATCGCCTGATGGAAGTGTGACATGAACAGGTTGGCGTCCGTTTGGTTGCAAAATTTCTTGGCAAATAAGAGCATTGTTATCTACTGTTTGATCGATGCGGTTTCCTTCATCGTCTGTTAAGAAACAGCGAATCGAGAAATCGCCAGCGCTTAAGCCGTTAGATGCGAAGAAATCACAAACCGTTTGCCCTTGACGTGGACATTTGCTTTCTGGAAAGATCGCTTCCAAATCCCCATTTGAAAAACTACGCAACGGCACATCGACTTGACGAGTAACCCAGTCATACACTTTGCGTGTTTTAATACACACTTTTTCTTTACGCTCTTTATGATGCGTCATGCCTCGTTCCTCCTAATTTCAGTTTTTCCCGTCGCATGTATCGGGACTACTGTATAGTATGAGAAAGGTAGGTAAGTGTGCAGGGATAAGTGCGGAATTTTTTTGTCATAAATGAGCGTCTGTTTGAATTGTTATGTAGTAGAAAGGGGTGGGCATATGCAAGAAATAGACATGTTGCGGGCGGAAAATGTGTTGTTAAAAGAGTTAGCGGAGTTAAGTGAACAACGTTATCAAGAAGTGAAACGGTTAAAAAAAGAAAACGAGGAGTTAAAAAAGCAAATTGAACAACTGACGAAACAGTTATTCGGGCAAGGAACAGATTCGTGGTTTATGCATACGGTCAAGCGCCAACAAGCGTTAAAACAAGGCGGACAGCTGCCACTTTCGACCCCATTTTCATTTACGGAAAAAAAGAAATAGGGAAAACGCATAGTCGTTCGCTCCATCTTTTTCATATGCTATTGTATCTTACACGTGTGGAGGGTTTGCCAATGGAAAAGAAAAAGCCAATTGTTCTCGGTGGATCACAAGCTACAAAAGTATATACATCTTCACCAGCACCTGTAAAAAAAACAGGCGGTTGTGGATGTGGAAAGAAATTAAAACAATAGCGTGGGGGAGAAAATGATGGAGCGTTTTAAAAATTACGGACTATGGTTAGCGATCGGTTCGTTTATTGCGCTTTTGCTTCAAACGTTTGGGGTTGATTTAGATTTAGGAAAATATGAGCAATTATGGAACGCCTTTTTAAGTATTTTAGTCATGGCTGGAATCATCAATAACCCGTCGCTCGGAAACGGATTTCGCGATAAATGTTAGCTCCTTCGGGGGCTATTTTTTTTGTATAACTTTTTCGAATGAGCGCATGCTATGTGATGAGAAAAAACAAAGGGGGTTTTTATATGACTGTTGCAAGTTCTGTCAAACAAACGTTAGCGGGGTTGAAATCAGCGCAGGCAAGTTTTGAAACGTTTGCCCTGCAAACAGAAAATGAAAAAGCAAAACAATTGTATCAACAAGCGGCACAACAAACGCAAGCGGTCGTCGATTTAGTAGCACCACGCTTGCAAGAAATTGAACAAGAAGAGCCACAATATAAACAGTAAGTAATGCGGGTGTCCAATAAGGGCGCCCTTTCGTTACATGAATAGAAAGGTGAATGCTATGAAAAAATGGCTTGTACTCATTTCCGTTTTTTTTCTTATGAGTTGTGCACATGAACAGAAAGAAAAAAACCAGTCGCTTCACCTAGAAAATATCACCAATGTTAGTCATAACGGAAGCGCGAAACGAAGCGACCAACAACATGCCGAAAAGGCTGTACAGATGTTAAAGGAACGGCAAGATGTGAAAGATGCGGTGGCGGTTGAGGCGAACGGACGGTTGCTTGTCGCGTATCAAGTGAAACATTTGCATCGTTTTCGCATGAAACAAATTGAAAAAGATGTACGGAATATGTTAAACGATGCGTTCGATGAAAAAGTGATCGCCTCACACGATTTAAAAATTTTTTGGAAAACGAAAGCGTTAAAAGAAAAAATGGAAACGAAACAGATGAACGAAAAAGAAATCGAAAAAGAAGTAACAATCATTCAAAAATTAAGTGAAGAACAAACGTGAGGTGAGATGATGGCAAACGAAAAGCGAAAAAATTTAACGCCCGTTCAACAAGAGTATCATCAATTTGAACAAGCGCGGGAAACGAAGCGACCGGTGTTAAAAAATTGCGTGCGTGCCTTTTTTGTTGGCGGTTTGATTTGTGCGATTGGCCAAGCGATTTCTTATTTTTACATGTACTTTTTCGATTTTACGGAAAAAACGGTCGGCAATCCGACGGTGGCGACGATGGTATTTATCGCGATGTTGTTAACCGGTTTTGGCGTATACGACCGATTGGCGCAATTTGCCGGGGCGGGAAGTGCGGTGCCTGTCACCGGATTTGGAAACGCCGTCATTTCGGCTGCGATTGAACATCGGACGGAAGGATTCGTGCTCGGTGTCGGTGGAAATATGTTTAAGCTTGCCGGTTCAGTCATTTTGTTCGGTACGTTTTCCGCTTTCGTCGTGGCGCTTATTAAAACGATCGCGGTGAAATGGGGTGGGCTCGGATGATGAAAGGACATCGCACATGGGTGTTTGAAAACCGTCCGGTCATCATCGCCACCGCCACAGTCGGCGGACCGTTTGAAGCGAACGGAGATATCGCCGATGATTTTGATTTGCTTCATGAAGACCTTTGGCTCGGAGAAGATTCGTATGAAAAAGCGCATAAAGTGTTGTTTGAAGAAGCGTTTTTTCAAGCGATGAAAAAGGCGCGCATCGAAAAGGAACAAGTGCAATTCATTATTTCTGGCGATTTAATTAATCAAATGACGCCGTCAAGCTTTGCGGCACGCACGCTTAGCACCCCATATTTAGGTGTATTTGGCGCTTGTTCGACATCGATGGAAGCACTCGCGTTAAGCGCATTTATCGTCAATTACGGCGGAGCGAAGTACATATTAACAGGTGCTGCAAGCCATAACGCTGCCGTCGAAAAGCAGTTTCGTTATCCGACCGAATACGGTGGGCAAAAGCCACCGACGGCGCAATGGACGGTGACCGGGGCAGGGGTAGCGCTCGTCGGAAGTGAAGGAGATGGCCCACGCATTACATCGGCGACGATTGGGCGCGTCGTCGATATGGGATTGACCGACCCGTTTAATATGGGCGGGGCGATGGCGCCAGCCGCAGTCGATACGATTGAAGCGCATTTACGCGATATGCAAGTCGATGCGTCGTATTACGATTTAATTGTCACAGGTGATTTAGGAAAAATCGGTCGCACCGTCTCGCTCGATTTGTTGCGAAAAAACGGAATGGAGCTTGAAGAAGAGCGATATCAAGATTGCGGGTTAATCATTTATCGCGAAGGACAGCCGGTGTTGTCGGGAGGGAGCGGAGCGGGGTGTTCTGCGACGGTCGTGTACGGTCATTTGTTGAATCGTATGAAGCGAGGAGAGATAAAGCGCATGCTCGTCGTGGCGACAGGAGCGCTTTTATCACCGCTGACGTTTCAACAAGGGGAAACGATTCCTTGTATTGCTCATGCAGTGGCCATTGAATATGGAGGCGATCATTCATGATAGCGATGTTTTTTTGGGCGTTTGTCGTCGGAGGGCTCATTTGTGTCATCGGACAAGTGATGTTTGATGTGTTTAAGTTGACGCCTGCGCATACGTTAAGTGCACTTGTCGTGGCTGGTGCGATTTTAGACGGATTTGGATTGTACGAGCCGCTTATTGATTTTGCAGGTGCAGGGGCAACGATTCCCATTACAAGTTTCGGTAATGCGCTCGTGCACGGGGCGATGCAAGAGGCAGAAAAACATGGCATTGTCGGGGTGTTGACGGGCATGTTTGAAGTGACGAGCTCCGGCATTTCAGCAGCCATCGTATTCGGTTTTATCGGAGCATTATTATTTAAACCGAAAGGATAGAGGGACATGACGATTGGTTCACAAGTGAAACAAAGTTTAGCGAACATGAAAGCGATTCATGCGACGTTGCAAGAGCTTGCGCTGACGTCAACGAATGAGGAGGCGCAACGAGCGTTTCATGAAGCGATGTTACAGACGGAACAAATGATCGCGGCATTAAAAGGACGCATCGCGACGCTTGAGCGCGAAGAGCCGCAATATAAGGGGATGTAAGTATGCCAGCATGGTTAGAAGTTGCGATTCGCTCGATTTGCATTTTAATTGGACTGTTTGTCATTACAAAATTGTTAGGAAAAAAACAATTATCGAAGCTGTCGTTTTTTGAATATATCGCCGGCATTACGATCGGAGATATTGCCGGCTCGATGTCGATGGATTTAGACATTCGCTTAACGGAAGGGATAACGAGCATTTTAATTTGGTCGCTTTTTCCTGTCGCCATTTCGATCATTTCGCTGCGCAGTAAAAAATTTCGTGATTTCGTTGAAGGCAATTCCACCGTCTTTATTAAAAACGGCAAAATTTTAGAAGATAATTTGAAAAAAGAAAAATATACAGCCGATGAATTGCTTGAGCAGTTGCGGAAAAAAGATGTGTTTCGCGTTGCCGATGTCGAATTTGCGACGCTTGAGGCGAACGGTGATTTAAGTATTTTATTAAAACGCGACAAACAGCCGTTGACGCTCGGAGACATCAAACCGTATGTGCCAGAAGAAAAAGAACCCCAAACGGTCATTATGGACGGCAAAATTTTAGACGAACCGCTCGCAACTGCGCGCTTAAACCGCGGCTGGTTAAAAAAACAGCTCGATCAAATGGGCGTCGCTATCGAAAACGTCTTTTTAGCGCAAGTCGATTCGTACGGCCAGCTGACCGTCGATTTATATGACGACCGCATTCAAGTACCAGCACCGCAACAAAAACAACTATTGCTTGCCTCGATGAAAAAAGCAGAAGCGGACTTTGAACTATTCGCCTTGCAAACGAATGACGATGACGCAAAGCAAATGTATGAACAACAAGCAAAACAAATGCAGCAGCTTATTCAAAAACTGCGACCGTTTCTTATGTGAAGCCACGACACGTACGTGGCTTTTTTGGTGTTCGTTATCCCCTTCAACGTAATTTTTTGATTTATATGTGCAAACAATCAGCTAAATTAGCTGATTGTTTGTAGAAACTCCTCGACTTGTTCGCGTGTTTTTGCATTGGCGCTATGCAAGTGGGCGATTTTTTCGCCGTTTTGGAATACAAGTAAGCTCGGAATGCCCATAACGTTGTACGTTTCGGCGATGTCTGGCACATCGTCGCGATTGATGTCATACCATGTAAATTGTGGATAACTAGCGATCACTTCGCCGATAAATTGATCCATGCGCACGCAATCTGGGCACCATGTTGTAAAAAACTTTACGACAACGGGCGTGCTTGAGGCGATCGCTTGTTCAAATTGTTGTGCATCTTGTAGTCGTTCCATATGACACGTCCTTTCTTTTGATTTCGTCTTTTATTTTAGCACATGTTTTCGTTTTTTACGTATGAAAAAGCAAGGGGGGAAGAGGCGATGAACAAATTGGAAAAAGAACTGCAATCGTATACGCGCGCCAAACACCAAAAGCACGATGCATTAATGAAAGCGTTTGACACATGGGGAAAAGAAGTGGAAGCGACGTTAAACCACCTTGAAAAAATAAACGGTAAGCTCTTTCAACAATTTGAAGCAAATATGGGCGATGCGGAAGCGTTTTTTGCGAAAAAAGAAAAGCAGTTTGCGCGCATGCGTCGTCAGTTTCGTGAATGAGGAGAAATTTGATGAGCGCCCATACCAAATCCATTTCGATGCATATGATGTAAGCGACAACGTTGAAGGAGGTGCAGTCTTATGGGTTACGGATATTGCGGATATGGTTACGGTGGCTACGGCTACGGCGGCGGATACGGTTCAACATTTGTGTTAATCGTCGTGTTGTTCATCTTGTTGATTATCGTTGGTGCAGCGTTCGTTCACTAAGAAGAGACGTTCCAAAGGGCATACCTTTGGAACGTTTTTTTATGTTTTTCATATGCTGAAAAAGAAAAGTGAAGGAGGTAGCGAAGATGGATCAACATTTTTTTAAAAACATTGAAAAGAAAACGGGTGTGAATATGCAAGATATTTTTGCGCTCGCCAATTCGTTGCAACATGCGAACTTTAAAGATGAAAAAACGGTGCGCGGCATCGTCAAGCGCGTCGCTCAAATTGCGAATCGTAACGTACCGAAAGAATTGGAAGATAAAATTGTGCAATCGATCGTCAATAACGGAAAACAGATCGATTTTAATACGATTGCCAACATGTTAAATAAAAAATAAGAAAAAAGCGAAAAGTCTTAGACGAGGCTTTTCGCTTTTGTTTGAAGAAAGGAAAGCAAGCGCGAGGCGTTTGCTTTTTTTAATCGGCGCATGGACGGAACGGAAATAAAAAGACGTTGTTTCGCGCGCGTGATCGCAACGTATAGAAGGCGACGTTCTTCTTCAAGCGGAGCGACATCGCCATTTCGGTACGCCTCAAGCGCATAATCGTGAGGCAATAGTCCGTCCACCGCCCCGATGATATAGACGATTGGAAATTCTAGCCCTTTTGAGCGATGAATCGTCATGAGTTGAACGCCATCGTCGCACGTTTTATTGGCGTATGCTTGAACGCGTTTGACGTGAGATAGAAACGCTTGAATCGTTTTAAATTTCCGCGCGACGACTTTCATATCGCGCACGTCGTCGGATCCTTTTTCAATTGCGTTACCTTCGTTGCCGCGCTTTTTTAAAAATTCGCCTAGGCCCATCTCTTTTTCGATGAAATCGATCGCGTCAAACGGCTTCATCTCTTTCACTTTCGCGAAAAGCGGGGCGATTGTGCGTAATTTTTGTTTTTGAAACGGCGGAATGCCGTCAAGTTTAGCAAGCGCTTCAACGAGCGAACAGTCTTGTAAAATGGCGTTCGCCTTTAAGTCGTTCATAATCGTTTGTTTTAAAAACAAAACGGTGGCGACGTCGGTCATTGCTTGTTCGTCGTTTGGATCGAGCGCAAGTTGAAAAAAGCTTAACAAATAGCGCACGATGCGACGATTGTAAAACGAATCGCCGTCTGTCGTGACGGGGATGTGCAGTTGTGAAAGCCGTTCGAAGACGGCACGCGCCGATGCGTTCGTGCGACATAAAATGGCGATATCGCTTGGATGCACACCTTGTTTCATTCGTTCTTCGATGTCACAGGCGATCATCGTTGCCTCTTCTTCTTCATCGTACGGAAAGAACAACGTCGGCATATGTATGCTATCGGTTTGAGCGTTCATTTGTTTCGGAATGCGCGTGCGACTTTTCGCAATGATACGGTTGGCGAACGATACGATCGGATGCGGTGAACGATAGTTTTCGGTAAGCTTGACGATTTTCGTGTTCGGAAAGTCTTGTTGGAATTGCTGAATAAACGATGAATCGGAGCCGCGAAACGCATAAATCGCTTGGTCATCATCGCCAACGGCGCAAATATGATGCGTGTGGGACGCAAGTAGTTTCATCGTCTCGTATTGCACGCTGTTAATGTCTTGAAATTCGTCGATTAAAAAGTAATGAAACCGTTCGTGATATTGTCGCAATCGTCTTTCGTCCGTCCGTAACATGTCATAGCACGCGTATAACATATCATCAAAATCAAACAATTCGAGCTGTTGTTTTTTCGCTTCATATTGTTTGTACAATTGCACAACGCGCTCGTCCCATTCGTTTTCAATGGTGATGGTGTGAAGGGGCGTCAGCGTATTTTTCCAATATGAAATACGTTGCATCGCTTCGTCGTACGGAAAATCACGTTCATCGATGCCGATGTCGCGGCCGATTTCTTTCATCATCTTTTCTTTTTGCCAGTCGCGAATGAGCCGTTCGTGTCGCCAACGGAACGGATCGGCATGTTGCAACATGCGATAAAATAGGCTATGAAATGTGCCGACGGTCGGTATGTTGTCAAGGTTGTACGACTGCAGTCTGTCGACTAGCTCTTTTGCTGCTTTTGTCGTAAAGGTGACGATCATCATGTTTTTCGATTGAATGCGATGATGTGCGATCATGGCGGCAGCGCGCGTCGTTAACGTGCGCGTTTTTCCGCTTCCAGCACCCGCAAGCACAAGAAGTGGACCTTCCACGTGTTGAACGGCTTCGTATTGCTCTGTATCGAGCGGGATACCGCATACGGTCATTTGTTTTTTTTCTTTCGTTTGAAACGGTTCGGTTGGGCGAATCGAGATGATGTTCGCTTGTTTTCGTTCTTCTTTTATACAAGCATTTGACACATGATAAAAGTGCGGGGCATGTTCAATCGCTAAATGAAAGCGAACGACTCCACCGCACATCGGGCACGTCCATTTGTTGCGTAAACTTTGTTCATACACGAGCTCATATTTTTCCCTTGGTAACGTATGAATGTCAAACAACTTGCCGTTATATTGCGCCTTATTCATCGCTTGAACTCCTTTGTGTAACGTCAACGTCTATGTTAACAAAACATACAATAAGAGAAAAGGAGTTTTTTGTTGGTTGGCGAATATATAAACAAAGGAGGCGATTTGTATGCATATCCCACCGATTCGTTCAAACCCGCTTCATGTTCCGCGCGCAACAAGCGTACAACGCACAACGAATGAAAAAAAAGAAAGCCCCCCTGAAAAGAAAAAACGCCCGAAAGATCGGTCGTCTGAGAAAAAACGTTAATATGCCTGCACGTGCATGCCTTTGCCGTCTTGCCATTCGGCGTATAAAATGTCGCTATAGTTTTCAAAGCCAGCATGGCGCATATGTTTTTTCAGCCATTGTTCGTCCCAGCCGTTTTCACGTAAATTGTCCCAAATGACTTCCCCGTCGATAATGACCGTCACAGGCAATACCGCTTCAGATGCAGATATGTTGTGGTCTTGGCGCGTCGGTTGTTCGTATGGGGCTTTTTTCATGACGCTTACGGTTCCGTCTGTTTCTAAAATGGCGTATTCGACTTCGCGAATGGAAAAGACGTTGCGAGAGCGAAGTAAATGTTGCAGTTGGTTTAAATCAAGCTTCGTTTTTTTCAATGCGTCATATAAAATTTTTCCTTTCGAAATGACGATTACCGGTTTTCCTTCGAGCAATTCACGCAGTTCTTTTTTCTTTTGCGTAATCATTTCAGTTGCGTAAATTAAAAGTCCCCAAAGAGCGATTGCGAACAATACTTGCGCAAGTCCGACATTTACATCGTATAGTCCATTTCCGACAAGCTCTCCGAGAACGAGGGCGGAAATGAAGTCAAATGGTGTAATTTGCGTAATTTGTGTCCGTCCGAGTATTTTCGCCATAATAAACAAGGCGACATAACCGACAATGAGTTCGACTGCAATTTGTCCAAATTCGTTCATCACGCTAATCCTTTCTTCTTTCGTTTCTTTTGTTAGTATGTCAAGGGAAAAAGAAAACATGCGACCGTTATGATCGCATGTCGATTGTTTTTACCATCGTCACATGAGGAATGCCGGCGTCAAGAAAGACGTCGGATACCGTTTCGTAGCCGAGCTGTTTATAAAACGGTTCGGCGTGGGTTTGCGCGTTTAATTTTACTTTTGTAACGTGCTTTGTTGCGTATTGCTCGATCGCTTCCATGATGCGTTTGCCAAGGCCGCGTCCGCGATAAGCAGGGAGGACGCAAATGCGTTCAATTTTACCGACGTCGTCAATCGTTCGGAAGCGTCCTGCCGCAATCGGTTTGTCATCGTCGTATAGTACGAAATGAATGGACGTTTGTTCAAATGCGTCAATTTCTTCCTCTTCCGACACCCCTTGTTCGTCAATAAAGACGGCGCGGCGAACGATCAGGGCGTCGCGCCAAAGCGTTTCCTCTTGTCCGTATTTGACGTACATATGATTATTCCTTTCCGAGATGAAATGTTTCGTATGCCGACCAAGATCCGTTGTCAAGCTGATATAACAGATGGAAGCGGTCGACTTGTTCTTCAAAATGGACGGACTGCATGTTAAAGCGTCCGAATACGTCGGAATATTCGTCGTTTGATAAATCGCGTGCGATCGTAATGTGCGGTACGAACGCATAGTCCGTTTGTTCGACGAACGGTGGACGATGTAATTTTTCATGTAGTTTGATGAGCGGCTCTGTTTTTTCCACTTTTAAATAAATGACATTGTTGACTGGATAAAACGAACTAAATTTCGTGACGCGCAACGTGAATGGCTCTGTTTCGCGCGCGACGTTGCGAAGTTGTTGAACGAGCTCATTGAGCTTGTCCTCTTCCACCTCAAACGCATACTTTAACGTGATATGCGGTGGGATTAAGGCGTAGTGAGAGTCGTACCGTTTACGATACGAATTTGCAAAATCTTGAATTTTTTTTGATGGAAAAATCGCGATACCACATTTCATGCGATTTCCTCCTTTCGTCATTATATTTATATATTATAACAAATTTTCGGAAAATACTGTTACATTTCAATAACTTTTTTTAATCCGATCGGTAAATCCGGTTGCCAGTATGTCCATGAATGATCGCCGTCAAACTCGTGGTAATGATAGCGAACTTGTTTTGTTTGAAGAACGTGAGCAAGCGCACGATTTGGTTCAATAAAGTTGCGGACAGCCCCATCTGTCGTTTTGACTTCGGTCTCTTTTATGCCGATGGAATGATAAAGCGCAAGCAAATGCCAATTTGAAAAGGATTGTATATGTGCCATCACATCGTCGTTCACATACGGCGACTGCATGATGACTTTTCCGAACGTATGTGGGTATGTCATCGCAGTAAGAAGCGAAACGGTTCCCGCAAGCGAATCACCGACGAGAATGCGAGTGGATCCCATTTGATATGTTGAAAAATGTTCATCAACGAGTGGCACGAGTTCGTTGGCGAGAAAGCGCATGTACGCTTCGCGTTTTTTTCCGTTCGGATGATATTTTTCATAGCGATCTGACACATCGCGATACGGCACGCCGATCACGACAGCGCGCACGCCAAGCTCGTCAATGACGCTCCCGATTTTTCCAAACATAAAATAATCTTGACCATCTTGTGCGATGATGACGAGATGTTTATAAAGCGGTGTAACAGGTTTTGAACAGTACACAGGTAGCGCCAGTTCTTCGTTTAAATGTTGGCTGTGAAGTTTTAACTCCTGCATGTTCTCCCATCCTTTTTCGACGTTGTTCTTTCTTATCGTATCACATTTCGGCATTTTTTGTCGCTGCGTGATATAATGATAGAACGAGAGGAGGAATGAAATATGAAGCGTGTGACAAGCAAAGAAGTGTACGAAAGAACGTTGCAGTTATTGACGGAACGTGGGGTGACGATTCCGGCGATTGCTGAGATTGTATATGAAATGCAAAGTCCTTACAACAAAGAGCTAACGATGGCAGAATGTATAGAAAGCGTCGAAAAAGTGCTGCAAAAACGCGAGGTGCAACATGCGATTTTAGTTGGCATCGAGCTCGATAAATTAGCCGAACAAGGCATGCTTTCCGAGCCGCTACAAACGATTGTCGAGACGGACGAAGGACTGTTTGGCGTCGATGAAACGTTGGCGCTCGGCGCGGTGCTCGGGTACGGAAGCATCGCGGTAACGACGTTTGGTCATTTAGATAAAAATAAAGTCGGGATCATTAAGCAGCTTGACACGAAGCGCGGCAAAGGCGTGCATACGTTTTTAGACGACTTAGTTGCCAGCGTTGCCGCTAGCGCATCCGGTCGCCTTGCCCACAATTTGCGCGACGAGGAAGAAGCTGCGTTGAATGCGTAAAAAAAGCCGTAAATCCGCATGGGTTTACGGTTTTTTTACGGAAGAAATGTGAAATATAAACGGCTTGCTTATTATGCGAATGAAGCCCCCAAACTTTGAGGGCTACGGTGTTTCTTTTTGCTGTTTCAATAAATCGCGAATTTCTGTGAGCAGTTGTTGTTCTTTTGTAATCGTTGGTGCGGTTTGTTTCGTCTCTTCTTGTTTTTTCATTCGTTCGTGCAAGTTGTTTAACAGCTTAATAAATATAAAAATGGAAAAGGCGATGAGAAAAAAGTCAACGACAGTTTGAATAAAAGTCCCATATTTCACTTCTGCTTCTCCGACTTTCCAAGATAACTTGCTGAAATCAATTCCCCCTAAAATGAGACCGACAAGGGGCATAATAATGTCATTGACGAGGGAAGAAACAATTTTTCCAAATGCCCCACCAATAACCACTCCGACAGCTAAGTCGATGACGTTGCCTCGTATAGCGAATTTCTTAAACTCGTTCCACATCGGAATCCCTCCATTAAAATGATACAGCTAAAAGGCTTAAGTTTCCGTACTCGTATTCTCGGAATAAAACATGTGGCGAGCGATTGCCGGCTCCGTAAGCAATCCAGTACGGTGCTAAATGTTCTTGAGTCGGGACGGCTTGTTTAGCATAAGGGGCTTTTTCTTCATAGTGAAACACATCTTCACTCTGGGCAGATGACTGGGCAAGCAACCAATCATCAAAGGCGACAGCCCAACAATCTACTTTTGTTCGTTCTTCCCAACGAAGCGCCATTAAATTATGCACTGTGCCACCACTACCGATGATCATGACACCTTCGTCACGCAACGGGCGTAACGCTTTACCAAGTTGAAATAGCTGCTTTGGTGTCCACGAAGGAACAACGGATGCCTGAATAATTGGAACGTTTGCTTTTGGAAATAGTCGGCTTAACAATACCCATGAGCCGTGGTCAAGTCCGCGCTTCTCGTCGATATTGACGATGGGGGAGACGTGCTTCAGATGATGTTGGACGCGTTTTGCCCATTCGACTGAACCTTGTGCAGCATAAGTTACTTCGTACAATTCACGTGGGAAGCCGGAAAAGTCATAAATCATCTCATACGTTCCAGCGATCGACGAAACGGTCGGTTGGCGTGTCATCCAATGTGCAGTAAAGACGACGATAGCTTTTGGATGCATCTGTTTTCCGAGCGTTGTTAAAAACGATGTATATGCGCTATCTTCAATCGCTAACATCGGTGATCCATGCGCAAGAAATAAAGCAGGTGCTTTCATTATCTCACTCCTTTTTCTCCAGTGTACCATATATATTTCTGATTTGTCGATTTTTGCATGTGAGGCGCATGGTCGGGCAGTTGTGCATAACATGACGATGAATATGAAAAAGAGGTGAGAACATGTATTATTACTATCCGCATTACGTGTATCCAATGTATCCATATCCGATCATGCCTTATCCGCTTCCGAGGGAATATACGAAAGATTACGGACCGAACCCGTTTGTCATTCAAATTGAAGAAGCGACGAAACGAAACAATATGTTTCGTACGACGATATGGACAGGTTCGCATTTACAAGCGACGTTAATGAGCTTGCGTGTCGGGGAGGATATTGGTTTAGAAATTCATCCGGGCGTGGATCAATTTTTACGTATTGAACAAGGCGAAGGGATTGTACGGATGGGGAAAAAGAAAAACGAGCTAACGTTTGAAAGACGAGTGGGCGACGGCTCTGCTATTTTTGTCCCTGCTGGAACGTGGCATAATGTAATAAATATTGGAAACGTTCCGCTAAAATTGTATTCCATCTATGCACCGCCACAACATCCAGCGGGTACCGTCCATCCGACAAAAGCCGATGCTCTTGCGGCGGAATGAGAGAAAAGACTTGGGGGAAGCCCTCACGTGTTGGAAAAGGATAAAAAATAGTTGCAATTTTTCGGAAAATAAGATACATTAATTAAAAATCAGAAAATTCGATATTGTTTTGCGTTCTTATCGAGAGAAGCGGAGGGACTGGCCCGATGAAGCTTCAGCAACCAGCCGGAAACGGTCAGGTGCTAAATCCAGCGAATTGGCGTTCAATTCGGAAGATAAGAAGAAGCGATTGTCTATGGACAAAAAAGCCTTCTTCTTTGAAGGCTTTTATTTTTTTAGAAAGGAAGAGAGCGAATGAGTCATATCGAAACACGGTTAGCGCAAATTGGAAATCGAAGCGAGACAGCGACGGGGACGGTCAATCCGCCAGTATATTTTTCAACGGCGTATCGTCATGAAGGAATCGGACAATCGACAGGGTACGATTACATTCGAACCGGCAACCCGACGAGACGTATTGTCGAGGAGGCGATTGCGCAGTTAGAAGAAGGGGATCAAGGGTTTGCATGTAGCTCAGGCATGGCGGCGATTCAAACGTTGTTTGCGTTGTTTGAAAGCGGCGATCATTTCCTCGTTTCGGCCGATTTATATGGCGGAACGTATCGGCTATTTGAAAAAGGGTGGAAGAAATACGGTTTGTCGTTTACATACGTCGATTTTCGCGATCTCGATGCGGTAAAGGCGCATGTGACGGACAAAACGAAAGCGATTTTTTTAGAAACGCCGACAAATCCGCTCATGCAAGAGGCGGATATTGAAGCGGTGGCAACGTTTGCGAAGCAATATGGGCTTCTTCTTATTGTTGATAATACGTTTTACACCCCTGTGTTACAAAAGCCATTAACGAAAGGGGCGGACATCGTCATTCATAGCGCAACGAAATATTTAGGCGGGCATAACGACGTGCTTGCCGGGCTCATTGTTGCCAAAGGAAAAGAGCTGTGCGAGCAACTCGCGATGTATCATAACGCCATCGGTGCGGTGTTATCACCGTTTGATTCATGGCTGTTAATTCGCGGCATGAAGACGCTTGCGCTGCGCATGCGTCAGCACGAACAAAACGCAAAGGCGATATATAAATTTTTAGTCGAACATGAAGATGTGACGGACGTATTGTATCCGGGAAGAGGCGGCATGTTGTCGTTTCGCGTGCGCGATGAAAAATGGGTGAATACCTTTTTACGAAGTTTAAAACTGATTACGTTTGCGGAAAGTTTAGGCGGTGTCGAAAGTTTTATTACGTATCCCGCGACGCAAACACATATGGATATTCCAGAGGATATTCGCATCGCCAACGGGGTATGTAATCGTTTGTTACGTTTTTCGGTCGGTATTGAACACGCTGATGATTTAATTGCTGATTTAGCACAAGCGTTTCAGCGTATGAAAGAGGTGTGAAAAGTGGATATACAAACAAAGCTCGTTCACAATCAATGGCAAATTGATACGCAAACGGGGGCAGTGAGTGTCCCGATTCATCATGCGTCGACGTTTCATCAGTTTGATTTTGATACGTTTGGCAAGTACGATTATAGCCGTTCTGGCAACCCGACGCGTGAGGCGCTTGAGGAAACGATTGCGGAATTAGAAGGTGGAGTGAGCGGTTTTGCGTTCGCATCGGGCATGGCGGCCATTTCTACGGCATTTTTATTGTTGTCAAAAGGCGATCACGTACTGATTACCGATGACGTATATGGTGGAACGTATCGCATCATCACGGACGTATTGAGCCGATTTGGCATTGAACATACGTTTGTTGATATGACTGATTTAGATGCGGTGGCACGTCACATTCGTCCAAATACGAAAGTCATTTATATGGAAACGCCGTCCAATCCGCTTTTGAAAATTACAGATATTCGTGGGGTTGTGAAGCTTGCGAAAGCGCACGGTTGTTTGACGTTTTTAGATAATACGTTTGCGACTCCTTTGTTGCAGCGTCCGCTTGATCTCGGTGTCGATGTCGTTTTGCATAGCGCAACGAAATTTTTAGCAGGTCATAGCGATGTCATTGCTGGACTTGCGGTTGTGAAAGACGAGCGTCTCGCAAAACAGCTTCGCAAACTGCAATATTCGTTTGGGGCAGTGCTCGGCGTGCAAGATGCGTGGCTTGTGTTGCGTGGATTAAAAACGTTGCACGTTCGGTTAGAGCATTCGTCTCGTTCAGCTATGCAATTGGCGCAATTTTTACATCGTCATCCGAAAGTGGCACATGTATATTATCCAGGGCTTTCGCATCATGAGGGGCACGTCATTCATCGCGAACAAGCGCGCGGATTTGGGGCGGTGTTGTCGTTTGAATTGGAAGATGAACAAGCGGTGCGAACGTTCGTCCAACATGCGCACATTCCTATTTTTGCGGTCAGTTTAGGGGCGGTCGAATCGATTTTATCGTATCCAGCGAAAATGTCGCATGCGGCGATGCCGAAAGCGGAACGACTTCGTCGCGGCATTACGGACGGTTTGTTGCGCATAAGCGTCGGACTTGAGGCAATGGATGATTTAGTGGCCGACTTTGAACAGGCGTTATCGTATGTATAGGCTAGGTATAACACCTAGCCTTAGCTAATTTGGTCGAGAGCGTTACGTTGTAGTTGTTGTTCGACCATGCGATCGAGCTGTTGAATTTTTTTCAAAGCGAGTTCGTCATCGATTTGGCGATAATGATGTTTGCCACCCGGTTCTTCATCTGCTTCATCGGCGAGTTTCACGATCGTTTGAAGCGGTTTTCGTTTTAGTTCTCCTTCTGGAAGATACGAATCGGTATGAAGCAAAATGGCGAGGGCGATTTCTTTGGCGTGTTGAGGATGTTCACCGAGTCGAATAAGCAGTTTATGCGCTCGCTCCGCCCCTTTAATCGCATGAATGTCGTTTTGTTTATATGTTTCATAGTCCCACGTTCCATTAGAGTACCATTCATAATGCCCGATATCATGAAGCAATGCGGCTTTTGTTGCTAAATCAACATTCACTCCATATTGCAAGGCAAGGCGATACGCATGATATGCAGTCGCAATGGCGTGCGCGACGCCTGAACGTTTTAAATATTTTTGGGTGATGGGGTGAAGGAAGATGTCAGTTAATGTGACACGTCTCATAGCTCACCATCCCTTTCAAATGTTTTTCTAATTATCATATCATGTCTTTTTTAAAGAAGGCAATATCTATTTTTACAGAAAAGAAAAAACAGACGAAAGACGTCATGACGAAAAAATTTTTTAAAAAAAGTATTTGACAAACTAGGGAACGATACGTATAATGAAAAATGTGTTCGATAACACAACAACATACGATTCCGTAGCTCAGCTGGGAGAGCGCCACCTTGACAGGGTGGAGGTCGCTGGTTCGAGCCCAGTCGGAATCATCATGTAACGAGGCCGTAAATCCTGAATATATAAAGGATTTGCGGTTTTTTGTTTTTATATAAACGAACTCAGCTCGTTCTCGTGGTCACAATTTTGGTCACAGATACAGCATTCTCTAGCTATTAAACAGTTGACTTGCAAGACGTTTAGACGCCTCTTTTTGCATGTTAGGTAAAACATGTGAATAAATGTCCAGTGTGATTTTTACGCTACTATGACCTAATCGCTCTGATATGAGCTTGATATTTTCTCCTTGTTGTAGCATTAAACTTGCATGTGTATGTCTTAAATCATGGAATCGGATTTTAGGTAGATTTGCTTTGGTAATCAAGTTGTCAAATGTTCTTAGTAAATTTCTTGGATTGATGGGTTTTCCTTTAGATGTGCAAACAACAAGGTCAAAGTCATTGTAGGCACTCCCGTACTTTAGCTTGTTTGCAATGACTATCTTTCTTTGTTGTTTAAGAGCGGAAAGTGTATTGGCATCCAAACCAATTGAACGATTACCAGCTTTGCTCTTAGCACCCTCTTTAAATCCTTTTCCATCGTGTGTGAGAGTTTGTCTTATATAGAGACATTCGTTTTTGAAATCTACGTCTCTCCAACGCAATCCCAAAATTTCACCTTGGCGCATTCCTGTCATTATTGCAAGTAGGAACGCTGTGTAGTAGTGGCTAGACTTTGCAACCTTAAGAAATGCAGTCACTTGTTGTAGATTCCATATTGTAATTTCTTTACTATCCCATTTAGGTTTTTCGATAGATGAAGCAAGATTCTTCTTAAGTAGTTCCATTTTAACGGCACTATTTAACGAAGCATTCACTACATTAAAAATGCGTTTTACAGTGGTCTCTGATAATCCTTTGTCTCTTAGTCCTGCTACGAACTTTTGAATGTGCAAGGGCGTTAATGAGCTGAGTTGTAAATGTCCTAACGCTGGAGAGATATGTGTCTTTAGATAAGACTTGTACGCTTTTATTGTTTGAATGCTTAATTGGTGTTCTCTGCTTATTAGCCATTCATTAAAATAGTCAATATACAGTTGTTTAGAAGGTTCAATATAAGTACCCTCACTTAATTCGTTTAACAGAGTTGCTAGAGCTTTTTCCGCTTCTTTCTTTGTCTCGAATCCTCTTTTCTTTTTCTGTCTACGCTTTCCAGTCAATGGGTCTTTTCCAATATCGACTACAAAATAATATTTACCTGTTTTTTTATCTTTTTTTACACTTCCTCGCATTTTAAGAGCCTCCTAAAGTTGCTCTTAAGCCTGCGGAAGGTTTCCGTAACTATTCACTCCGATAGTAGTATGTAAAGAAGCGCAACACAAATAGGGCATCCCCGTAATAGAAAATGCCCTAAGTGGTAGAAAGAACGCGATCAAGCGTTTCGCCTGTCAACAGAAGACATAACGAATCCCACACGTTTTTTTCGTGTTTCATCAGTGTGGAAACGATGCTTCTTGTGATACAAAAAGACTGGGCGAATGTTTCTTCGCGAAACGTACCCGAAATGTTCTCTTTCACTTTGACCATGCGGAGATCGCGTTCGGCTTGGTTGTTGTCAAAGGGAACATGTACTTCACGTAAGAAACGCAACGCTTCTTCCTTTCGTTTCTGAAGCCGTCGAACAAAAGCGAGTGCTTTTTTCGGAAGAGGCGTCTTCGTTTCCAATCGGTGTTGTGCTCTTTCTAGGATGCGATCATACACTCGTTCCCACCGTCTCGCTTCTTTTTCGGAAAGTGCACCGTGATGAGCTTCGACGGCCTGTTTGGCGGCTAACAGAAACGTGGTCATGCGCGATGCCCATGTATGCCCTTGTTCGATGAAACCCTTCAATTCACGCAAATGATGGGCGTGACAAAGGGCATGGGTGGCTTGCGTGTATTTTGGATACGTACCGAACCCATCATGCATCATCGTTCCTTCATATCGGGGAAGAATCCCAATGTCATCGGTCGCTTTCTTTCCGCGAGAAACGTGAGGAGCCAAGTACGTGTATTTTGATGTACACGCGACATGCACCCATGCGAGTTTCCCATTGATGTGCAAACTCGTTTCATCGACATGCAGGATGTTGGATTCAAGTAAGGCGTCTTCGATGATGTCCATATTTGATTCCAACGATTCGCGTCCTCGTTTCACCATATTGGCAAGAGTTCCCGTACTAATCGAGTGTTGATATAACGCTTCGATTGTATCACTTAAACGCTTGTACGGGATCAATTGGATATGATGTAAATAAACAACGAGCGCCGTGAGCCGTGGACCGTATTGCACATGATTCGTGACATGTGATGGGAATTCGGCTTGTTGAACACATCGACAATGTGGACACGATTTCACTTCACGTTCATGTTGTGTCACCTCGATCGCCACAGGAGGGACATCAAACACTTGACGGATATCGACTTTGAACGGTTTGACTTCACGCAAAGAAGCCCCACATCCTTGACACGTATGCACACGGTGGACGATACGATGATGCGGATGTTCCACTTGACGGAGCGTCGTTCCTTGATGTCCTTCTTGTCCGCCTGGCTTGTTGCCAGATGGCTTGCGAGAAGAATGGGTATGAAAACGGTCAGAAGATGGGGGCAAATGGCTATTGGAGCTGTTTTTTTTCGTGCGTGCTTCCAGCTCTTGAACGCGGTACTTCAGTTGTTCATTTTCTTTGCGTAGCTGTTTGTTTTCGTGACGCAAATGTTCATTTTCTTGAACGAGTTGATGAATGAGCTGTTTTTGTTGTTGGACTTTGCCGATTAAGCTCTCAACTGTAAATACAGCTTGTTGTACCGTCAACATGCGATTCACCTCCTTGTCTATCAGTATTCACATCATAGACAGGAAAAGCAAAAAATATTCAGCTCACTTTATGATGTGGCTGAATAGTTACAGGTTTCCAAGTTTTATTTTATCATATAATATTCTAGTGTATTTGGGTATCAATAGTATAATTTCTAATTTCTAATTAGGTCTTTTACGGAAAATCCAAGAATGAGAAGAGAAATAAGGGATTAAGGAGGGGCGCTACTTAAATGATGATGTATAAAATTTTGTGTAAAGCATTTTGCTAGACCAAAAGAAAAAAGGTAGGGTATTCTCTGATTGAACCCAAATATTCCAGAGAAAGGAGAACCCTACCTATGTCCAAAAGTATACCGAATGTCGACTGGGCAAATCAACTGGAAAGTGTCATTCGTCAGTTTGTAAAGGAAAAATTAGAACTGATCATGCGGGAAGAAATCAAACATTTCCTCGAAATCGAACAGGCCGGAACGCCGAATATGAGAAACGGCTACTATCAACGAAATCTAGATACGCAATATGGCCGAATTGAAGGCCTTTTGGTCCCAAGGGATCGAAATGGGGAATTTCAAACGCAGCTGTTTGCCCCTTACCAACGTCATACTGGTTGGCTCGAGGAAGCCGTCATCAAAATGTATCAAAGTGGCATGAGTACGAGGGAAATTGGCAAGTTTATCGAACGAATTTTAGGAAATGCCTATTCTCCAACGACAATCAGTCGTATTACCGATGTCGTGAAGGAAGACATCGAGAAATGGCACAATCGCCCTCTACATCAGCGTTATTCGGTTTTATATTTGGATGGTTTATACGTAAAACTTCGTCGCGAAACCGTGGAGAAAGAAGTCATTTATGTGGTGTTAGGGGTGAACGAAGAAGGATATCGCGAAATTCTTGATTTCTTTGTGGGAGGACAAGAAAGCGCCTATGTATGGCAGGAAATCCTTCAACACCTCTATCAAAGAGGCGTCAAGGAAGTGCTTCTGGGCGTATTCGATGGACTACCGGGGTTGGAGGAAGCCTTTAAGGCGGTTTATCCGAAAGCCGATGTGCAGCGTTGTGTCGTTCACAAAGTCCGTAACACCCTCAGCCGTGTTCGAAAAAAAGATCAATTTGAAGTGGCAGAGGATCTCAAACTGATTTATCGCGCGCCGAATAAGGAGATGGCGTTACAGATGTTTCAACAGTTTGAGTCGAAATGGTCCAGCAAGTATCCGAGAGAAGTTCAATCTTGGGCCAATGAGTTGGATGTTCTCCTTACATTTATGGATTATCCAAGCAGTATTCGAAGTGTGATTTATACGACGAATGCCATTGAACGAACGATCAAGGAGATTCGGAAACGTCTAAAACCGATGAACAGTTTGAGCAGTTTAGAAGCCGCGGAAAAAGTCGTGTATTTGACCATCCAAGATTTTAATGAGAAATGGGCAGGGCGAAAGTTGCGAGGATTTGCCGAAGCACATGAAGCCCTTCAACGAATGTTTGAAGAACGTTACAATTAACCAAATAATGTAAATAAATGAGATAAGGGGATTCTCCCTTTCCACACAAGAGACTGAATATTCAGTCTCTTGTGTGGAGGAAACCAGTCTCCCCTCTATTCTAAATCTATTTCAGAGATACCCTATCTATTTTACATTACACAAAATTCTTGACGGTACCTTCCATTTATGGTAGACTTGGTTTTATAAGATTCTACCATTTCTACAAGTACATATTGAATAGGAGTGTGGAGAAATTGTTGACCAATCTGTATTTTGTTAGACATGCTCATTCTACATATACACCAGATGAATTGGGAAGACCATTGTCTGAACGTGGTTTTACTGACGCAAATACCGTAACAGAATTGCTTAAAGGGGAAAATATTGACCATGTCTTTTCAAGTCCTTTCAAGCGTGCGATTCAGACAGTTGAAGGAATTGCAAAATACGTAAATAAAGAGGTTGAGTTAATAGAAGATTTTAAAGAACGCCTACTGGCAGAAAAGCCTGTACAAGACTTTTCAGTAGCAATTACTAAAGTATGGGAGGACTATGATTTTTCATGGAAAGGTGGAGAATCAAATAAGATTGCCCAAAAAAGAGGTGTTAATGCTACTTTACAAGTATTAGAAAACAATACGGGTAAAAATGTAGTAATCGGTACTCATGGTAACATAATGGTCCTGATTATGAATCATTTCGACAGAAAATACGGATTCGAATTTTGGAAGCAACTTGAAATGCCTGACATTTATAAACTATCATTCGATGGTAAAAAGCTCGTACATGTTAGGAGAATATGGGAATAATCCTAATGATGTTGTTCAGAAAACAAGAAGAAATAAGGACAAATTTCTAAATTTACTGTAGTTGAGCAATTTTAATTACAATAATTACCATGTAAAAGAGACAAACAGGGTACCCCTTATGCCACGTGGAGCTGTTTTTTAACGGTATCAATGGGAATATTTTGTTTCGCTGCACGGTAAATGAACTCCACGAGGCTATGTCCTTTTCTCTTGCGCAGAAGATCGAGCCCATCAGAAAAATCGCTGTTCGACTCGAACATGCTGTACACGTAAGCAAGCTGCACCAAGATCCAGTAGCGTTTCACCGCCCGACGCCCGCGAACGCGGTATCCATCGAGTTTCAGCTGGTCTTTCGCTTGACGGAAAAAACATTCGATCGACCAACGTGCAGCATAGTAGCGCAAGATCTCTTCATCGCTTAGATCCCGGTCGGTGCTCAAGACGCAGTGAAGATGTTCCGATGTCATCGGCTGATCGGCTTTCCAAGCGAGCAGCACCACGGCATCCTTGAGACCGTTCAGAGCACCTTCGTAGCGATACACCCGATAACGCTCTTCTCCCACCGTGACGAGGTGAGTGTCTTTCGGTTCGATGTAGCGGGCAAACTCCCTCACCTGAACCGCAATGCCTTTTGGATAAAGAAGCCGATTGGCCTTGAGCATTGCGATTACGTGGAATCCCTTTTTCAGACAAGCTTCCACGAGCGTTCGCGATGGATACCAAGAGTCCATCAGCACATAAACAGGACGGTGTACATCCAAAGAAGAAAGCATCTCGATCGCGAGTTCCCTCTTGCTTTTCCCAGCCGCCTTGTCGTAGAGGCGGAACGCAAAGGGAAAAGCCTGGGTCATCGTATGAACCATGAGCCAAACGAGAGAATGTCCCTAGATCGACTTTTTCTCTGTGTGGGAATAGTGCCAATCACACCCTTGAATGGCGTGCGTTGCCTGTGACGAAGGCTTCGTTTTTTGGCAAATCGTATCATCGATCGAAACAAAAAGGGGTTGATTCTCCTGTTTGGCGATGCGTTCGACACGACGAAGCATCCACTGTTGAAGTTTGCGAAGCAGCGTCTCTTCATCTCAAGGGCTTTTCGTGAAAAAATGGCTGAGTGTCGTGCGGTGGTTCGGATGAAAGCTCCAATGATGAAGATCGGTCAATGTTCCCGCGAATCCTTTGGTGGTCAGCGCATCCACGATATGAACGAGATGCTTCATCACAGGTTTCGAGAAATAAAGGGCCAACCCCAACATCGTGAAAAACTTGTGAATTCCTTGGTGATGTGCTAATCTATTCATGAGACATGAACCTCCTTGTGGATAGTTGTGGCACATCTATTCTAATCAAGGAATCGGGTTCATGTCTCTTTTTTGTTTGGTTGTAAATTTATGTTAGCGAATTTGCTCATCTACAGTTAAAAAGAAAAAGGGAGAACACATATTAGTCATGTGTAATATGTGTTCTCCTTTATTTTTTAAGGCTTTTTATAATTTAGGTCTTGATAATTATTCGTTGGCACTCCTTGTTTATTTTTGATAAATTTCCAAGATTGATGGAAATATAATTAAGAAAATTTTGAAAAATAACCTCATTACATAAAGGATTATAAGTCCTGCTATTGTTCCAGACATTACGTTTATCCATATGAATTAATTTAATAAATTTAAAAAGGACTAACTAACCGCTTGCCCACATATATGTGTACAAATAAAAACTTACAGGGAGGGATCGTTCATTGTCGATTTTATTAACTGGAATCATTGTAACGATTTTATCTTTGATTGTTATTGTTTTCGTATTCATAAAAAGAAAGAAAATCACATGTATGGTCGGAATGATGGTGGCGATGGCTTTAGGAATGCTAGTCGGACTAACAGGTGGCTTGCTGGCCGGGATTTTGTATAGCGGTAACCTCTTTTTCTCAACCGTTTTAGGAACAGGAATTGGATTGTTAGCCGGTTTTTTGGCCGGTTTACCGGTTAGTATCATGGCGATGATGGACGGGGCTTTGTCGGGCATTATGGGCGGGATGATGGGAGCGATGTTAGGAGAAATGATTTCACCGGAATACCAACATTCAATGATTCGTGTCATGCTCGTCATATTTGTTGGGATGATTGGTATTGTTTTGTACATGCTTCAACAAGAAACCGGTTTTAACCGTTTATCTTTCATCAACAAAATATTCCATAATCCATTGTTATTATCAATCGTCTTTCTGCTGTTTTTCTACACATATAATCATTTAAATAATACGCTCGATCAAGGTCATAACGTGTCCATAAAAAATTCCCATATGAGCCACTCTATGACTAATAATAAGCTGTCTGGCTCTCCGTTGAATTTCAGTACAAAGACGAAAAAAGTAGTCATTGAAGCAACCGAATTTGCTTACTTCCCTAAAGATTTCAAACTTACCGTAGGGCAACCAGTAACCTTAATTCTCAAAAATAGCGGTGAAGTTGAACATGATATCGAATTCGAAAATATGAAAGTATCTCTTTTACAACAAAGTTATCATGGGAATCATTCAAAAAATCAAACAGTCCATATTCATTCTTTGCCAGGAAAAACAGCCGAAATCAGGTTCATACCGGTCGAAAGCGGTGTTTTTCGCTTTTATTGCACGGTTCCTGGACATAAAGAATCTGGTATGGTTGGATTCGTTGAAGTTTCTTAACAAAGTGAAGTAGCTGCCGAGACAATGCTCGGCTTTTTTCATTTATATTATTGTTTAGTTTTACATACAACTAAAGTGAAATAACATGCAATATGTTGGAGAAGGGCGGTTGATGAAGGTGTTTCATTATACGATTGAAGTACAAAGGGGAATGAACGAAACGATAAAGATGTTGGAAGAAAGCTTGAAAAAAGAAGGATTTGGAGTTTTGTGGAAATTTAGTGTAACGGAAAAACTGCAGGAAAAAGGATTCGATTTTCCAATACCATTTGTGATTTTGGAAGTATGTAATCCGCAAGAAGCAGCGCGTGTGCTTTCTGAAAACTTATTAGCAGGTTATTTTCTCCCGTGCAAAATCGTGGTGTATAAAGAAAATGAAACAACAAAAATTGGTATGCCAAAACCAACCATGTTAATCAGCATGATGAATCATGAAGAACTGAAAAAACTAGCGGAAGACATTGAAAAGAGATTAATATCCTGTATTGATGAATGCAGATAAATAGCTGTTAAATGAACCGAAAATAACATTGTCTAAACCTTCGAGAAAAAGCCTTTATTAGGCTTTTTCTCTTTTATGTAAAATTTGGGAGGAATTTAGTCCATTTTTCGAAAATATCCAATTAACAAATAATAATCCAAGACAAGAAATTGTAAATGTTTATGAACACTTTCTCCATAATTCTCCTTTATTCTAAAACCAGAAAAGGATGGAGGTGTTGAAAAAATGAAAAAATTTATTTCAGGTTTGCTCGTACTTGTTTCAGCTTTTGTATTAGCTACAGCTGTTTTTGCAGCAAATAAAAATGATAATAATGATTGGAAAGAAATGTTGCCAATGATGAAACAAATGCATCCAAACTTCTCAGAAGAACAATTACAAAAGATGTACGAACAGTGTCGAAATACTAAAAATATGGATCAAATGATGGAACATATGATGGAACATATGATGAATAATAGCAAAACGAATCAACAAATGATGAAACAAGGACATATGAACAATCATATGATGTAGCAAGGTTTAATCAAATATATTTAAGCACTGTAGGCTTAAAACTACGGTGCTTTTTTATGCGTAAATTTCAGCAAATAGAAAAGAAAAACAGCAGGTTTAAAAACTCAACCTGCTGTTTATTTATATTTACGGCATGACGCTGATCCCGTTCGGAATTTCACCTACTTGAATCGTTTTGATTACTTTGCTTTGCTCTTTATCAATGACACTCACCGTGTTGTCAAACATATTGGTGACGAAAACATATTTTTGATTCGGACTTGTGACAACTCCGTGCGCTCCTTTGCCTGTTTCAATTGTGGCAACTACTTGTTTCGTTTTTATGTTTATTTTGCTTACGGAATGAGACGGTGCATCTTTCGTCCCTTGAATGGCTACATAAGCAAATGTATCGTCAGGATCCATGTACACTTGGGCTGGTCCCCGACCGACCGGAACTTTTTCTACTTTACCGCTTGCTAAGTCAACAATGGCGAGGGCATTCTCTGCATTTAACGTTACGGCTAATGTTTTACCGTCCGAGGTAATACCGGTTGTTACAGGAGTAGATCCTACTTTTATTTTCTTTTCTTCTTTCGTCGTTTCTAAATTGAGGATACTGACGCTATCTTCTCCCATGTTGGCAATATACGCATAACGGCTATCTTTAGAGATCCGGAAACCATGCGGACCTTTTCCAGTTGGAATTGTTTGGATGACTGAGTAGCTCGCCATATCAATGACTGAAACGTTATTGTCTTCATTATTGGTAACGAGAGCGTACTTTCCATTTTCGGTGAAAACGATATGAGCAGGGTGATTCCCCACTTCCACTTTCTTTATTAATTCGTCTGTTTCTGTATTATAAAACAACGCCATTCCTTTCATATCCATTGATTGATCATTTCCATGTTGCATTTCCGGAACTAAAGTAGCGCCGAGAATTTTTCCGTCAGGAGAAACTTGGACGTTATGAACCGCACCGTCTACTTTGATTGTTGCGACCACTTGATTCGTTTCTACATCAATTTTTGAAATACTTCCGCCTTCATTAGCAACGAAGTAATATTTTTTCGTTTCTTTTCTTTGCTCTTTTTTGGTGGCTGCGGCCTGTTTGTTTTCACCTAAAGTAGTGTTGTTTTTTTGAGAATTCGCTCCGCAACCTCCTAAAACAAACATAAACATCGTCAATAAGGTTAACAACGCAATGATCGTTTTACGCATCAAATATTTCCTCCTTTTGTTTTATTGTGTTTGAAGACATGATATTAGCAAAAATATTTAGTCGCTGTGACGAATTTCACAATAAAAATAAAATTATTCCTAACCGTTACAATTTATTGAAATCCATAAATTCTGCAAATTTATCCTATAAAATAAAAATATTTTAAATTATTTATGGAATAAGAGGGAGGAACTGTTGTGGGAGCGAATTTCGAAAGAATGATTCAAGAGTATCGAGGTCAACAACCCAACGACTAAAGTCGTGGGCTTGTAAGCCCCATGTTGACCAGACCAAGGCTTGAAACAGAGCCTACGTTATAGATGTCATGACACGTTCGGGTACTTCTCCAGCCCGTTCCTCTGTCGTGCAAGGTTAAACAAGCGTGGTGGGTAGCGCTAGTGTCTTGCACATAACAAGCATCTATAACATGGTCGAGGAGAATATGACCTGCTTTATGCAGAGGAAAGGGGAGAACCCTATGGTTTTTGTGTTAGACACAAACAAACGTCCGCTT
>NZ_SDLG01000028.1:0-27889 GCF_013096965.1 Anoxybacillus sp. CHMUD
AGCGTACCCCGTCAATGTAAGATATACACATATTTAAGAAATAATGTTAGAAACTTTGTCGAAAAATATTTTTTTGACACCCCTGAAACGGCTACAACCGTTGATATATCAACATTTATAGAGGGAGGATAATCGATGAAAATTCTTTATGAAGGGACATTGAAACAAGGCGATCGACGATTCACGGTTCTCCCGTTATCTATTGATCATTTGCAGCAAATATTAACGTTACAGGACATTGTCATTGAATCATTGGAAAACAAAGAAATTTTACAACCTCTTACGTCAGAAGAATACCAATATATTTTAGAAGGAAACGGTCTAATGATCGGAGCGTTTGCGGAGGAACAGCTTATCGCGTTTCGCGCTCTCTTAGTCCCTTCGATTGACGAAGAGCATTTAGGTTTAGATATCGGGTTAAGTGAAGAAGAGTTATCACGTGTCATCTATCAAGAAATATCGATTGTACACCCAGCTTATCGCGGGAATCGGCTGCAGAAAACATTTGCCTTCCTCATCATGCAGCAATTAGAACAACTGGACAACACATACGATTATGTTTGCTGCACGGTCTCACCTTTTAATATTCCGAGTTTAAAAGATAAATTCGCTCAAGGAATGGAAATTGCTGCGTTGAAAGAAAAATACGGCAATCGATTACGCTATATTTTTGTAAAGAAATTAACAGAGGAAAAGCCAAATTGGAGCGACTTCGTTTCCCTTCGTATGGGTGACATCTCCGGTCAGCAAGCTCTTCTCGCGGAAGGCTGGCGCGGAATCGCAATGGAACATCGTGATGGCGAGTATTGGGTTCGTTTCGGTAAAAAAGCGAAGTAATCCAAAGAAGGCTTTCAAACAACATACAAATTGTTGAAACATCTCCTGTACAATTTTTTATTCGGATCGAGAAAATGTTTACGATCAGCTCTAACTTTTCCTTTACAAACTGCCGATAGCGTTTTTCAGCTGATTTAACTCTACATTCGATATATTTTTAGATAAGGTAGGGTTTCTCCTTTCTCTGAAGTCCAATCAGAGAATCCCCTACCTTTTTTATTTATCCTAGCCCAATACTTGATACAAAATTTTATACATCAACCACAGGCGCAATAGATTCATTATATAAAATAGAACCTAGCATTTTTCTTATACTTCAAAACATAATTATATAGATTCAAGTTGAGTTTCCGACATATCTCATCATGAATAGAAGACCGCTTTTCTGCCATAGGCGGCAAATTTAATCTTGGTTCATTTTTTCCACTAGAATCTTTTCTATCTAGAGTATTTAACATGTTCACCAAGAAGTCTCCCACCTCTAAGCAACGTGTAGGTGGGAGAGGTTCATTAAAAATACACAATAAAAAAAGCTGACTGATTTTACGGTGCAGCTTTCTCATTTCTATACAATCAATCTTTGACAAAATTCAAACAGGGACACACATGTAATCGCCATACAAATATTAATATTTACGTTCAAATGCATACTCTTTGATGGTTGCAACAATTTGCTCGAACGAATATCGATGATTCACTACATCAACAACAAATTCAATGGCATCATCTTGCGGCATCGTAAAATAGTATCCATTGTATTTTAAAAATTGAACAAGTGCTACAAAGGCAGTTCTTTTGTTTGCATTATGAAAACAATGGTTCTTAGCCAAAGACTCAAATAATGCTGCCGCTTTTTCAAAAATAGTAGGATAAGCATCCTTACCAAACACACTTTGTTGCGAACGGTAGACAGCCGATTCTAACAATGCAGGTTCTTTTATCCCTTTCAGCTCATTTGGAGAATATTTTCCAATAATGAAAAAATTAATCGCAACGACTTCTTCTACGGTTAGATATCTCATCGATCAATAAGCCCCTTGATGGTCTCATCATATTCTTCAAGAGTTTCGTTTAATACTTCAAAAAAATCTTGGGAGATTCCTTTTGGCAAATCAACTTTTTTACTTTTCTTTATAACAATTTTATCCTCTTCAAGCTCCATTTGTATTTCATCTCCTTGATGAATACCAAGCTTATTTAGAAACTCCATTGGAAAGGTAACCCCAAGTGAATTGCCAACTTTTAATACTTTTCGTTCTGCGCTTAACATTTACCTCACCTCTTTATTATAACTGTTATAACAATTATAACACGAATTAGATTTATAAAAAAGGTTATAGAAGAAAATCTTGAAGTACAACGTTCCACTCCAAATAAGCTTTTGTAGACTAAATTCAAAGTTTTATTTTCTAATTCAGCGATTCTATGCACCAATTGCCTTATTAAATACTGTCTCACAGTTTTTTGAACCGATATCGAAAGCTTTTGCACCACTCAATAAAGCTGATTACAATCCATTTTTGAAATACTTTTTGATCTCGCTTTCCACCCTATCTCTATTTACAGAAACGAATTATAAACTCCCCTTGCGAACAGTGCCTGGCACTGTTCGCTAAATTTGACTTTCATTTTCGATGTAATTATAATGGCTGCAACGAGAAGTTGAGTAGTCATTTCTCCATTGCAGATCATATCTTAAAAATCGACTCTTCAAAGAGCTCATTTTTTCGTGTTAGTTGTAACCGATTTGATTATAACGATGTCTATTCTTGCGGACGTTGTAACCAAGATAGTTACATTTGCTCTGAAAAATTTATGAAAAGAAAGGAAGGATATTTTCAATGTCAATCGTCGTTACTGGCGCTACTGGTCAACTCGGAGGTTTAGTTATTCAACATTTACTCAAAAAAGTGCCTGCAAGTCAAATCATTGCCATTGCCCGTAATGTGGAAAAAGCCTCCGCTCTTGCCTATCAAGGAGTGGAAGTTCGTCACGGCGATTATGATGATTCGGCATCTCTTGAAAAGGCTTTTGCTGGCGCTGCCAAGCTGCTCTTTATCTCAAGTCCGGACACTGATAATACGCTCCGTATCGTTCAACATGCAAATGTCGTAAAAGCAGCCAGAGATGCAGGAGTAAAACATATTGCTTATACTGGGTATGCCTTCGCTGAGGAAGCAAACCTACCCCTTGCACACGTTCACTTAGCTACGGAATATGCCATTCGTACCACTAACATTCCATATACGTTCCTGCGCAATGCTTTATATACGGAATTGTTTGTGAATGAGGGTCTGCGCGCATCCGTAGAGTCTGGAGCACTGGTTACGAATGCAGGAAACGGAATCATAAATTCAGTAACCCGCAATGATCTTGCCTTGGCTGCGGCGACAGTTCTTACAGAGGAAGGACATGAAAATAGGACATATAACCTTGTTTCCAATCAACCTTGGAGCTTTGACGATCTTGCCCAAATCCTCTCGGAGGTTTCCGGCAAAAAAGTCGTGCATCAACCTGTCTCATTTGAAGAAGAGAAAAATATTCTCGTAAACGCTGGTCTCCCTGAGCCTATTGCCGAACTTACGGCAGTTATCTATGACGCGGTTTCTAAAGGTGAAACGTCCAAAACGTCAGATGATCTACAAAAACTTATCGGATCGTTGACCCCTCTTAAAGAAACCGTAAAGCAAGCTTTGCAAATTTAAGGATTGCTTATATACAAATAAGTTGAATAAAAAAACAGGTCACTTAACCGTATATCCAATGTGACCTGTTTTTTTCTTTCTATTCCTTATTCATAGCGAACAGTGCCAAGCACTGTTCGCTATGGTGCGCTTACTATATAAGAATTCATTAAGGTGCTAATAATTTTTATGCATTCATAATCTTGGCAAACTTGCTTTTCAGCAATTCCTTCCGCTTCTCATAGAACTCTTCGAAATTAGAAAAATCTAAGTCAACATCTGGAATATAATGTACTTGCTTATAATGATTTATGTCAGAGACATTATTCTGATCATGAACCCATTCTTTAAATGGTTTACTACTCTTCGCAACATTTTGTCCACCTTCGAGCAATTGTAAATTAGCCAATGTATCCCGCTTAGCAATCCATTCATTTTGTTTTTGTGCATCTAAAGCAAGCTTTTTCAAGGTGTTTCTGTGGAATTGTGAATACGGATGAATATGGTCTTGATGAAACTTGACTTGTCCTAACTTTAGATGCGGATATAACAGAGAAAGAACCATAAACGTATATGGACCTTTTTCATACTCGAATAAATTGTCTAAATCCTCTTCATCAAACCGCAACGTTTTCCCAGCAGGTAATTTTGTATTTCGCAATGTATCAAAAGAAAATTTATTTTGCTTTAACACATAGCCATCCGCTTTTTTCATACGCATGGCATTGCGAATCGTTTCTAGCACTTGATCCCTTTTCCACCAAAAATTTGTTTTAACAAACTTGCAATTAAATACTTGCGAATGTTATTTTTGCCTTCCTTTTGTAAACTCCCGCCTTTAAAAATATGATAAGCAATTGGGATGATAGAGTTACGAGAAATAAGATTCTCTTTACTAAAACCAAATTCAACGAGCAAATCTACCGTTCCTAGCAACGCTTCTTTAATTTTGGACCATTCATTTTTAATTTTGTAAATATTGTATTTGATAATTTAAAATTGAGCCACTTTTGAAGGGTTCGATCACATAAAAAATGAGCCACCTGATTTCCAATTTTCATTACCTCCCTTATGATTGAAAGTGCCTAAACTTTTAATCAGAGGGAGAGAAAAAGGATGATCAAGATGGCTCAATTTCATCATATCAAATTCTTGCATGAGGTAGAAGGGCTATCCCAACGACAAATTGCTCAAAAATTAGGGATTTCAAGAAACCGTAAGCAAATATCTAAAACAGAATGAGGCTCCAACCACTATTCATCGGCAGAAAAACTATCATGGAAAGGAGTATTCCGATGAAACAAAACGAGTCTTACCCATTATTGATCAATGGCTCGAAGACGATCTATATACATCCAAATTGGCATTTTAACCTCTGATTCACACAGCACACCCCATGCGGCGTAACACCTCATCCGGGTGTTGTAGAACGTACTGTTCAAAACGGGTAATCGACTGAGCAATATCGTTTTGATCCTTGTGAAAAACGTTGGCAATCACCTCATCTTTCAACCACTTCCATAACCGTTCAATCGGGTTCAACTGTGGAGAAGATTGTATATACTGAAAGAATTTAAATAGTTTGCGATGCGTGGAAATATTGTCGATTTAGCCATCGGGGGTGATTATTGGCAGGGCATTCAACAATATCTTCCCTTGTCAATGACATGATTATGCCGCTGATTGGACTATTGCTTGGCAGCATCGATTTTAGCGGCTTATCCTTTAAAATCGGTAACGCTGATGTGAAATATGGAATGTTTATGCAAACAGCCGTTGACTTTCTTATTGTTGCGTTTTCGATTTTCCTGTTCGTGAAAGTGTTAAACAGATTGTATCGCCTTAAAAAACAGGAAGAGAAAAAGGAAGCTCCGCCAGCCTTAACAAAGCAGGAGGAGCTTCTTATGGAAATCCGCGATTTGTTGAAAAAACAGCAATTGGAAAGAGAATAACTCAATGCCATAAAAAAACGGAGTCTTCCCCTCGACTAAAGGGACAGGCTCCGTTTTTTGGCGAACAGTGACAGGCACTGAAAAGCAGGTTCGTTATAAAAAAACAGCATCACATTTCGATCGTTGAATTATTGCTTTCTTGTCTTTCACTTTTTTTACGGAAATATGTGGCCACAATCGGTCCAGAGATGTTATGCCAAACGCTGAAGATCGCACTTGGAACAGCGGCAAGCGGCGAAAAATGTGCTGTCGCCAATGCAGCGCCAAGTCCAGAATTTTGCATGCCGACCTCAATGGAGATCGCTTTTTGTTTCGGTTCGGACATTCTTAGCAGCCTTGCAAGCCAATAGCCGATCAACAATCCAAGCCCGTTATGAACAACGACGATCAGGAAAATAATAAACCCGCTTTTCGCAATCGCCTGCTGATTCAAACCAACGACAGCAGCCACGATAGCCACAATGGCAATAACGGAAACGAGCGGAAGAATTTGAACGCTCGCTTTTACTTGCTTTTGAAACATCATTTGAACGATTAATCCAAGGATAATAGGAATAAGTACAACCTTGACAATGGACCAAAACAGAGCCCCAGCTGAAACGGACAGCCATTTTCCTGCAAGCAACAAAATGAGCGCTGGTGTCAAAATCGGGGCAAGCAATGTTGACACGGATGTAACAGCAACCGAAAGCGCTGTATCTCCTTTTGCCAAGTATGTCATAACATTTGAAGCGGTACCCCCCGGACAGCAGCCGACAAGAATGATGCCGAGCGCTACTTCACGTGAAACGGGCAATAAGGTAGCGAGTAAAAAGGCCAAAAGCGGCATAATAAGAAATTGGGCAAGTACTCCAATGAGCACTTCTTTCGGGCGCGTGAAGACTTCCTTAAAATCGTTGGCCGATAATGTCAGTCCCATCCCGAACATGACGATACCAAGTAATGGTACGATGTAAGGAGCGATCCATGTAAATGCTTGTGGCTCAAAAAAAGCAAGAGCCGCGAATAATAATACCCAAATTGCAAATGTGTTGCTAACAAAGTTGCTGAATTTTATAAGAGCTCCCATCTTTCCTTCTCCTTCCAAACGATGATGTAAAGAATATTATATATTTACTATTCAGAAAATTCAAATTGAAATTATCTTAATCCCCTTTTATTCTTTTATTTGATAGATTCGCTCCGGTCTTCCTACAGAGCCGTACGATATATCAGCCGTAACAAGGGAGATAGACACAAGATATTCTAAATATCTTCTTGTTGTTGTTCGGCTCGCCCCGATTTGTTGCCCTACCTCTTCCGCTGTCATTCCATTGTTATTTTTCTTGATGATAGCTATTACCTTATCAAGTGTTAAACGGTTGATTCCTTTAGGAAGGTCTTCATCGATGCTTTCTTTGTTTCCTTTCCCAATCAATTTATCAATTTCATCTTGATTAATCGTTTCTTTTTCATCCATTAATCGATTCATTGTATGATAATACTCTTTATATCTGTTTAATGTCTCTTTAAATCGATCCAACATTACTGGTTTAATAATATAATCAAAAATACCTCCATGTATCGCTTGCTTTAAAGCTTCAATTTCTTTTGCTGCAGTAATCATAATGACATCAATGTTTGTAAAATTTTCTCTAATCCATTTCAGCAATTGAAGCCCTGACATATCAGGAAAATAAATGTCTAACAAAATGAGATTGGGCTGTAAGATTTCAATTTGCTCTTTTGCTTCCCATTCATTCGTTGCAATTCCAATGACGGCATAACCAGGCACTTTCTCTACAAACCGACGATTAATTTCGGCAATTCTCTTATCATCTTCAACAATTAAAATTTGTATAAGTTGAGCGTTTTCGTTTAACACCATATATCCCTTAACTCCCCCTCATTTTTTAATATTTTGGAATAACAATTGTGAAAATCGTACCTCCTTCAGGGCGTGTATCAAATGTAAGATATCCATTTAAAGTTCCCAAAGCCTTTTTTACTAAATCAAGTCCATATCCTCTCCCAGTTGCTGCTTTCGTAGAAAAACCTCTCTCAAAAATTTTCTCGCGAATCTCCTCGGAAATACCAACACCCGTATCTTCCACCTCAATAATTAAATCTTTACCAAGATCCGTTAAAAATACTGTAACTTTTCTATCTTTTTGATGATTTTGTAAAACCGATTCCATCGCATTATCAATAATATTTCCGATAATGGTCACAAGGCTATCTCGGTTAATTTTTTCCGGGACGTCTTTGAAGCTGCTTTCACGATTAATATCAAATTTGATTTTTAATTCATTAGCCCGATTGAATTTGCCAATTAATAATCCTCCAATAATTGGATCAGGGATTTCATTCATAATAAATCGAATTAAATTTTGTTGAATGTTCGATTCTTTTGTAATTAATTCAAGCGCATCATCGTATTGTTCCAGCTGAATAAGACCTGAAATTAAATATAATTTATTAGAAAATTCATGTGTTTGTGCCCGAAGTGCTTCAGCATAGCTTTTCACTTGTGCAAGTTCCTGAGTTAGTTGATAAAGCTCCGATTTATTTCGAAACGTTGAAACAGCACCGATGACAGCGCCGCTGTTGTCAACAATTGGGATACGATTCGTAATCACAATTTGTTCTCCTACTAACATTTCATCATCATATTCTACCTTCCCAGTCTTAATAATTTCCAATAGTCTTGAGTTTGGAACGATATCAAGAATATGTTTTCCTACAATATCTTTTTCAGGTACATTTAATATCGACATTGCTGTCGGGTTCGCCATCGTAATCACTCCATCGGCATTAATCGAGACGATTCCTTCCCTTATTGCCTCAAGGATTGCCTGTTTTTCTTGATATAGCAATCCGATTTGTTTTGGTTCTAAACCGTGAATGGCTTTTTTCACTCCACGCGCAATCACAATGGAACCAATCACTCCCAATGTCAATGCAATAATCCCGGTCATCAAAACTTTCAATTGGTACGACCATGTGAGCGCATGGACATCTTCAATCAGAAAACCAACAGAAACAAGCCCAATGACATTTCCGGCATCGTCGAATATAGGCGCCTTCCCTCTTATCGAAGGTCCCAACGACCCTACTGCCTCGCTAACAACCGCTTTTCCTGAAAGAGCAGCACCATTATCCCCGCCGACCATTTTCTTGCCGATTCGTTCAGGAATGGGGTGAGAATAGCGAATTCCTTCCGTATTGCCAACGACAACAAATTCTGCCCCGGTTCTCTGACGAACTTTTTCAGCATATGGTTGTATCATGTTCGAGGGCTTCGTCTCTTTAAATGCATGTTTAATAGTTGGACTGGAAGCAACCGCTTCTGCCACGCTCAAAGCCCTTAAGCCGATTTGTTCCTTTAAAGCAACTGATACCATATGCTGGAATAACAACTCTAAAAATAAAATGACGAACAGAATGAGTGAACATATAATGAAAATCAACTTGCTTTGTAGTTTCATAAGCTCCTCCGGATGTTGAATAAATGAAAGAAAGACTAGCTACCTAAGGCAGCAAGTCTTTCTCCTTTTCTTATGCTTCTTCGCTAACAACTAGCGTTTTTCCTCTTAATTTAAGTAAAATCGGTACAATAATCCATAAAAGAGCAATGATAATGAAAGCAAGAGAAATTGGCTTTTCGACAAATACCATAAAGTCGCCGTTTGAGGCAGTCAGTGCTCTTCTCATGTTGTTTTCAATCATTGGTCCAAGCACTAGTCCGAGTACAAGCGGTGCGAGCGGAAAATCGTTAGAAGCTAACAAATAACCAGCTAAACCGCAGCCAATTAAGAGAAGCAAATCAAATGTCGTTACTTGAACGGCATATACACCAAAAATAGAAATAGCAATAATGATCGGAATTAAATACTTCGGAGGTGTTTCGATAATCTTTGCAAACACTTTTACTAAAGGCATATTTAAAATCAATAGCATGAGATTTCCAATGAACATACTTGCAATTAATCCCCAAGCAACATCTGGATGCTCATCAAATAAAAGCGGACCGGGCTGTACGTTATACATAATGAGTGCTCCCATCAAAATAGCAGTTGTTCCTGAACCGGGGATTCCGAGTGTTAATAAAGGAATCATCGCACCGCCAGAGGCTGCGTTATTGGCTGACTCCGGAGCAGCGACTCCAGCAATCGCCCCTTTTCCAAATTTCTCAGGATTTTTGCTGATCTTTTTCTCTAAAATATAGGAGAAAAAAGAAGCAAGCGTAGCTCCAGCGCCTGGTAATACACCAACAAAAAATCCTAACAAAGAACCACGAACGATGGACCCTGAACTTTCCTTCAATTCTTGTTTCGATGGGAGAATTCTGCCAACTTTAGCAACTTCTCCTTCATTTTGTTCTTTATGAAGAATGGCTTTAAATACTTCACCGAGTGCAAACAAACCTACAGCGATTGTGAGAAATTCTAAACCGCCATAAAGAACAGAAATATCATACGTAAACCTAGCCACACCAGATACTGCATCAATCCCGATTGTCGAAAGTAATAACCCAAAAACTGTCATCATCCATGCTTTTGTCATCGAATTTCCCGCAAGTCCGCTCACAGCAGCCAACCCAAGCAGCATGAGTGAAAAATACTCAGCAGGTCCAAATTTTAACGCAACTTCAGAAAGCGGTTTAGCAAGAAGTGTAAGTGCAATGAGCGCTACTATTCCAGCAAAAAACGAACCAATTGCCGCAATCGAAAGAGCTGAGCCCGCTCTTCCTTGCTTCGCCATCTGATAACCATCTAATGTCGTAACAACTGAAGAAGATTCACCTGGTGTATTTAATAAAATGGAAGTCGTTGAGCCCCCATACATCGCACCATAATAAACACCGGCAAGTAAAATAATCGAACTTGTTGCTGCTTCAGCTGGCTCTAATCCACCTGTCATCGATGCGGTCACAGGTATTAACAAAGCAACTCCACTCATCGGCCCTATACCTGGTAATACACCAACAGCCGTCCCGATTAATACGCCTATGAATGCAAAAAGCAAATTGTGCGGCAACAATGCCGTTTGAAACCCGTCTAACAAGAAATTGATTACATCCATCGTTCTCGTCCTCCTGTCTAACTAAACCAAATTGGCCATCCTGGTAAAGTTCCTTGCAAAATTTCTACATATACATAATAGACGCCAAAGGAGAACGCTCCTGCTATGAATACCGCTCTTAACAAGTTTCCTTTTTCCATCGTTTGAAATCCGATAATAAGGAAAAGAAAAGTTGTTATCACATATCCTAATGGTTCAAGCAAGATGGCATAAAGAATAGCGGATGCTAAAATAATGAGAAATTTTTTGTATTGCAACTTCTTTTTTGAAAAATGACCAGCCGTGTACTTTAATGTTTCGAGTAAAAGCTTGATGCTAAGCAAAACGAGAATCAATCCTAAAAGAAACGGAAACACATTTGGCCCTACATTGCTTCCATAAGCACTTTTAGAAATTCTAAAACTCTCCAACATAAACGCTGCGCCAATCATAAGAAATATGAGGCTCGCGTAACGATCAAACGTTTTATTCATCACATGCACCTCTTTCGCCATCATGGAAAAAGAAAAGGCTGACCGCTCATGTGTCCAACCTCACGCACCATCCACAATAGATACGAGACTTGCTCAAGATGACTATATATGGCGGCTGTGGGGTCTGACATTTACGTTTAGGCCAGCCCCTGTATATTTTTCCTTATTTATTCATTCCTAAAGATTTCAACATGTCGCTAATGAGCTGTTCCTGTTCTTCTAGGAATCTCACGAAGTCTTCAGGACCTTTGTATTCTGCCTGCCAGCCATGCGCTTCTAATTCTGCTTTCCACTTTTCGTGTTCAGAAAGTTTTTTCAGTGTATCCGTCCAATATTGTTTTGCCTCTTCTGACATTTCTTTTGGACCAAAAACACCGCGCCAAATTGTAAACTCTGTATCGATTCCTAGCTCCTTCATCGTCGGAACATCTTTTAAGTCTCCTTTAAGCCGTTCCGGAGAAGATACGGCAAGCACTTTCACTTTCCCCGCTTTCAAGTATTCCCCTACGGCAGATGCGTCTGTTGCAATTACATCGGCATTTCCACCAAGTAGCGCTGCGATCGCTTCGCCTCCACCGTCGTAGGAAACATATTTAACCGTCTTTGGATCAAGACCTGACTTATAAATCGGAAGAACGGCGATTAAATGATCCATTGATCCCGGACCAGAGCCGCCCGCCACTGTTACTGATTTTGGATCTTTCTTTATTTCCTCAATCACTTGCTGCAAAGAATTAAATTTTGAATCAGCCTTTACAACAATGGCTCCATAATCTTTTGTTAATTGGGCAAGCGGTGTTGTATCTTTGTAACCAAATGGGCTGTTCCCTTCGGCCTTTAAATTGTTGATAATGATCGGCGGAGAATTTACAAACAATTTGTAATCATTCTTTTTATCTTGAGTAGCGTATTCCGCCATGAACACAGTTCCTCCACCGCCAGGTTTATTCTCAACTGTCATCGTTTGCTTAACAAGCCCTGTCTCATTAAGCGCTTTTGTTAATGCCCTAGCCGTTAAATCCCATCCTCCGCCTGCACCTGAAGGCGCAACAACGACAATAGGTTTTTCAGGATAATTGGACTTGGATGTTGAAGCTTTATTAGCTTCGCTAGTTCCACATGCGGTAAGACCTAAACTGAAAATTCCAGCCATAAAAAGCTGCAGCCATTTCTTTTTACTTTTAAACATACTTTTTACCCCCTTAATTCAGCTTATTGATAACGCTTACACTCTTAACGAGAATTATATCAAGAATATTCAGAATTAAAAGATTATAAAAATAAAAAACATTTTGTTCATTAAGTTCATAAGATTACAAAAAAATTGTTCTTCTGACGGTATTTGTCCGAAAGATTAAGAGATATAAGCAGCTGCAGAAGGCTTATACTTTTTGCTTTCACCAAGATGAAGCTCGTGTTGTACCGATGTCGTAATATTGTATTAGGGATTTCGTTGGTAACTAAGCGAAAAACGGGATGTTGTTACAGCAGTGACTGCAAAGTACTAAAAGCAGGGATATCGTTTATAATTAAAACAAGTTGAAACTTTTTGGAAGTTAAAGCGAAATATAATAAGGAGAAGTTTTGAAAAGGGAGAGGATTTTAATGAAAGAAGAAATCAAATGGGGTTCACCTTTAAGCATGGCGTGTTTAGGAATATTTTTAGGCGGTTTGGGATTCTTTTTGAAAGCTATTTGGAGTACTTTTCTTTAAGAAACATTGTCCAAAGTTAACGATTCTGGACCATTTTCTGCATGATTCTAGCAGCGGAGAACGCTAGCTAAGTGTTAAATAAGGTAATCTAAAAAACGCTCGGATTTCGTTTTCCAAGCGTTTTTTGATATTTTTAATATAAAATTTTAGCCATATAATACTCATCCATAAAGAGGCCATTGACAAGCAATGAATGTTTTTTTGTCCCTTCTATTTCAAACCCCATTTTTTTATACAAAGCGATTCCTGCTTGATTCTGTGTCATGACCGTTAACTCTAAACGATGTATATTCCGTTCCCTAGCCCAACTTTCTAGCTTTCTAAATAATTTCGTTCCAATTCCTTTACCTCTGTGCTCTTTCAGAATCCCAATCACTAAGTAGGCTGAATGTCTATTTCTTTTGGCATTGCCGCCGAAAGCCATCAAATATCCTACTAGCTTCTCATAATCTTCAGCTACAAATATGGTTGAATTTTTTTGTTTTGAGATATTTTCAATCATTGTCCTTTGCTTTTCTGGAGTGAGCTTTCTTTCACCAGGTTCAAAAAGCATAAATTCGCTTTCATTTTCAACTTGTTGAATTAGGTTCGCAAGCTGTTGAGCATCTTCTAGTCTCGCTTCCCTGATTATCATATGAATCCCCTCTATTTTTTATCTCAAATGAGTCTGTTCTGTCCTGTACAACAACAAACAACCTGTGTATGCTAGTTGCTCCTCACAACTGCACTCAAGCCCCGCTTATTCCTGCATTACATATTGCGCACCATATGTTTTCTTCAAAAATGAGCGAATGCCGTTCGGATGATAAGGCATCAGCTCTTCTGCTTTGTCAACATCGACCCATTCCACCGTGATGATATTTTCGTCTCCCTGCATCACTTCTGGCGCGTAAAGGATCGTTCCGCGAAAGGTAATGAAAAAGACATGGTTTTCATCGATGAACGCTTCGTTGAGAGCAACAATGTCACCGATAGCCACGTCATACCCTGTTTCTTCTTTCACTTCTCGAATCGCTGCTTCCTCTAGCGTCTCCCCTGCTTCGACCCCGCCGCCAGGCAACGACCACGTTCCTCTCTTATTCAACACCATTAGCACTCTCTCCTGATCTTCATCGTACAAAAGCACATAGACGACATCGACTCGTTTCATCTTTATTCTCCTTTAGCCATGATTTATCTTACATTTTATAGAAAACGAATAGGAACGTCCATCAAATTTCTGAAAATGCAGAAAGTAAAAAACCACACTCTTCCAACAGGTGTGGTTTTCACTTTAGCTTCTTGTTTTTTCTTTACTTCTCTCCTCGAAACTTTCATGAAGGCATCGAATAAATCACTTTTCCATCTCGCAAAATTTGTTGTTTGATTTCTTCATTCAACGAATCGGCAAACAGCACATCGCATGAATAAATCCCGACAATGCGATCGATATCGTCTAAAATCCTTCCTTAAAAAATGAAAAAAGTTCTCCGCCTCTTGCCAGCAGAGAACTTCTTTTCGCCTTAATGAAGTTTAAATTTCTGAATAAGCGTTTGCAGTTGTTCCGCCATATCGGACAGCGAAGAAGCAGATGAAGAGATTTCTTCCATGGCCGCAAGTTGTTCCTCTGTTGCGGCGGACACTTCTTGTGTGCCGGCTGCCGCTTCTTCGGAGATTTTGGCGATTAGCTGCATCGATTGAACGATTTGTTCGGCGCCATTCGCCATCTGTTGGATGGAAGCGGTGATGTCTTGAACGTGATCGGTCACATCGCGCACCGATTGTTTAATTTGCGCAAACGAGTCGCCGGCGGTGTTCACAACTTCGATGCCAGCCGCTACTTCTTTTGTGGCTGCTTCCATCGATTGAACCGCTTTCTCGGTTTCTTCTTGAATCGCTGTGATTAATTGAGCAATTTGTTGAGCGAATTGGGCCGATTGTTCGGCAAGCTTGCGCACTTCATCCGCGACGATTGCAAAGCCGCGGCCATGTTCGCCCGCTCTGGCTGCTTCAATTGCTGCATTTAAAGCAAGAAGGTTTGTTTGCTCAGCAATCTCCGTAATAGCCCTTCTGAACCTCCCGATGGCTAAAGCCACGAGGTTCTTGTGTACTATAGAGCTTCTCCCATACCTTCGCATGGATACTGACTCTAATTCCACAAGACTTTCATGGGCAAACACCTCACTGGTGCTTATCGCCCTGTGCGCCCGATTCAAGACGCTTTTTATCATTTAAATTCCCATACTACTTACGACATATGGATGAAGACGAAGTCGTTTGATTTCTTCATCATGCAGTCGAATAAATTGATCCCATCTCTCTAAACATTTGTGTCTATCTATTTCTTTTCGATTGTCTTTCACATTCATGATTAAAAATGCGCTGTATAAATCTCGTTGCACTCTGCGTCCGTCTACTTCATGCCATCGTTGAGAAAGTGTTTTCTTGTTGTACTCATCGTTTTGGTGGTCGTATTGACTTGCCTTGACGCGAAATGTGTCGATGTACTGAAGGGAATAGCCTTCATATTGCAGTTTTTGATTCAGTATGTTTAAAAACAAACTTGGCGCACGATTCGCAATACTTTTTCCAAATCGTTTTTTCTTTTTGTGTTTTCCGTTGGCATCGACTTTTGTTTCTTTTGCCTTTGCTTGAAGTGCTCTGAAATTCATTTTTTCTACTTGGATATGATGACCTAATGTGATGATCCAATTGGCAAGCCGTTGATGATCTTGTTTACGTTTTTCAGCCATTTTTCTTTGTAACTCGGCTAGTTGTTGACGAGTTTTGAGATAATTTTTACTCCAAACCCATTTTTCCTTGTTATCTTTTTTTATTGTCCCATCTTCATTGTATTTGTGCGGATTATTCGCCCGCCTTTGACGATCCAATTTTCGTTGAAGAACTCGCTTTTGCTTTTCTATGTTTTCGACGCTCGGCGCAAGAATGAGCAACTTGACATTATTCATCGAGCAAATAGCGACGGTTTGTGTTCCTATGTCGATACCAACATCGCCTTGCCCCATTGGATGTTTTATTTCTCCTGTTTGGCGGTTTATTTTCTTTGGTGGCACACCTCCAAGAGTGAGTTGAAGAAAATACTTGATTTTTCCTCTAATTCGTCTACGGACGATGCGACAATATTTTATACGGTCTTGTAGAGCCAGATGTGCATATATGTCGTTTGGGTGAATTATAACAGGAATAGATAAACCATTCCAAAGCAAATGTTTGTTTTTGAAACGGATGCCTGCGCTATTTGTTTTTCCTTCTAATGAATCCATATCGTTGTATTTTTTAAAAGACACTTTTTTTGTATTACCAAAGATGAGTTTTTCCATTGCCATCCATGCTCTCGTAGCGATTTTTTGTGCGGTGTGTGAGTCGATGTGTTTCTTGAAATGGTGTTGCATTGGCTTAACAAAATCGTGCATAGCGTATTCATTGATTCCGTACTGACGATATAACTCATTTAGCAAGTTGTTTCTTTCTTTTGATTTTGGTTGTTGGGCTAGATGACGATACTGCTTATCATGTTGTAATTTTTTATGCCGTTTCAACAATTCGCCCAAACAAGCGTTGTATATTTTTCTGCCAATTTCAAAACGTTTCTCTAATATGTACGCCTGCCATAGTTCTGTTTTGAGTTTCAACGTCAGCACATAACTTTTGGTTTTTGTTTTCGCCAACGACACCACTTCCTTTATACGTTCTTTTGATTTTCGATGTATTGTTTAACCGCTTCTTCTGAAATATGGCCGACAGTGCAACAAAAATAACTTCGTGTCCATAGCGACGGTAGTCTGCTTTTTAACGAAGGATATTTTTCCCTTAATATTCGACTGCTTTTCCCTTTAAACGCTTGTATAATTTTGTGCAAATGTTGACGAGGGTCAAAAGAAATGAACAAATGAACATGATCAGGCATAATTTCCATTGCTTTGATTTGTACATCATGTTCTTTGGCAACTTCTTCAAAAATTCTTTTTAAATCTCGTTCAATATCTCCAACTAACACTTTTCTGCGGTATTTTGGGCAAAACACAATATGATATTGATTGAGATAAACAATCCCTTTTTTATGGGTGTATTTTTCGTTTTCCAAAACCAATCACCTCTATACTAAATATACCACAAACAATAGATAAAATAAACAAATCTAATAAATTTATCAAAAAAAATACGCAATTCATCCCCGTGTCTAAAGACAGGGGCTTTCTTGCGCTTCCTCGTAATTTTACCAAATAACGCACATAAGAGAAAGAAACATGCAAAAAAAGATCTCTCTATAAAAGAGAGATCACAATTGCAATTAGCAAAATAAGAATCATGATTAATTTTAGCGAAAGCGGAAGGCGTTCGCTCCCTTTCTTGTTGATTCGGCATTCCTCCGCTTCGACATGTTCGCGATAGCGATGATTGCAGCATCCCATCTACGCCACCTGATCTAATCCATCATCCACCGAAGTTAGCTCTTTTTCTTTTTTCCGAGCCGCTGCATAGAAAGCGGCAATGATGCCAACAGTTCCAATGACTGCCATCACATAAGAAATGCCCATTGGAAGATTAAATCCGATTTTCGCATTGAAAATATACGTCAATGTTACCGTCGTCATAAAGATCGCCGGAATCATCGCAATAAAATAATTTTTCTTTGATAAAATCAGATACATCGCTCCGATCCAAAGGGCAATCGCTGCTGTTGATTGGTTTGCCCAAGAGAAATAGCGCCATAAGATGCTGAAGTCCATTTTCGTAAGTGCATAAGAGAGAGCGAATAAAGGAATCGCAATCCATAAGCGACTTCGAAGTTTCTTTTGTGCCACGTTAAAGTAATCGGCAATAATCATTCGGCAGCTGCGAAAAGCTGTATCACCTGAAGTGATCGGCAAAATGATCACACCGAGAACCGCAAGCGTACCGCCAATAGCTCCAAGCATGCGCACCGCTACTTCATTGACAACGGCAGCTGGTCCTCCTGTTTGAATGATTTCGTTTAATTCGTTTCCGCTAAATAAGCTCATCGCTGCAGCCGCCCAAATCATCGCAATAATTCCTTCTGCAATCATCATTCCGTAGAAAATGAGGCGGCCTTGCTTTTCATTTTGTGTTGTTCGCGAAATGATTGGCGATTGTGTCGCATGGAATCCTGATAACGCCCCGCAAGAAATCGTTAAAAATAAAAGCGGGAAAATCGGCAAGTTATCTGGATGCATATTCGTTAATTGCAGCTCTGGAATCGGCGCACCTTGGATGACAAGACCTCCGCCAACACCGATTGCACTGATTAAAAGCAACAAGCCAAAAATCGGATAAATCCGACCGATCACTTTATCGATTGGTAAAAGTGTCGCGATGATATAGTAGAAAAAAATCGCACCAACGATAATAGATAACGCTACCTTTTGTTCCATAAGGTTATGAATAAGTGCAGCTGGTGCTTGTACGAAAACGGTTCCTACAAGCAGCAGCAATAAAACAGTAAAAGCGTTTACAACATGCTTCATGCTTTTTCCTAAAAATTTTCCTGCCAATTCAGGAACGTGAGCCCCGCGATTGCGCAGAGAAATCATCCCTGTTAAATAGTCATGCACCGCCCCAGCGAAAATCGAACCGAGAACAATCCAAAGGAAAGCAACTGGACCGTATAATGCCCCTAAAATCGGACCAAAAATCGGACCAACCCCGGCGATGTTCAATAACTGAATAAGCGAATTTCGTTTCGTGTCCATCGGAACATAGTCTACACCATCTTGAAGTGTATAAGCTGGCGTTGGGCGCTTTTCTTTGATCCCAAACACTTTTTCAACGAACTTTCCATACGTAAAATATCCAATAATTAATAATAAGACCGAAACAATAAAGGTAATCATGTGAACCTCCCCTATTTGTATGCGTTTTCATTCACATCTTATAAAATCGGAACTTGATTTTGGGAGGTTTTCGTTTATCATGCAAAAAAGCAGAGGTAAGATGTTTGATTTTCTGATTGACGTGTCACAAATTTGTCACAATTCTAAATGCTGCCGTAACGTTTTGACGTAGTTGCGGCTCACAGGAATTTTTTCATCGCTTCCCGACAATGTCAGTTCGTACGCCCCATTGAACCATGGAATGAGCTGTTCCACTTTTTCGAGATTAACTAAATAACTTTTATGCGTTCGAAAAAAGAAACCGTCTTTTAGTTTTTGTTCCAAATCTTTTAACGTCAATTTTGTGTAATACGTTTTGTCAGCTGTCACAATAGCCGTGTCCCGTTCTTTGCGGAAACAAAACAAAATATCGGCTGGAGATACATACACAATTCCATCATTGGCTTCAATGGCTAGCTTCCGCGTTGCGGTTTTCACCTCTGTTTTTTCTGCAAATTTTCGAATCAGCCGTTCAACCGTTTCACCTACTTGCTGTTCATCAAACGGTTTTAATAAGTAGTCCACCGCCTCATACCGAAACGCTTCCGCCGCATAATTCGGATACGCGGTTGCAAAAACAATGCTTGGCGGCTTTTTCATTTGTTGCAGTATTTTCGCTAGCTGCAATCCAGACAGCTCCCCCATTTCAATATCCAAAAAAACAACGTCTGGCTGAATAGCGATCATTTTTTCTAACGCTCGTTCACCGCTATCAGCCTCTGCCACGATTTCCAGCATAGAATACTGACTCAGCAAATGCTTCAATTCTTCGCGGCTTAACATTTCATCATCGACAATCATGACACGGATGCTCAACGGAATCCTCCCTCCTTCTTTTGCTTTGAATATGGGATTTTGATTTGAACGGTTGTCCCTTTTCCTTCCATTGATTGAATCGAAAGTTGGACATGTTCGCCCAACAGCGATTTTAGACGCTCATTCACGTTGTATAAACCAATTCCCGCCCCTTGCTGCGATGAAACCGGTTTTTTTAGCAATTCCGCTAATCGTGCTTGCTCGATTCCTTTTCCATTGTCAGACACAGAAATGTGCACCTCATTGCCGCTTGATTGAACCGAAATGACGATTTCACTTCCTTGTTTCATGCGGCGAAGCCCATGCTTGATCGCATTTTCAACGAGCGGCTGGAGCGTCATCGTTGGCAGCATCAACTGTTCGAATCCATGTTCGATGTTATAAATGACACGCAATTTATCTTGAAAACGTGCTTCCTCAATCGTTAAATACGCTCGAACATGTTTTAGCTCCTCTTCTAATGTGGACAACATTTGCGTTGAACTGGCTAAATTTCGCCGTAAATAATGAGCAAGGGACAACAAAAGTTCTCGCGCTTTATTCGGGTTGATGCGAATGTACGAAACGATCGTATTTAAAGCATTGAACAAAAAGTGAGGATGTACTTGCGCATGAAGTGCCTTAATTTCTGCCTCTTTCATCAGTTGATAGTATTTTTCCGCTTCGGCGATTTCAAGCTGTAAACTTAAAAGGGAAGACAGCCCTTTTACAAATTCAAATGTAATCGATGATAAATCGGCCTCGGATCGAAAGTAAAATTTCAATGTTCCGATCGTTTCATCTTTTCGTTTGAGCGGAGCAATAATCGCTTTTTGTAATGGACATTGTTCATGATGGCAAATCACCCGATCATAAACCACCATCATTTCCCCTGTTTCAATGACTTTTCGCGTCGTTTCTGTTTGAATCGGTTCACCGACAAAATGATGATCCGCCCCTATCCCAACATGAGCAAGGATATGACTGCGATTCGTTACCGCCACCGCAATCGATGGCACTTCACGAATAAAAAGTTCACAAATGGCTTGTGCTGAATGGGCTGTGAGGCCGTTGCGCAAATGTTGAACGGTAGCCTCAGCTAGCCGCATCGCTTTCTCAGCTTGTAAGGCGCCTGCTTTTTCTTCTTCTTGAAACAAATGGCGAATGACGAGCACAAAAATCGCACTTCCAATCCCGTTGGCGACAATCATTGGAACGCCGATCGCTTCAACAAGCGCTTCCGCTCGTTCAAATGGCTTGGCTGTTAATAAAATGACCAACATTTGAAGCGCTTCCGCTCCCATTCCGACCAAAAGGGCGACAAATGGAGACAATGCCGCTCTGTTTCTGGCACGATATACAAGTCCCGCGATTAATCCGGCCACCATCGTCGAAATTCCACAAGCTGCAGCGGTGAACCCGCCAAGCAATAAGCGATGACCGCCCGCAATCAACCCTGCGCCTAATCCAACTCTCCATCCTCCAAGCAAACCCGCGATCACCACACCGATGACGCGAGAGTTCGCAATCGCTTCTTCTTCCTTTAAAGAGAACGCCCACTTTGAGATTTCCGTTGTCTCTACGTGAACGGTTAAGCCGGTATATGTACCGATAATCCCAAACATGCCAAAAATAAGCATAATCGTCCATCGTTGCGTTCGTCCGATTTCCTGATGCTCAATTAATTTACGAAAGTATGATAATCTCGTCAATAAAAAAGCCATCATCACAATCATGCTCAGCCGTTCAAACATCGATAAAAATAGTTGCCACAATCCCTTTCACCTGCCTCTGTTTTTCATCTTATCACGTTTTCCCCATTCGAAAAATCGCCTCGGTGCATTCATGAGTTTCGACGAATAACCCAAAAACTTCCTTTATTTCAACAATTTCGAGAATTGATAAAAAATGGACAACTTATATACATCCAAATTGGCATTTTAACCTCTGATTCACACAGCACACCCCATGCGGCGTAACACCTCATCTGGATGTTGTAAGACGTACTGTTCAAAGCGAGTAATGGATTGGGCAATGTCATTTTGATCCTTGTGAAAAACGTTGGCAATCACTTCATCTTTCAACCACTTTCATAACCGTTCAATCGGATTTAACTGTGGAGAATACGGTGGAAAAAAGATGAAATGAAAAGCAGCGCCTTCCTCGCCATCAAGAAAGGCTTGTACCATCTTGGCATGATGAATACGCGCATTGTCCAACACAAGCACGAGGAATCGATCAGCATATTTCTCTTTCAATCGGCGCAAAAAGTCAAGGAACGTTTCGGCATTGGCGGATGAAGCACGATGGAAAACAACATCGCCTTGTCGAACGTCAACTGCACCAAAAATGGACACATGGTCATGGTGACCGTAGCTTGGCACTTGTTTCTGATTCCCTACTTCTTGCCCATGTCGTACGCAACGCTTGATAGGCACGAACATGTGTCTCATCCACATAAAACATGGTAACATTCTCGGTAATTAGTTTTTTTTTATAAATTCAAGTTCTCTTTGAAAAGCAGCTTGACGCTTAGCGTCTCCTTTGACGAGCTTATACGTCGGACGTGTCCATGACAAACGAAGACGATGCAATAACTTACGAATGCCTTCACGTGACATGGAAACACCATAGGTTTGTTGAATGTAAGATTGTAAAATGCGCGTGTTCCATGACGAAGCGATGCCCCAGCCAGCATCCACAGGTGTAGTAGTTAACACGAGTTGTCTAATTTCTTGTTGTTGTTCTTCCGTAAGAAATGGCACGCGACCAGGTGGTAAGCGACGATCGAGTAGATGATCGAGCCCACCTTGATTAAAACGTGCAACGTAGATGGCAACCGATTGACGGCATACGTTGACCATTTTCGCGACATCTTTACCGAGGTGACCTTCCATGACAAGACGAACAGCGGTCACCCGAACGCGAAGGGAAGCATCTTTGATTTTCCGTTCTTGTTTTCGAAGGGTTCGAGGCGTCCAACCGTGATCATTTGTGATTTTCAAACGTTTCATGCCAATTCCGCTCCTTTTGTATAGAAATATTTAGGAGCAGTATAGCCATGAAAAAAGGTGTTCATACAGAAGTCATGGTTTTAAGGTGCATGTATATAGAATACCGCAGCATTCGAACAGCGGTTTTGCTGTATATGTTGTTCCGTCTGCTTTTGCTTCGTTCGAATCATTTGTGCGTGCCGCTTTTTCATTTCTTTTTCTTGCTTTTTGTCTTTGACAAGTGCTGTTTCTATTCAAACATATAATGTAGTTAAGCAAGCTACAGAACTACCCATCCTTCATTTATAATACGTCTCGCAGCATTTCTTATCCCATTATAACTAATTCTCCCATTACCAAAAAAAGGAGTGGAAAGCATCAAAATAGATCTTTCATTGCTAAAAGTAATTTTATAAAGTGTATATTGCTCATGTTGAAAATTCCAAGTACTAACCATTTCAATCGTCGAAGAGAAATAGTTTAGCATCATTTCAGTGAGCGTTCGATCATAAGATACGAGGAGCTTTACATTTTGATTTTCAATAATTGTTTTACGAATAAGGGAAAGTCTGTTGTTGGCTACTTCATCATAATAATCATTTACAGAATTCCAAATAGATTCATAAGGTTTTATGCTTTTTTTAGACGGCTTGGGCAATGGCATCATTTCGCCAAGAAAATGATTGGAACTTTCTCTCCCTAATTGCTTAGTATAAAAAATGTAATCGTTAATATTTTCAACAGTTGCGTCCCTTCCTTCGATCTCCAAAATAAAAGCCGCTATATAGCGCCAAACATTAGGACCTGTCCATGATGACAACGATATATTGTACAAATCTTCCCAAACATGCCGAAAATCCATTTGAAGATGAAACTTTGAGCGAATCTCTAAACTTTGTTCAAGTGTTTTCGTACGGTGTCTCCATATTTCTGCCCCGCCTTCTTCAACCCCAATAAACCAAACCGGTGCATTGACATTTCCGTAGCCAAGCCAATTATACAAACATGAACGAACCAATCTCTCAAAAGAAGTCGAGGTTTCCTGCCTTATTTCGTTACTGTCATGGTTCAAATTTTCGCCAGTTTGTATCATTTCAGCCCTTTTCCCTGACATAGACATCATGGCAATCTCAATCAATTCCCTTAACTGTTGATCAGAAAAATTTTCAATCTTTATCCATCCTCGCGGATCAACGTTATATCCTTTTTTCTTTATGATTTCACTATCCATATACTTGGCATTTACATATCCATTTCCACTAGGGTATAATTCCCTAGCTAATACTTTCCCTCTTTGCAAGCTTTCTGGATAAACATAATTTACCCGTTTGTTACTTATAGGCTTTTCTTGTAATTGCTTAAATGACCGAAAAATAGCTTTCTTATGCTCAAAGCTCAGCATGTTCATTCCTCTCCCCCCCCATATCTTTAATACGATGCTCCTTGGCCAGCGATTCCCGATTCACGGGAAAAAAGCAGGGCTTGCCATATCTTCGCCGTAAGCAGTGTGAAATGGCAATTATACTCTATCGTGTTCATTTTAAAACTCCCAAATAACTAAATTCTTTTGTACCAGGCAGTTTTCTGCAATAACCGTTTTCTCTTTCGCCGTTTCTCCATTTATCCAACTCCGCTAGACGGAATATTGCCATCCGAATAGGCATTTCTATTTTGATCCCCACGCACCGCCCCTCCTCAGTCCGTCAACTGTTTTGATTTCCCTAATTCCAGTTTATCTGTCACAAACGATTCAACTCATCAAACACCCTATCCTTAATGTTCGTTGATGTAATGGATAATAAATCAATTTTCTTTGAAATAACTTCTTGAATTTTACCATATTTTTCTGAAGTTTTTTCGTCATTTGGAACGCGTTTAAACACTCCATTTTCAGATTCATGATTAGTAAAGTTATTGCCATCATATAAAGGCCAGTAGAAAAACCAATGCTCAGAAACGCTCGGCGGTTTATCCCAATGTTCAAGGGTTGAATATACGTATTTGCATAACGTCATCCGTGGTTCTTCTTCAAATGAGATTTCAACTGCATAGATTGGGTCGTTTTTCAACCCATTCCCCGACTGGCAAGGAGGGGCGGAATCTCTCTGATATAGCTTGATAAAAGATTGAATGAACCAGCCTCGATACTCGCGGTCAGATTTCTGACGTAAAAATTGTGGGATCACCGGAACAAATCCACATTCAACCGATTGACGGTCCAATTCCGCCAACAGTTTATCGACACTCTCGTACGTTTTTCGCACAACCTCAAAAGCGTTTTTTATGTTCTCTCGTATACTAACGGAATTCATAATACCACTCCTTTTCAATACGATTGGCACTTAAATGAAAAAATTGTTCATCTGTATAAAAATGAAAGTAGGAGCAGTGGTCAACTAAAGGACAAGCAAGGCTTTGAAAGTTTTGAAAACGATCAAATCCCTTTTTTCTCAATAAAGCAATCAAATCTTTCAGCATTAACCTTTCAAACTCATTCAATGTTTCATTTTTTTGCACGCACACCAATTGATGGAACACTTCTTGCCACGATAAATACCCAAAATGAACACCGCTTGGCAGTTTTCTGTCTTCCATCACCTTTTTAGCAATCATATTCACTTCTGGTTCCGTTCCTAATAAGAGCAAAAACTTTGGCGTCTGCCCTTTACCCTTTAGTAAATCACTCGCTTCTCGCTCCAATTGATCGTCTGATGATAAAGGACTATGGTATTTCACTTCGATTCCTATGATCAAATGATCCAATTCCAGCAAAACATCGATTTCGCTTCTTTCCCCCTTGACCCAAAACTTAACCTTATCCCCTATAAATTCGTCTTTTTGCATCTCCAAACCATTTATGAACATCGTTTGATCAGTTTGAGAAAAAAATACAGCCTTGCTTAAAATCGGCTGAATCCCTTTGGGAAAAGGGAGATAACGCGACGTGCCAAATACGTTCGCTGTCAGCTGATCCTCAAGCCGCTCGCTTAAATTCGAACCGTCCGATGATATTTTTCCATGTATTTCAGCTAACAAACTTTCTCCCCCCTGTCTGTGCCCATACATTCGACAAGTGACAGGATCCGCGTGCAACGGAGCTTCTCCTGTCGTACTCTAATTTTTTAATTGCTTCTCATAACACTTCTTCATCACAACAGATAAATCCGGGTTAATCAAGTCTTGCACGAGACGTTTTCGTTCCTGACACAGCTTTTCTTCGATAGGTGACAACAGACACTAAAACTATTTCTCTCAACTATATACGTCCCCAACATGAACGGCTACATATCGGAACTCGCCATGTTTATCTTGGTTGATAGTAGAATAATGATGCCATTTCAATTGATATCTCCCTTTAATAAAGATCGGCGCATCACGGTTTTCTTTCGTCCCTGCTGATGCACGTTCCTGCCATTTTAACTCCCCGGTGATGATCCGGTTTTCATGAATGCGAAACTCGCAGTCCACCGTATTTGGTCGCATCGGCTCGGTCCAATACAAATGGTCATTCGTTAGCAGCACAACGATCCCGTATACATTCCTTCTCCCCATTGTTATTCGTTCTAACTTTTCCACTTGCGCCAAAAAATCATAACGACCCCGATCCTGAGCACCGTGGTGCTTCAATTCAATCGTTTGCTCGTTTTGCTTTATCGTGACCCGAGCGAGCTTGTTCATTAAACAAATCGCGTATTGGCGCCCACTTTCCGATTCTTCCACCCACAAATCGATCAGATAATCATGAAAGCGTTTGTTCTCCTCGACGCGGAATTTTTCTTGAAGCTGAAATTTTAATGACTGTTTAAACGCTTCTTTTGAAGCAAAAAATCGATACTTTTGCGATAGGCGTTCCAATTCCTCGTGAATAGAAAACATCATTTTCCTCCTTCCCTTATCTATAGTTGCTGCCCGATCGCCATGTTGCAAGTTCAGCCAATCGACTGCGTAAACTTGCATTTCGGATAATTATTGCAACCTTTAAATGTTCCGTATTTCCCTTTCCGAACGATTAGAACACCGCCACATTTTGGACAACGGTTTTGCTGTATATGTTGTTCCGTCTGCTTTTGCTTCGTTCGAATCGTTTGCACGTGCCGCTTTTTCATTTCTTTTTCTTGTGTCTTATCTTTGGCAAGCACTGTTTCTAATTTTTGAGCTAAACGTTCCTTTGTTTCCCTATCGATCACTTTTGTTTGATGTTGCTCGAGCACTTGTTTCAATTGTTTCGGATAAACCACATAAGCATGGGCAAAATGAGCATTTGATTTAAACTTTGCCCGCGTCAAAAACACGACAACCGAGTGAATCGGAATATGCGCAAACTCCTCCCCAAGCCAGTCTCTTAACGCCTTGATATGCCCTTTGTTCTGCAAAATAGGATTAGGAAATTTTTCTTTTCGTTTATAAATGACTTGCGTCCAATATTTTGACGTTTCATCTCCGAAAATCCAGCCGCTGTAATTTTTCGTTTCGATGACAAACAGTCCTTGATCGGAAAGGATAATATGATCAATTTGCGAAGTTGAACCGTCTTGTTTTGGAATATACAGGTTATGAAAAGCTTTGTATTTTCCGGATGATGTTGCTTCTATATTTTTAATTGCTTTACGGACTTTATATTCTCCATACGATCCAATCCATTCCGCTTCTTTTGACTTGATCCATCTTGCCAGCAAAACAAGCAAGAGCAAAAGAAGCAATGTATAGAAAAGACCCATATTCACAATTCCCCTCCCCGCCCCCAAATGTTATTGTTACAAACTGCTCAATCGACTTCTTTCAATTCTTATCGTATTGTCTTTTCCGTCTAGCATATCGGCACGCTTGCTGCCGTAAATGCGAAGCCACGGGGAACCTTTGACCGCCTTCACCGACAGCCGCGCTGTTCCGCGAATCTGTTCTTTTTCGATATCCACGCATTCGAGAAATTCATCCCAGTAGACGATGGCAATCATTTGGTTGTAATCACTTAACTGCTTCTGGCCGCAAATAAAGGCAAAGATAAATTCTTTTTCTTTGTTGTTTTCATGATGAATCTTGATAATTTCTTCTATCTCATTGTCACTAAACGAAAAGGACCAAGTGAAATCCTTGGAACCTGATGGAGTGGTATTGTACTTCGTATAAATGATATAACTCGCTTTATTCGTCGTGACTTCGTATATTTGCCGGTTGTCGTTTTCTTTTTCAAACAGTGCCGGCACGAGTCCCCCGTTGACCAACGCAGAAAGCAACGCCCCGTAATAGTAATCGGCTTTGCAAATCGTTGCCATGGTGATCCCCTCCCCTTCGTTCCTACAACAAAAATCTCAGTCAATTTGATTGTACCAATCGTTGCAGAAAAATACTATAGAACATTGGTAACTATTCAGCCACATCATAAAGTGAGCTGAATATTTTTTGCTTTTCCTGTCTATGATGTGAATATTGATAGACAAGGAGGTGAATCGCATGTTGACGGTACAACAAGCTGTATTTACAGTTGAA